>DAOTMQ010000161.1:2111-8338 GCA_035450385.1 Kiritimatiellia bacterium | reverse complement strand
GCCCTGCCGGTCTCAATCATGAGTGGCGTCCTGTTTTCGACCCGAATTCTGACCCAGCGCAAATACCAAAGCTCGAAGGATGGAATAAAACCGATCATCCAAGCACCGAAGAGATGAAAACCGATAGAGATGCGCGAGAACATCGAAACAACCATTTCCACAAGAAAGACAAGGAGGAAAACGGCGAAGCCAAACATTGGAACGAAAAGCAGACTTCTCAAGGCATGTGAGTACTCAGCGTATATGGGCAGTTGCCCGAACATAACGCGAATGACCGAATTCCACTGGGGAGATGCGGAGCGATTGACGAGGAAGATAGCCATCACGGGAATGAGGGCACACATGGGAATCGCATACAGGGTGAGCCATGAGAAGAGCCCTCGAAATCTCTTCGGTAAAGCACACGGTCTTTCACTATCCGACGGCAGGAGCACGTCCTGAGGTTTTTCGACGCTTTGCTTGTTCTGACCAAGCTTGATAACCGCCACGATGACGATCACGATTCCAATAGGGCAGGCGACCCAACCGGCCATTGTCGCGTACAGCACAAAGCGAATGTTATCGGCAAGCCCTTCAGGTTGCGGCTGGGACCGGGCAAGATTTACGAACGCCAGAACCATGCCGATGGCGGTCCCGATCACGCCCCAGACCGGACCTGCCGCGAGAACGATGCCCGCGCCCAACCAACAGATCAATTTCTTTTTTCTGTTCATCCCTGATCCCTACGACGTCACGGAACCTAACAGTGCGTGTATCATACAAAACCGGCCATACCCTGTCGAACGCGGTTTCGGGCGTAATCGGTTGGTGACAGGGGGTATGCGAGTTTAGTGCCTAAAAATGGACAAGGAAAGTACGGCGGGGCGTCGCGGACCGTCGCAAGAGAGCCGGTCTTCAGAAATTCTTACCACGAAAACCACGAAACACTCGAAAAGGCACAGCACTGCTTTTTCGTTTGGAGGCTCTTGCAAAACCCTTTGCTTGCAGGAGTGGCACGGGCATCTTGCCCGTGTTTCATGGGCGAACGTTTCAAATTACCTGTCCCTTAGTTGTCCACGGTTGCATTTCTCTGCCGCACTCCGTACACTAGTTGCGTGATGACGACCTTTTACCTTCAAAACGTGCGGATTCTGGATCACGCGCGCAACCGCGATGAAATCGCCGATCTTTACGTGCGCGACGGGATGATCGTCGCCTGCTCCGCTCCCCCCGCAGACGTGCCGCGCATCAATGCCGACGGCCTGCTGGTCGCGCCGGGCTTCTGGGATGTTCATGTCCATTTCCGCGATCCGGGCGCCCCCGCCGCCGAAACGCGCCGCACCGGTGCGGCCGCAGCTGCGGCCGGCGGATTCACGCGGGTCGTGACCATGCCCAATACCATGCCCGCTGGCGATACGCCCGCTTGGGTGCGCGAGCAGGTCGAGGACGACCTGCCGGTCCGGATTCTGCCTTCCGCCTGCATCACTCAAGGTCGGCAAGGACGTGAAATCGCCGACCTCGATGCCCTCGCCGCCGCCGGTGCCACCGCCTTCACCGATGACGGCGCGATGGTCGCCGACGATGCGGTCATGCGCGAAGCGATGACGCGTGCCAAGCGGCTCGGCAAACCGATCATGGATCATGCGGTCGTACCGGCGCTCGCCAAAAACGGTGTGGTTCGTGACAGTGCGATTGCGCGTCAATTGGGGCTGCCGCTCTTCCCCCCCGAAGCCGAGGTCGAAGCCGTGCTGCGCGACATCCGGCTCTGCCGTGAAACCCGTTGCGCCACGCATATCCAGCACGTCTCGTGCGCCGATTCGGTGGCGGCCATCCGCGCCGCGCGTGCTGAGGGCTTGCCGGTCACCGGCGAAGCCTCGCCCCACCACCTCGCAATCGCCGCCGACGAGATCCCCGGCGATGACGGCAACTACCGCATGAATCCGCCGCTCGGCAACCGCGAGGACGTGCGTGCCCTCCGCGACGGCGCGCTAGACGGCACGCTCAGCCTCTTCGCCACCGACCACGCGCCCCACACCGCCGCGAACAAAAACCGCAGCTTCCTCAAAGCCGCGTTCGGTGTCATCGGCCTCGAAACCGCGATCGGCGTCACGTGGGAAATCATGGTCCTCCAAGAGGGCCTCTCCCCGCTGACGTGGGTTGCCCGCTGGACTACCGGCCCCGCCGCGTTGCTAGGTTGCCCCGCGCCTTCCCTCGCGCCCGGCGTGCCCGCGGATCTCGTGGTGATCGACCCGCGAACGCCATGGCGCGTAACGCCCGACACCTTCCGCTCGCTCTCGCGCAACACACCGTTCGGCGGCTGGACGTTGCACGCCCGACCGGTGCTGACGGTCTGCGAGGGCCGCATCACGTTCACGGACCCAGAAACCATCACTCTGGAGGAACCCGCATGACCCCTGACTTTTTCGAAACCGCCGCCGCCGCGCTGCCCGGTCTCTGCCGCGAACAGCCGCCGGACTGCGGCATGATCCTCGGCTCTGGCTGGAGCAAGGCGCTGGCCGTTGACACGCCGCTGCTGCGCCTGCCCTACAGCGAGATCCCCGGGCTCGGTGCCAGCACGGTCGTCGGCCACGCCGGTGAGTTCCTGCTCTTCGACCGCCACGGATTGCGCATCGCGGCCTTTATGGGCCGCCGCCACTGGTATGAGGGCGCGGGTTGGGGACCGGTCGTGATGCCCGTCGAACTGCTGCGCCGCCTGGGCACCCGCAATCTGTTGATCACCAACGCCGCAGGCAGCATCACACCCTCGTTCACCCCCGGCGACCTGATGATCATCCGCGACCACATCAACACGGTCGGCATCTCGCCGCTCATCGGACCGGTCATGCCCGGCTGGGGACCGCGCTTCCCGGATCAATCGCAAATCTACTCGCCCGCGCTCACCGACCTGCTGCGCAAAGCCGCGCACGATACCGGTGCGACTCTTGGCGAAGGCGTCTATGCCTTCACCTCTGGCCCCGTCTATGAAACTCCGGCCGAAATCCGCGCCTATGCTGGTATGGGGGCCGACGCCGTCGGTATGTCCACCGTGCCCGAAGCCACGGTCGCGAACGCCGCTGGCCTGCGTACCGCCGGCCTGAGTTGCATCACCAACATGGCGGCCGGTATCAGCGGCCCGAACCTGTCGCATGAAGGGGTGATCGAACAGACCCGCAAGACATTGCCGCTCATGGCGGCGCTGCTCGACGCATTTTTGATGCATCTCGCTCAAACCCTTTCAATTGGCTGTGAGGCTGTGAGGCCGTGAGGCTGTAAGGTGGATCAGACGGATCAAAAACCACTGCCCCCAAAAAACCTCTGTGCTCTCTGTGTTCTCTGTGGTTAAACGAATCCGAGCAATGCCAACTCCTAAATCCTAACTCCTAAATCCCAACTTCTAACTTCTATGTTCTCTCATCCTACCCCAGCTTTCGTTGTTGATGCCGCTGCCCTCGAACGCAATCTCGCCATCTTGGGCGAAGTCAAACGCCGTACCGGCTGCCGCATCCTGCTTGCGCTGAAAGCCTTCTCGATGTTCAGCGTCTTTCCCCGTATGCGGCGCGTGTTGGACGGCTGCTGCGCCAGCTCGGTGCATGAAGCGCGCCTCGCCCGCGAGACCTTCGGCGGCGAGGTCCACGCTTTCGCCGCTGCTTTCTCTGAAGCCGAAATGCGCGAGATCGTGACGCTGGCCGACCATGTGACGCTCAACTCCTTCGCGCAGCTCCGCCTGTTCCAGCATGTCGTAGCCGAAAGCGGACGGGATGTCGTCTGCGGTCTGCGCATCAATCCGGAACACTCCGAAGGCGCGGCCGAAATCTATGACCCCTGTGCGCCGCGTTCGCGTTTAGGCGTGCGCCGCGCGGCCTTTGACGGCGAAACGTTGCACGGCGTGACCGGGTTGCACTCGCACACCCTGTGCGAACAGAATGCCGCGCCGTTCGTGCGCACGTTGGCCGCGATCGAAGAACGCTTCGGCGACCTGTTGCCGCGTCTCTCCTGGATCAATTTCGGCGGCGGTCACCACATCACGCGGTCTGACTATGATCTTGATCTGCTGTGCGACACACTCAACGCATTCCGCACGCGCCATCCGAATATCGAAACCATCTACCTCGAACCCGGCGAGGCCTGCGCCCTCAACGCCGGCACGCTCGTGGCGACCGTGCTGGATGTGGTGGACAACGACATGTCCATCGCCATCCTCGATGCCTCGTGTGCCTGCCACATGCCGGACGTGATGGAGATGCCGTACCGTCCCCGCGTCTTCCGCGACGCCGCCTGGAGCGGTCAGGCCAGCCCCGGCCCGGAGGCCGACATCGGCTGTGACCCCGGCGTCAAGGCTCATACCGTACGGCTTGCGGGCGCCACCTGCCTCGCGGGCGACATCATCGGCGATTGGTCGTTCGACACGTCGCTGCGGACCGGCGACCGCGTGATCTTCGAAGACATGGCGCACTACACAATGGTCAAGACCAACACCTTCAACGGCATCCGCCTTCCCTCGATCATGTTACGCGAGCCTGACGGCACCCTGCACACCGTACGCACCTTCGGTTACGAAGACTTCAAAAATCGTCTGTCGTAACCCAGCCTCAGTTCGCGATACGCCCGGGCCACGGGAGTTCTGGACCGCTAACCGATGCCACGGAGTTCTTGCCGGCGTCGGGGCCGACGGCATGCGCGCCCAAACAGAGAGTCAGGAGCACGAGCACCACGGCGGCGGCAATCGCACAGACCGTAGCGAACGTCGTAAAGACCGACGACTCTTCTTTCTGCACCGGGAAGTCCAACGGGCTGATGGGCGTCATCTGCACGCCTTCTGGGAACCCATCGCCTTCCGCCCCCGCCTCATCCGCAGCATCGGGCCTACCCGGACGCTTGATCTTCAGCGTCTTCTTTTGGGTGACACCCGCGCTGCCATCGCCTTCAGTCGGCAGAGCCGAATCCGGAATGCGAGAGGTCTTGCGGGCTGAAGCCGGCGACAACGGTGTCGAAGCCACCGTGGGGACCGCTGGCGGGGCCGTCAAATCAGACGGGCGCTTCAAACGGATTGTCTTGGGGCCTTCCTTCCCGGTAGGTGCGACACCGATCGCCGCATCTAGCGAAATGCGCGATGTCTTCGATTTGGAAGCCTGCACTTGCGCCGGCGAGAGCGGCTTGGGACCGTCGGGCAGCGGAGACGCGCCAGGAGTCGGCGGCGGCTGCGGCTGCGGCTGCACGGGAATGATCGGCGCGATAGGAGCCGTGGCCGACAGTTCAACCTGAGAGATCTCCTGAGTGGATCCAGGCGCGACTTTCGAGTCGGCCTCGGATGGCGCTGCGACCGGGCGCAGCCGCACGGTCACGGGGCGGATCGGCGCAGTTGCCGCTGCGGCCACCTCTTCGGGCACCGGTATACGCGATGTCGCTTTGGGATCGACAGGCCGCTGCGGCTGCGGCACGGCTGTGGCCGCGGTTGCGGGCGCAACCGCAGGGGGCGCCGCGAGAGCCGCAGGCTTCAAGCGGACGGTGATCGGGCGTGGCGCATTGGCCGCCGCACCGGCGGGGGGTATTGCCGCCTGACCCTCCGGCTTGTCAAGTGGTGACACCTTCGGGGGGATTGCTCCCTGGTTAACTTGATCCTGCTCTGCCATGACTTGTGCCTCCGTAACAGGCAACAGCCGTTTATACGGCCATTACCTCCGCTTCTTTGTTTTTCAGTTCTTCGTCAATCTTCGCGATGTGGTTGTCCGTAGCCTTCTGTACCTCGTCCAATCCCCGGTCGCGCTCGTCTTCCGTAATTTTCCCATCCTTCTGCAACGCCTTGATCGCTTCGTTGCCGTCGCGGCGCACGTTGCGGACTGCAATGCGGGCCTCTTCAGCCTGGCGCTTGGCCACCTTGACGATCTCCTTGCGGCGCTCCTCGTTGAGTTCGGGGATCGGGACGCGAATCACGCGGCCGTCGTTGCGCGGGGTCACGCCGAGATTGGCCGCGAGAATCGCTCGCTCGATCTCCGACAGTGCCGTGGGGTCAAACGGGCTGATCACGATCAGGCGCGGCTCCGGCGTCGAGATGTTCGCGAGATCGCGCAGGCGGGTCGGGGTGCCGTAGTAAGTGACCTGCACACCATCCACCAAAGCGGGCGACGCCTTGCCGGTGCGCAGGCCAGCGAACTGATCCTTCAGCACCTTGAGCGAATTACCCATCTTATCGGCGGTGTCCAGCAATACTTCATCCAGTGTGTCCATCGTCTCTCTCTCCTGATCTATCC
>DAOTMQ010000161.1:0-2011 GCA_035450385.1 Kiritimatiellia bacterium | reverse complement strand
GCTGCCGCCGAATCGGTGCTGAAATAGGGGTTCCCCGTGCCGCCCGCAAAAATCACCACGCGCCCCTTTTCCAAGTGCCGGAGCGCCTTGCGCTGAATGAAAGGCTCAGCCACCTGATGCATCTCGATGGCCGTCTGCAAGCGCGTCTCCAGACCCAGTTGCTCAAGCGCGTTCTGCATCGCCAGCCCGTTGATGATCGTGGCCAACATGCCCATGTTGTCGCCGGTGACGCGGTGTACGCCCTTGGACTCGCCCTTGAGCCCGCGGAAGATGTTGCCGCCGCCCAGCACAATGCCGATCTGCACGCCCAGTTCAGTGACCCGCGCTACACGCCGCGCCATTGAAGCCAACGCATCCGGATCGATACACTCTCCCGACGAACGGTTCCCAAGAACCTCACCGCTCAGTTTCAGCACAATCCGCTTATACTTGACACTGCCACTCCGCCGCGTTTCCAGAAACGCCCCCTTTCAACCCATGATTTGAAACGAGGATAGCTTACCTAAACACCCTCGGAAGGTAAACCGCTTTTTTTAGTAAACATGAAACCGCCAAAGAAGGTGTGCGGACTCTTCGCCCTGCCAAACCGCACGATGAGCTGGTGGTCACCGGCCGTCAGCTTGACCCTCCGCTTGCCCATCGGAAGAGTCGGGTTACGGAATCCATAGCCGGAATCCCACGCGGCGGGCAAGCTCCATTCGGCGACCTTGACCCGATCCACCTCCAGTTGAACCACATCGTCTGGAATGGCGCTGAAGTCTTTGCCTTTCCTTCCGTAGTCAGGACGGTTCATGAACAGCTCGACGTCATACTCGCCAGACTCCTCCACATGCACGCGGTAGGTCACCCATCGCGCGGTCACCGGAATCGCCGACTCGACGCTGTTGGCGATCTCTGTATTCCGCCAGGACGCTCTCGGATCCCCCTTGTCGGTGTTGTCTTGGAAGGCCGCGCCCCTCCCGCCCTCGTCGTAATGGCCCGCGACGATCCTGCCCGGGATGGTCTGGGGCTTGCCCTGATATGCGGTGCCCGTGTACTCGCGACCGGTGAGCACAGTGATCTGGAGCGGTGCCGACAAACCGATCAGGCCGTCGCAATCCTTTGCCATGGCGATAATCGTGTTGTCGGCCTCGAAAAGGTTGGTCACGGTAAACGTCTGGTCGACAGAATGGCCGCGTTTCGCAAACAGCGACGTCAAGCGGGACCATCCCGATGCGGGCGCGGGCGCGGGCACATCCGCCTCGGCCCGGATGTAACCTGAAGAAAAAAGATAGACCTTCTTCACGGTGCCGTCACGATCATCGGCGTGGACATGGAACGTCATCGGCTGGTCCTGCCGCCACTCCTCCGGTTTCCCGTCCAGTGTCACCGTGACTGCGGGCGCTGTTTTCTTCCCGTAGTCCTCCTCGTAGACCCGGACGTAATCGACCACCAGTTGGTCCGGAAACGTCGCGTCCTCCAGAAAGCCGTAGAAGGGGGGATGGCCGCCGTCCTTCTTCAACTTTTTGGGCGTCCTCAGACACTCGCTGATCCAGACCCTTTGCGGAACCGTGGTGATCGGAACCTCCCGGTAGTTCTGGCGTAGCGTCTCCTGGCCGTCCACATAGAAGATGTGTTCCAGAGGCGTCCATTCCAAAGCCACGGTGTGCCACCCGTCGTACCGCTCCAGCGTCACGACTTTGCCTTTGGAGCAACGGGCGATATTTGTTCGCGACAGCATATCGTTGCCGCCGATCCCCTTGCCGTCGCCCTGATCCTTGTAGGTACTCAGCGACGCGGTGGCGTGGTAGCAGTGGCTGATGTCGTTTTTGACCTTCGGCTTGTAGAAATCCTCGAAAATATCGAACTCTTGCGGACTCTGGAACGTGTCGGTGCCTTCGCCGTACGGCACTCCCGAGAGCCAGACCGCCGTCCACCACCCCGGCTGGGTCGAGAACTGCACGCGGGTCTCGAAATACCCAAAGGCCTGCTCAAACGTCCGCGACTGGAGGCCATTGTTAAACCGGACCGT
>DAOTMQ010000160.1:0-8354 GCA_035450385.1 Kiritimatiellia bacterium | reverse complement strand
ACTCGTTCACGTACCCGTACACGATAACTCTTCCCCCCTGTCACTAACCGATTACAAAAAACGCGCTGTGCGCACTCGACAAGGGACGGAACATGCGCTACGATGGAAAAGTTATGTTTGCGATGGTGCTTGTTGAGATGCCTTGCGGTAAGGGTTCGTAGTCCGACGGGCTCTGCCCATTTTTTCACCTCACGTTATGCTCGTTTTCGCCAATCCAACTTTTCTGTGGGCGCTGACGGCCGCTGCGATCCCGCTGATGCTGCACATGTTTCAGCGTCGCCGCACTGTCGTTACTCCCTTCCCGACCCTGCGCTTCCTGAAGGCCGCGCAGAAGCGTTCGTCCAGCCGGGTGCGTTTTGAGAATTTCCTGCTGTGGCTGCTGCGCACGTTGCTCCTGCTGGTGATCGGCTTTGCGTTCGCTCTCCCGGTGCTGCGCTCCGCCACCGGCGGCTCTTGGCTGAGCCGAACGCGACGCGATGTGGCGATCGTGATCGATGCCTCCTACAGCATGAACTACGAGTTGGATCGCGGCAAGGTTTTCGCCATCTGTAAAGACGCCGCCGTCAGTATCGTCAACGGGCTTTTCGCCGGCGACCGCGTCTGCGTGTACGTGGCCGGCGACACGCCGCTCCCGGTCATTGAAAAACCGACCACTGAACATGCGACGGTCGTGCAGGCGATTCAGGCGCTCGCCTGTCAACACGGCTCCAGCAAGCTGGATGACGCGGTCGCGCTGGCCCTGCGCACGCTGGAGCAACAGGACGGCCGGCGCGAACGCGAGGTCTACATCCTGACGGACGGCCAAGCCCTGGCCTGGCAGGGATTCCGCGAGGCACCCCCGGACGAGGCCGCAGACGACGGCGGCCGGGTCCGCATCACGCGCGAACAGCGCGACAAGGTCTCCTTCTTCGCCCTGCTGGCTGGCGCGTTGCAGCCGGACAACACCTGCCCGACCGACGTCAAGGTCTCGCCCGCCCTGATGCTGGCCGGTCAGACCGCGCGCCTGAACGTCCGCGTCGGCCGGACCGGTACCGCCAAGCAAATCGCGGTCGCCGTGGAGGTCGGCGGACAGGAGCGCGGACGCCGCAGCATCATGACGGAAGCCGACACCGAAGCCACTGTCGACTTTGTGCTCAGCGGACTCGAGCCGGGTGTACATGTCGCCACCGTCAAGACACCCCAAGACGCGTTGCAGGAAGATGACGACTTTCAATTCCTGATCCGTGTGCGTAAGCAGCTTCCCGTTTTGATTGCGGGTCCCCAAGACGCCACGCGCTATCTCAAGGCTGCGCTGGCGCCCGGCGCCGACGATGAGAGCGTCAAGCAAGTGGAGACGCCTGAACTGGCACAGATCGACCTGCGTGATTACCAAGCGCTGTTCCTCTGCGATGCCTTCCCGCTGGATGGACAGACCATTTTGCGCGTCGAGGAGTACGCGAAGAACGGCGGCGTGGTCGTGGTGTTTCCCGGTTACCGTGCGGAAGCGGGTGCCTATGCCGAGTTGAAGGTCCTGCCCGCTTTCCCGTCCGGCGTCATCGATATCCCTGTCGACATGGCGGCCCGCCCGCTCAGGCGCATCCCGAATCAAGAGGGGCAGGTGGTGACCTTCACGCTGCCGCTGCCGCCCGGCACGGTGCCGACGGTGGCCCTCAAGCGGGTGGTGACGCTGGGTGAGCTTGAGGAAAACGCCGCCGTGCTGATCACGGCCGGTGACGACCAGCCCTTCATGGCGGGCCGTGTCGTAGGCCGCGGGCGGGTCTTTCTCTTCACCGTCGGCGCGAACCGCGACTGGAGCACCTTCCCGCTCACCGCGTTCTTCCTGCCGGTTGTACACCAACTCATCCGCCAAGGCGCAGGCGCATCTGTTCAGCCGCCGCACCTCACCTTGGGCACGCACCTGCCGGTCAACGAGGCCGTCCCCAATTACCGCGATGATGACGCGATCACCATGCCCTCCGGCCTGCCTTTGCAGATCAAGGACGGCGGCAATCGGACCTTCTTCATCGAGGACCTGCCCGAACCGGGCATCTACACGCGCGCCAAGACGGGCGCGGCCGAACCGGAGCCCGTGCTGGCCGTCAACACCGACCGCTTTGAATCGCGCCTGACTCCCGCGAGCGAGGATGAACTCGCCGAATGGACCGGCTTCAAAAAATTGCTGAGCGCCCATGATCCCGAGGAGATGTTGCGCCTGATTGATGAACACCGCAACGGGCGCTCCCTCGCTGAAATCTTCCTCTGGATCGCGCTGGTGCTCGCCTTGCTTGAATGGTGGGTCGCCAACCGTGCGTTGCGTTCCCAAGTCGGCGCAACGGAGAAGATGACGGTTGACTCCGCCGGCAAAGTCGTGACCTCTTGACGCCTTACCCTGACACCCTTTTGATATGCCTACCACAGAATGGATTTTTGAGAACAGCATCTCCGGCGCCCTGATTCTCGTGGCGCTGGTGGTTGCGCTTGTTGTCGTGGCCTACGCTGCGTGGCGCTACCTGCCGCGCTCGGCGACCGGTCTCGTCTTGGTCGGCCTGCGCCTGCTCTTTTTGCTGGCCTTTTTCTGGGTGCTGTTGTTGCCCGGCAAGAAAAGCGCGCTCACCGAAATCATCAAGCCGCGTTTTATCGTGCTGCTGGATGTTTCCGGCTCCATGAGCCAGAGCGCCGACGAAAGCGCCCAGCGCACCCGCTGGGAGACGGCCATGGCGTTGCTGAACAAGTCCGACTGGGTTAAAAAGCTGCGTTCATCTTGCCTGTTCGAGGTCTATCCCTTCCACTCTGACCTCGACTCGCCGATCGGCCTTGAACAACTCGACACGCTTAAACCTGAAGGGAAGTCCACGCACCTCAACCTGAGTCTCAACCGGCTTTTCGAGCGTCTGCGCGGTCAAGAGTTGGCGGGCGTGCTGGTGTTGACGGATGCGATCGACACGCGTGAGAAGCGCGATACCTGGGCCGAAATGAGCTGGCCGACGCCTCTCTATGTCGCGGAGTTGGAAAAGCCCGGACTGCCCGATGACAAGCCCGACATGCGCGTGGACATGATCGACACCCCGCGTCGCGCGATTGTCGGCTGGGACACGGCAATGTCCGTCACGGTCGCCGGTCAGGGCGGCAAGGGCGAACCCTTCCAGGTGCAACTGCTCAAGAGCGGCAAAGAGATCGACAAAGTCGCAGTCCAGCTTCCGCCCGAAGGCGGCAGTCGCGACGTGCAGTTCAAGCTCGCCCATCCCGAAGTGGGCAGCGAAACCTATACTGTGCGCATCCCGGTTCTGCCGGGTGAAGTGCAGACCAACGATAACGAACTCGTGGTTGTCGTGGATGTCTTGGACGCCAAGAACCGCGTACTGTTCCTCGAAGACGTGCCGCGTTTTGAAAGCAAGCACTTTGCCCGCGCGCTGTTCGCCAACAAGGACATTACGCCGCTGGCGTTCTTCCAGATGCCCAGCCGCGCCGACCCCAACACCAAGGAGTGGATCGCGTACGGTGATCGCCAAGGGCTCGTTTTTGATCTCACGCCCGAGCAACTCAGCCTCAATAAAATCATCATACTGGGCGATTTCGACGCCCAAGCGCTCTCGGCTGAACACTGCCGCGCGATCCTCGGCTTTGTCGAAAAAGGTGGCAGTCTGATCCTGCTCGGCGGACAGAAGCTGTGGGGTTCCGACGGTATCGCAAAAACCGAACTCGCCAAGCTGCTGCCCTTCACGCGTGCCGGTGCGCCGGCGCTTGAAGGCCGGTTTAACGTCGTCTGGACCGCCGAGGGACGCGCCCATCCCGCCCTGGCCAACAACCCCGACATGCCGGCCACCCTACCGCCCGTGCTCTCCGTCTTCACCGGCGCCACCCTCTCCGGCGGTGCGTTTGCGCTGGCCGAGGCCCAAACCGATAGCGGCAACCACCCGCTTCTGGTCTCGCGTGTCTACGGCCAAGGCAAGGTACTGGCCGTGTTGACCGACTCGCTCTGGCGCTGGGTCATGCAGCCCGGTGAAGACAAGCCCTACCCGAAGTTCTGGCGTCAGATCGTACAGTGGATGTCGCCGTCTGAAAGCGATCTCGACAAGTATCACCTCGAACTCTTTACCGATGCCGGCACGATCGCCGTGGGCGATCCCGCGATCCTGCAAGGGCGCTTGGTGATTCCGCCCAACGAAACCCGCAAGAACTGGAAGGTGGCGTGCGAGATCACGACGCCCTCCGACCGTGTCATTCCGCTTACCATGGCCGGACGTACGATTCAGGCCGCAGGCGGCGCGGAGATCCCGGGGTACGTGGCCGAGTTCACCCCGAACGAGCCCGGCAACTACCGCGCCATGGCGACCGTCGAGATCGACGGCAAGAAGGTCCAGTCCACGCCGTGTCTCTTCACGGTGCGCGCGACCTCGCAAGAGATGGTGCTGAAACCCATCAACGATAAGGTTTTGAAGGCGTTGGCGCGTTCGAGCGGCGGGCGTTACGGCACGCCGGCGGAGATCGACGCCGCTCTTCAGGACTTGCATGTCAGTGAAC
This sequence comes from Kiritimatiellia bacterium, assembly GCA_035450385.1. Taxonomy (GTDB): domain Bacteria; phylum Verrucomicrobiota; class Kiritimatiellia; order RFP12; family UBA1067; genus DUPH01. The sequence continues at coordinate 3,854 of DAOTMQ010000160.1, read as the reverse complement.
GGCGCGAACGCAAGCTCGAATACCGTTCGCTTTGGCAAACGCCGTTCGTGCTGGCTTGCCTGATCGCGCTGTTGTCGCTAGAATGGGTCATACGAAAATTGAAGAACATGTCGTAATGAGGAAGGAAATGACCGTTACCCCTCGCTTGCAGGTGTGGCACGGGCATCTTGCCCGTGTTCCATGGGCGGGACGCCCATGCCACGGTTTTTTGCAAGAGCCTCTTTTTTCTTGTCCTCTTCCGGCACTCGCAAGTCTGGCGAGTGGATTTGGAGTGCGGCGGCAAGCGGTATCCCGCGCGACGCCGCTTTTCCGGCGCAAGACGTTCACAAAACGGCGGCGTGGAACGCCGCCCGGACGAGCAGACGCTCGTCCCTCCCGGCGCTCCGCGAGACGAATCATGGGCTGGAGGGCGAGCGTCCCCGCGAGCCGCCTTCCGCGCCGTGCGCGGAAGGAAAGCGGTGCCGCGACCCGCGCGCAGCGCGGCTCTTGTCACCGCACTCCAAATTTTGCCGCGCCGCGCGCGGCACAAAAATCAATCATATCTAAAAAGGAGACGACCATGACACACACCTCACGCTCATTTCTCTGGATCGCCGCAGCGCTGATGCTAGGCGTCTGCGCGATACACCCCGCGCACGCGCAAAAAACACCTCCCGACGCTTTGAACCTCGTCCAAAACGGGCACTTCGATGACGAGACCGACCCGCTCAACCACTGGCTCTACGTCTTCGACCACAACAAACACTACCTGAATAACCACAAGTACGTGTCGGTTGTAGAGGACAAAGCCTCCATGCGGAAGCATGTGATGCGCCTAGACGCCTCAATCCACGAGGTGTGCATCAACCAAGGCGTTCAGGTTTACACGGCCCCTATCCGGTTTGATCCCAAGAAGAAATATATGATTTCACTCTCGGCGCGCTCGATCGGCACCACCGGCGGGCCGGGCCCCAAGTGCCGTATCTATCCGATCGGTTACCGGTGGCATCCGCGCGCTGTCAAAAGCAACAACCCCGCATTTGGCGACCTGCGCGAAGCCGTGCGCTTTCAGGTCATTTACTTCAACAACGCCGAAACCGGCGAGTTCTCCCATGTGCCGAAACAATGGAAGCGGGTTGAGCGCGTCATCCCGACCTTCGGCCGCTCTGAGCTGCAACAGAGCCATCTGGAAAACTGCGAATGGCTGATGCTCAAGATCCTTGCGCTCGACGCCACCGGCGTCGACAAGTGCAACACCGGCTATCTCTACATCGACGATGTCAAGATCGTGGAGATCGGTCTGGCCGACGAGGTTAAGATCACCCCCGGTGCCGCGACCAAGGGGTTCGACGGCAAGTCATGGACGGGCAGCAAGCCGGGCGAGACCAAAACCTTCACGCCGATCGGCGGGCCGAAACCCTCGCGCAAGACGAAGAAGTAGCACGACTAATCCGCCCAAAACGGACGCCGCCTCAGCGCTTGAGCCCGGTGAGATCCGGGTTCAAGACGCGCCGCTCAGCCAGTAGCGCTTCTAGGGTGACCCGGTCACGCCGCGCCGCCGCCTCACGGCCAAGGATGGCGGTGAGGTTGCTATCGACCGCCCGTGTCACTTGCTCGTTCGAATAGTCGCCGGCGTCGATCGCCTGGCGGAACTCATCAATGTTGATGCGCACGCTCGCCTCGGGATTCGGCACACCGCCGCTAAAGTGACGCGGTCCGCCGCGCACATACGATTTGCCTGCGTATGACAGGCAAGCCGTGCCCTGCGTTCCCTGCAACGAAGCGGTCAAGCGTCCTGTCCTGATCCAGTCGTGGTAGGCACCGAGTATGCCCTGATGACACCACATCGTGCCGTCGTCAAACAGGTAGACCACCATACTCGAGTCGCGCGCATCGCCATGGACGGAGGGCCTGAAGGCGCAAGAGGCCCCCAGCGCGGCGACGGGGGCCTTGCCCAGCGCCCAGACCACCGCGTCCAAAATGTGGACGTCGTAATGCACAATGTAGTCGCCCCCCAGCGCGATGTCATTGCACCAGACCAGATCCTTCAACCGGTTTTCGATACTGGTTTCCAGCGGCGGATCTTGATAGCCATTCCCGCCGGCCCAGCCCGATGAGAAGATGGTCTGCAAGCGTCCCAGTGCACCGGCGCGGATACGTTTGGCCACCTCGATATTCACCGGATCACGCGGCAACTGGTAATCCGCCTGGAAGACGCGCTTCTCGCGACCGGCACGTTCCGCCAGCGCCTTGATCGTCAACGTCCCGGGGATGTCGATTGCGATCGGCTTGGCCATGTAGATGTGCAGTCCCGCATCAAGCGCGGCGGTCGCAAGCTGCGGGAAGAAATACGGGGGCGTCTGCAAAACAACCGCCTCGACACCGGCAGCCATGAGACGCTGGTACCCGTCGAGCCCGTGAAAACAACGGGCAGGCGGCACGCCGAGCTGCTCGCCCGCGCGCACCGCGCGCTCTTCGAAATAGTCGGCTACCGCAACGAACGTGAATCCGCCCTGAGCCGCAAACAAGCTGCTGATCCACATACCGCGCCCGCCGCACCCGATCAGCCCCAGCTTGACCTTGCGGTCATAAGTACGCGGCGCACTTCCCGGCCGCACCGAATCAGCCACCGCCTGCTCCTGACCGAGCGCCGCGCCTGCCACCGGCAGCACCGCCATGCCCGCATGCGCCAAGCGCAGGAAATGACGCCGCCCGACCTCTCTCGCTTTTGCCCTCATCACCGCCTCCCCCTACCCGTCGGCTATTTCCCGGATTCAGGCTGATACCCCAGCCAGCGGGCCACCGCCGCATTTTTGGAGCGGACATGGAGTTTTTTGTAAATACGCAGCACATAGGTGTGAACCGTGCCGAACGCCACATTCAACTTGTCGGCGATCTCCTTGTAGGAAAACCCCTGCGCAAGCAGGTCCAAAACCTCCTCTTCGCGCGGCGCCAGTTCCCCCGCCAGCGGACTGCCGGTCCCCTCTGTCGAAGAAGCGGGCGATGACGACGAAGCGGCGTCTGGGGCGTGGGCGCGAAACGCATCCACCACCTTACGCGCCAGAGCGCTGGTCATCGGTGCGCCGCCCTGATGGATGTCGCGGATGGCCGCCAGCAAGTCGCGGGCGCGCGCGGGCTTGACGAGGTATCCGTGCGCGCCAGCCGCCAAGGCGCGGAAGAGATTGTTGGTGTCCTGATAAACCGTGAGCATCACGATCTGCAAATCCGGCAGGCATTCCGAAAGCTGACGCACGCACTCGATCCCGTCCATGCCCGGCAGATTGATATCCATGACCGCCACCTGCGGCTTCAACGCCGGAGCCTTTTCCACGGCTTCCTCACCAGACCCAAACGCACCGACACACACGCACTGGGGGTCGCGGTTGACAATCTCCACCAATCCCGAACGCAACCGGCTATCATCTTCAACTATGATCACATCAATGGACATCCACACACTCCTACGCTCGCACTACCGCGATTACAGTTCCACTGTACCTTGATCTCCCGCTGAACGCAATGCGAAACCGATTTTAACGCAGAGAGCACAGAGATTTTTTGGGGGGCAGGACTGGCCGCAAGTCGCAAGTTGCGGATCGCGAGTCAACTTCTCTTATTGTGACCACGCAGTGGCTCGCAATCGTGAGAGTAAAAAAGCACTGCCTGGCTGTTTCACGCGAAGGTGGGAAGGCAAACGTCCCCACGAGCAGCAACCGCGCTGTGCCCGGGGTCGCAACCCCGAAGGGGCGGCCCCACCCTAGCCCATGAAACACGGGCAAGATGCCCGTGCAACCATCGTGGCATGGGCGTCCCGCCCATGAAACACGGGCAAGATGCCCGCGCCACCATCGTGGCATGGGCGTCCCGCCCATGAG
>DAOTMQ010000159.1:0-8422 GCA_035450385.1 Kiritimatiellia bacterium | reverse complement strand
TGGCGGCGCCGAGAATAATCGACTACGGGAGGATCGAGCCGGGATGGCGCGCGGGACTTTTGAGCGTCCAACAATTGGCAGACGAGTACCAAGCAGAAACCGGGCAAGCCGTAACCCTGACGGCGATCAACAAGCATTTCAAGAAACTCGGGATACCGCGCGACCTGTCGGCAAAGATCGAAGCCAAAGCAGCGGCAATGGTTTCAGCGGCAATGGTTTCAGGCAAGGTTTCAATCGACGGAACCGAAACCTTGCCAGCCGAAGCGGCGATCATCAACAGCGCTGCGACGACGAGCGCAAACGTCCAGCTTTCCCACCGGGCAGACATCCGGTTGCTGCGGATGCGGGCGCAGCAGTACCAGCAGGAGCTAGACGAGTGCGAAGGCGATCTAACAAAACGGACTGGCATCCTCAAGGTCCTGGCAGAAACGCAGTGCCGGCTGATCGCTGCAGAGCGGGAGGCGTTTGGCATGGACAAGGACAGGCCAGCCGAAACCGGGCTGTCGAACGAGTCCGTGGCAACGCTCAAGCGATTGAAAGCGGCTCTTGAGGCGGGATGATGCGCTCCTTGCCGCGATCATCGCGGAGTTGTCACGGAGAAAGCTGGAATGCTACGAGCCGTATCCAAAACAACGGGCGTTCCATCGGGCAGGCGCTACGCACAGCGAACGCCTGTTCATGGCGGGGAATCAGCTCGGAAAAACGATTGCCGGCGGCGCCGAATGGGCGATCCACGCGACTGGACGCTACCCTGACTGGTGGGATGGCGCCGAGTTCAAAAAAGCACCGCTACTGTGGGCCGGGTCAGTGACTGGCGAATCGACGCGGGATAACCCGCAGCGCATTCTCGTTGGGCCGCCACCGACAGAAAGCTTGTGGGGTACAGGGTTTTTGCCAAAGGACGCCATAAAAGGTAGAGATCGTGCGATGGGCGTGCCGAACTTGCTGGATAACGTCCAGGTGCGCCACGGCGGCGGTGGTGACGTGCAGGCTGGAACGGCAATAATCTCGTTCAAGGCTTACGAGAAGGGCCGTGAGAAGTGGCAAGGTCCGACCGTCGACGGAGTCTGGTGGGATGAGGAACCCCCTCTCGACATCTATACAGAGGGTCTGACGCGCACGAACAACGGCCAGCGCGGTCAGTTCGGGATGATCACGTTCACTCCGCTGCTCGGCATGAGCGACGTGGTAATGTTGTTCATGGGGCCGGAAGTGGAGCGCTGCAAGTGACGCGCGCGATTGTCTCAATGGCGATCGATGACGCTCTGCACTACACACCGGAGCAGCGCGCAGCCATCGTCGCATCCTATCCGGCGCATGAGCGTGAGGCTCGCGCAAAGGGCATCCCGACACTCGGCAGCGGGCGAATTTTCCCGGTCGAGGAAGAATCGATCCTCGTCGAACAGTTCCTAATTCCGGCGCACTGGCCGCGTATCAACGGGATTGACTTCGGGTGGGATCACCCGGCAGCCGCTGTTCAGGCAGCATGGGATCGAGACGCTGATTGCTGGTACGTGATCAAGGCGCATCGTGCGCGCGAGCAAACCCCCATTCTGTTCGCCCCTACAGTCAAGGCATGGGGCGCGTGGGTGCCGTGCGCCTGGCCTCACGACGGCTTGCAGCACGACAAAGGGAGCGGGAAAGGGCTCGCGCAGCAGTACGCAGACACAGGGTTGAATATGCTCAGGGAGCACGCGACTCATGCCCCAGATCCCGGGAAGCCAGAGGGGTCTGGCGGCAATGGCGTCGAGGCTGGGCTGATGGAAATGCTGGACCGGATGCAAACCGGGAGGCTGAAAGTGTTCGCAGGGTTGGACGACTGGATGCAGGAGTTTCGGCTGTATCACAGAAAAGATGGGCGAGTCGTGAAAGAGCGCGACGACCTGATGAGCGCGACGAGGTACGGGTTGATGATGCGTCGGGAAGCGATTGTTCAGCCAGATCCGTACACCAGGCCATCAGCACGTCGCCCGGCGTGCTGGAGAGCATAGAAATCAATCATGGTATATCTGCCATCTGAATAGCATGGCGAACGCATGATGTCAGAAGAACTTTCCCTCGACGAGTACACCGGATTCTGGACAGAAATTCAGGAGCAGCCGCCGTGGCGCACGAAGGCTGATCGAGAGGCTGATTACATCGACGGCAATCAACTGGACGCCGAGATTCTGCAGCGAATGGCCGATATAGGCATCCCGCCGGCCATCGAACCGCTGATGGGGCCTGTACTGGCATCGGTCCTTGGCATGGAAGTGCGGAATCGCGGGGACTGGATCGTGCGGCCGCAGTCGCAGGACGACAGCTCGGATGTGGCAGACGCGCTGAGTTTCAAACTGCACCAGGCTGAACAGCGGTCAAAAGCGGATGTCGCGTGCTCAGAGGCGTTCAAGACACAGATCGGCCTCGGAATAGGTTGGTGCTATGTGGGTCGGGAAGAAGATCCGTTCCGGTATCCGTACAAAGTCGAAGCGGTCCACCGGAATGAGATTTTCTGGGATTGGTTCGCAAAGCCGGACCTTTCGAATGCCCGCTATCTGATCCGCCGGCGGTGGTTCGACAAGCGCATTCCAGAGCTGATTTTTCCGAAGCATGCCAAGTTGATCAGGCACACGACGAGCGGATGGTCAGATTACGGCGTGGGTCATTTCATGACCGATTCGGCCGGGTCGCTGCCTAATCTGTTCGCCAGCCAGGAACAGGAGCGCACATGGTCAATCGAGGAATCGCAGTGGCGCAACTCGTCGCAGAACCGGGTGGCCCTCTGCGAGTGCTGGTATCGTCGATGGAATCGCGTCACCGTCATCAGATCTCCGGACGGCAGAGTGGTCGAGTACGACCGGAAAAACTCGGCGCATGTGGTCGCAGTGGCAAAAGGTCTGGTGTCGGTCGATAGCGCGATTGTGTCGCGAGTGCGATTGTCGTGGTGGCTCGGGCCGCACAAGCTGGCGGATGTCGATCATCCAGAGCAGCACGGAAAATTTCCGTATGTCCCGTTCTGGGGGATGCGCGAGGACCGGACAGGGGTGCCGTTTGGGCTGGCTCGCGGAATGGTCTATCTGCAGGATGAGATCAACGCGACGCGCAGCAAGGCCATGTGGATGATGGCCGCGCGCCGCGTGGAAAGGACTCAGGGCGCGGTGGTCGGGGAGGATGAGCAATTCAGGCAGGAAGTCGCGAGACCAGACGCGGACATCATTCTTGACCCGAAAGCCATGCGTGAAGGCGGCATTTTCAAGGTCTCAACCGACCTAGAACTGACGCAGCAGCAATTCCAACGGCTAGCGGACGCTAGAGAGGCTCTTCGGCGAGTCGGAGGAATCTACTCTGAATTCCAGGGACAGAACTCGAACACAACCAGCGGCGTGCAATTCAACAGCCAGGTTGAGCAGAGCAATCAGAGCCTCGCCGACATCCTGGACAATTTCAAGACAGCGCGAACTGAAGTGGGCGAAATTCTGCTGTCTCTGATCATCGCGGACACGATCGGGAAGCAGGAGGACGTTTTCATAGATGGCGGCGGGTTGGTCGATGACCGCACGATCGGAATCAATGTGCCGGTCGTCGACGAGGACGGTTTCGAGTACCTCGACAACGACGTTTCTCGCGTTGCGCTGACAGTCGGGATTGACGACGTTCCGTCTGCCGCCACATTCAAACAGCAGCAGCTCAACGCGATGACGGAAGCTTTCAAAGTCATGCCGGTTCAATATCAGTCGGTAATGATCCCGTTCCTGCTGTCGCTGATGGATTTGCCGAATAGTGCAGATCTGATCAAGGAAATCCGTGCGGCAGCGTCTGCGTCCTCGCCTGAGCAGGTCGAGCAGCAGATCAAACAGGCTGTCGAGCAAGCACTGATCAAATCCCGTGCCGAAATAGAACTGGAGAAGCTTCGCCAGAACAAGCCTCTGATCGACGCGCAGGTCAGCAAGCTCGCCGCCGAAGCAGCAACCAAGGCCGTCGAGGGATTTTTCTCGGCAACACAGGCGGCCAACCAGATCGCCATGCTGCCAGGGCTCGCGCAATCCGCTGATCAGATATTGAGGTCTGCCGGGATGCCCGACCGCGACGCGGCGCCGCTGATCGCTCCGGTCCCGAACGGGACGCATTCGGCCGACCTTCAGCAAAACACTTCGCCGATGTTCCCTGCCAATCCAGATGTTGGCCTGAAAACAGGGATAGAGGGCGGTCAACCATCATCCAGTGAAGGACAACCATGAGTTCATTGCAAGAGACCGCTGTTCGCTACGGCGCCGTGACGCCAAGCGACTCGACCGAGTTGAAATTCAAGGCGCTGTACATCGGAGGCGCCGGATCTGTAGTGATCCGGCAGGCTGGGTCTGACATCGGGGCAGTGACGTTTGCCGCCGTTCCTGCGGGCACGCAGCTCTTGGTGTCTGGAAATCGCGTGATGGCCGCCAGTGGCGCAACCAATATCGTCTGGCTCGATTGGTAGTCAAAATCAATCATGCTAAAAAGGCAGCAGCCCGCCGTGATGGCGCGCGATCCGCAGCAGATGGAGGCGGAGGCCCTTCGGGGCCAATGCCATTTTCGTAACACCCGCTTACATCTCGCCCGCAGCACAAGCGATATGTGACCGGATAGCCCGCCGTGATGGCGCGCGATCCTGTAGATGGAACGGTAGATGGAAAAAGATTTGTCCTACTTCATGGAGCACCCTGAAGAATTCGACCAGCTTTCAGACGAAGATCGTATGTCGCTGCATATCGGCGAGTCGATCGAGGGCGAGATTACCGGCGGATCGCCCGCCGCCAGCATTGAAGCTTCAGCCGAAGAAGGTGCGACAGACAAAACACAGACAGCCGCAGAGGAAGCACCTGTCGTGGTTGCCAAGGATGGGAAGCACACGATCCCGTTCGAGGAACTGCAACGAGCCAGAGACGAGGCCAAATACTGGCAGGCCCAAGCCGAGGAAGCCAGCCGGATCGCTCAACAGTCCCAATCAGAGCAGCCGCATAACCCGACGGCCGCCGTCGATCTGAAGCAGCTTCGCCGCGAGCTTCGCGAAGCGATGTTGCTGGATGACGACGCCAGGATCGATGAGCTTGAGGCGCAGATTGACGAGGAGATCAGCCGTAAGGCTGAAGCCAAGGCAATCCAGGTGCTTGAGCAACAGGCGGCGCAGGCCGAAGAGCGGGCGATTTCGGCGACTGCCGAGAGCCTGATCAAGACATATCCCGATCTGGATCACACAAAGCCTGGCGCCAACCTGGAAGCCATCGCGACCGTACAGGCGCTGAGTGCGATGTACGTCAACAAGGGCTCTACTCGCGCTCAGGCGCTGGTGGACGCTGTTGATCGGGTGGCCAAGCTCTATGGGATGGGAGAGAAGGCGAAAGCTGACCTTCCGGATGAAGCCGCGATGGCGAAGGCGGAAAAAGTTATCGCACAGGCCAGCGCAAAGGCAAAAGTGCCGTCCAGCCTGTCGTCGATTCCTGCGGCCGCAACCCCGCCAGCAGATGAGTTGCAGGCGCTTTCGTCGATGTCTGTGCAGCAAGTTCAGGACAAGCTCATGAGCATGCCGCGAGAAAAAATACTGGCCGTTCTGTCTCGACAGATGTAGCCGGCCATTTTGATTCACCGCCGTGATGGCGGAATTTTCCTCATACAGGAGCAGTAAAAATGGCAACCACAGCAGTCCCCTATGGGTCTGACCAACAAGTCAAGATCCAGTCGGTCGGCCTGTTCGCTGCGTGCATGCAGCGCAAGACCGGCCTCAATCGGATGGCCGGCGCGATGTCAAAACAGGCAGACGCCAGCGGAAATATCCGACTCGTCAGCACCAACAGAAAGCCGATCGTCCGGGTCCAGGAACTCACCAAGTCGGCAGGCGACGAAGTAACCTTCGATCTGGTCAATCCGGTCAAAGCCATTCCGATCATGGGCGACGAGTGGGCGCAGGGCAAGGGATCCGTGCTCACGTTCGCACAGGACCGGCTCCGGATCAATCAAGCTCGATTCCCGATCAGCGCAGGCGGCGCAATGTCGCAACAGCGCACGCCGCATCAGCTCCGCCCGTTGGCGCAAGATGTCGCGCTGTCGTCACTTGAGCGATTCTCTGATCAGGCATCTTTGGTCCATCTCGCCGGCGCACGTGGATTCCACGACAACATCGAGTGGTGCGTGCCGACTACGGCGAATGCCGACTTCTCAAAGGTGATGGTCAACCCCGTCCGAGCGCCAACTCGTAACCGACATTTCCTCTCGACCGGGTCGGGCCTGGAGCAGGTGCCAACCGGCGGCTATACGATCGCCACGACGGATGTGATGAACTCTGATGTGGTGGATGGCATCGCCACCTGGCTGGACGGCATGGCCCTTCCTCTGCCTGGGGTCGAGTTCGAGAATGACGAAGCGGCGGCTGATTCGCCTGTGCGCGTGCTGATGGTGTCCGCCGAGCAGTACAACTCGTTCGTCCAGAGCACCAATTTCCGGACGCTGCAAGCGCAGGCCATCTCTCGGGCGCAAATGGCCAAGAACCATCCGGTCTTCCTCGGCGACGCGCTGCTCTGGCGGGGAATTCTCATCCTCAAGATGCCGAGGCCGATCCGTTTCTATCCGGGAGATACGGTCCAGTGGTGCGCTTCCACCACCTCTGCAACCGAGACAGCCGGGACGATTCCTGCGCTCGGCTCAGGGTACGCAGTCGATCGCGCCATTCTGCTCGGCGGCCAGGCCCTCGCGGAAGGGTTCGGGCGGCACAACGGAAGCGGAAGTTCATATTTCACCGCAGAAGAAACGACCGACTTTGGCAATCAGCGTGAGTACGTCGTTGGCGAGATCGGCGGGCGGTCGAAAATCCGCTTTCTGATCGATCATGGGAACGAGCAGCAATATACCGACTATGGCGTTGCGGTGATCGATACCGCTGTCCGGCTGGCCGGCGTTTAAGGAGGTTTGACAGATGGCAACAGTTACTAAGAAATCGCTCCGACAGGAAGTATCTCACGCCGGGGCATTCGGCAATCGCTGGTCGCAAATCTATACGTTCGAGACCAATTCTTCAGGGATATTCGTCAACTCGGACCTTGCGACGGCGGTGCAAATCGGTGATGTGGTCCGGTTCGGGATTCTTCCTGCCGGGATCAAGATTTCCGACGCCCTGGTGATCATCTCGGATGCGTTCGCGACATCGACTACCTACAAGCTCGGTTTCGCCTACGTCGACGGCGTCGATTCCACGGCGGTACCGCAGGATGATGACTATTTCATCGTTGCGGGAACCTCATCAGCTTCGGCCGCGCGAACGCCCGCCAACAATACGGCTGTCCGACCGATCACCCTGCCAAAAGAGGCTTACATCATCCTGACTCGGACGGGCGCGGCAGACTCGGCTGTTGGCATCATGGATGTCATTGTCAAAGGGACTCTGGTCGGCGTCTAACCCTATCGCGCCGGCCCAAGCCGGCGCATTTCCATGGATTCGCACAATGCAGGCACAGACGATTGTCTATATCGGACGCAGGCCGTATCACAAGGACTGCACCTACGGGACTGGAGAGTGGGTCAATGGACAGAGCAAGGTCGTTGATGCCGCTATCGCGTTCAAGATGTTGCGGCACCCTGATGTCTACCAGGACGGCGGGGTTGTTGCTGATGGTGATGTGTCAGATCCGGTCACTACGCAGAAAAAGGCGACTCCTGAGCATGAGACTGAGGAAACACTTGGGGCGCTTGACGCAATCAACACCATGGACACCGACGCCCTGTGTTCGTTTGTCGCCCAGAATTTCAACCAGAAACTGGACCGCAGGAAATCGCTGAATAACCTTCGACTCGATGCGGAGAACATGGTGCATCAGTTCGGAGTTGCGTCGTGAATCTCGGCACCCTGATCTCCAATTTTCGTATCGACGAGCGCGATACGAGCACTCCGCCGATGTTGGGGAGAGATCACCTTGTTAGGCTGTTCAACGAGGCCACTGAAGAGGCGGCGATTCGTAAAAGCCTGCTGCGCGAGGAGTTGATTGTTTCGCTGGTTCCTGGGGATGTTGAGGTTTCGATTCCGGCAAGGATTATCGAGGTCAGGACCGCGAGACTCGTTGAAGGCGGCGAGATGTACTGGCTTGCTCCTTCTGACCGCTACGAACAAGACCGCATGAACCGTTACTGGCGGGATACCGCAGGAAGACCTTCCGCGTTCATCCATGACGACTCGTCAATCGCGCTCAATCGGATCATCGAGACTGCCGCCGATCTCAAACTGGAGTGTTTCCGCACTCCGATCAGCCAAATGTCGGATGACGACGATGAGCCAGAAATCGCTGCCGTGCATCATCCATACCTGAATGGATGGGTTCGTTACCGGGCGTACTTGGTGCCTGATACGGATTTCATGGACAAGGACCGGTCGGCGCGTGGGTTGTCGGAATTTGAAGACTACTTCGGCCGCAGGCCGAGCGCA
>DAOTMQ010000158.1:0-8508 GCA_035450385.1 Kiritimatiellia bacterium | reverse complement strand
TCAATGAAGACCACTCGCCAAGCTTGGTTTTATCCCGTTGTTTTAGCGTATGCCGTGATACGCTCTCTTTTGCTTGTTGCTTTGGCAGTGTCGCGCGGGACTTCAACCGATTGGCTCTTTGTTCCCATTCCTGTGATTTGGTCCTTAATTCCCATCGCGGCTATTGGCAGCCTCTCCTTTCAACTGCCGCCAGATAGACAAAATTTCTTTTCAGCCATTTTGGTCGCTGTGAACATCGCCGCGATTTTTATAGCCGATTATCTCTGCTTCTGCGTTAAACCCGATGCTCAAAATGGACTTGTCATTTTCTTGTCCCCCCTCGTTCTCCTATGCTTCAACTGTCTGGTTTTTGTGGCATGCATTTCTTGGCACAAAGTAAGCGAATGGGTAGCTGAAAAACGAAACGAGAGATGCAAGTCCTAGTGCTATCACAACTATCAGACTATCAAAATCGGCGGTCCGGGACGTCCCGCCGTACTACTCACCGGGATTGTACAAAGTACGATCCCATCCCCTTCTGCGGGTCGAGTTCGATGCTCCAATGAGTGTTCTCATTTGTCACGGATATAGCGATGATCAGGGGTGTTATTCGTTTCCCCCACCTCATCGCGCCAATTCCCTATCGTAAACCGCGAGGTCGCGCTGGGAGAAGCAGCAGAACACCACATCCATTGCCGACTGGTTCTCCTGCAGATAGGCGCGCACGGTTGCCACGGCGACTCGTGTCGCGTCTTCGATGGGATAGCCATAGACACCGGTGCTGATTGCCGGGAAAGCAATCGATTTCACACCATGCTCTTGCGCGATTTCTAGGGATCGGCGGTAGCAGTTAGCGAGGTGCTGCTCTTCCCCCGCGTTCCCGCCGCGCCAGACGGGGCCGACGGTGTGGATGACGTGTTTCGCAGGTAGCTTGTATCCGCGCGTGATCTTGGCGTCGCCCACCGCGCACCCCCCGAGCGACCGGCACTCATCCAAGAGTTCGGGTCCCGCCGCGCGATGGATAGCGCCGTCAACACCCCCACCGCCTAACAGCGTCGTGTTTGCCGCATTGACGATCGCGTCGACCTGTAGTGTCGTGATATCTGCCTGTATCGCTCTCATACGCTCCTCTCCGTCAACATGAATGGACTGTGTACACAGCTAGGAACCGTATTCATTCTGACCGTTTAGGTCAAGTGTACATTTACCCCAAAAAAGTTGAAACTTCAACTCTCTTTGGTTTCTGGTTTTCATCCAAATCGGGATCGATTGTTTCACACGACAACTAAGGGACAGGTAATTTGAAACACTTGGTTCTTTCGCGCTAAATCGCCGAACGGAATCGCGACAAATCATCGAACAATTCTACGACAAATCACCGAACGGAATCGCGACAAATCACCGAATTCTAAAGATTTGCACTTGAAACGCGGCCCCTTGTTCGCGTATGATGACAGCAACTTTTTTTTGCAAACCAAAGATTGTGGAGAGGTGGCCGAGTGGCTGAAGGCAGTGGTTTGCTAAACCGCCGTATTGGATCAAACCGGTACCGGGGGTTCGAATCCCCCCCTCTCCGCCATTTCAGGTTTTTTGCCAGAGGCTGACATATTGCGACAAACGCCGACAACTGCTTGAAAATCAACGGGTTGCGCATCCGGCTTTATATTTCTGATTGTGACAGCCTGCGACACGGTTTGACCCCTTTTGACTAAATTGTGTGTCCCTATGAGTGTCCCCTCATCGGGGGTTAACATCGACGGCAGCTTGTTGATTCCGGCCACGGTGGGGAGCCCGACCGCATCCGTGTAAATCTTGGTGGTCAAACGCATTTCACTATGGCGCATCATTTCTTGGACGACCCGAACCGGAACCCCAGAAGACATCAAGAGGGTGCAGAACGTATGCCGCAACGCGTGAAAGTCGATTTTGCGTCCACTGGAATCAATCCGCTCTATTCCGGCAGCCTTGAGGTCAACCCACAGGCCAAGCCATAGGCCGCGCCGCGCAAGCCGACAAGCACCGCCCGTCCGAGGCTGGGGGGTGCGTGTCAACTTGCGCGGCATCCGTCACGCCGTCCACGCCGATCATGACGCACCCCCTTTCGAGGCACGGACAAGGGCGAGAACTGAAAGCCGGATATGCTCAGGCAACGAATGCCACTGATTGACAATTTCCCGCAGTTCCGGCACAATTTCTCTTTCATGTGTCCCTATGAGTGTCCCAGCACCGATGAGAGGCTTGTTTCCATTAGGTTTTTGCGGGGGTTCGAATCCCCCCCTCTCCGCCATTTTTAAGCCGCCTGTTCCACCGTGCTGCTCTTCATCTCTCGGGCGGACAAGGACGATGGAATGACAGGAGCCCCCCTTCAAAAATACGTGACAGGCATTGCGCTATGCGGGCTGATGGCCGGTCTCGCGTGCGCCCAAGGGCATGTCTCGACCGTTTGGTCAACCTATGTCGGCTCTGACTGGGACAACGATACGGTGAACGCTGTGGCGGTCGATAGTGCGACCAACAGCTTTCTGGCAGGGCGGCTCGATTCAGGCGGGCTCTACAATAACGGCGGTGACGGACTCTTGTGCTCCGATTATGCCAAAGGCTTTATCCTGAAAGCCTCGCCCGTCGGGACGTTGCTCTGGGCTCGTGATCTGAACGATGTTTGGGGGAGGGTTTTTTACGATACCCCCTGTGCGTTGAGCCTCTCGCAGACGCACCTCTTCACCGTCGGCAACACGCAGGGTAGCCCGAGCGATGCCAGTACCTACGCATTGATCGCAGCTCTCGACCCAGCGGACGGAAACATCCTCTGGGCAGACAAGTCGATCGGAAACGAGGGGGGCACCAACAGCTTCAACGCCGTGGCCGTCGCACCGGACGGCAGCAACGTCTATGCTGTCGGCCATACGACCCTCTCGAACCAAGTCTGCAACGTCTCCGGTTATACCGTCGGCACCACCCACTACGGCACCAACCTGATCGGCGACCTTGACGCCTTCGTGGTCAAGTTTGACGCTGAAGGTAACATCCTGTGGCGTCATTACCTTGGCGGCGTCAACGCCGATTCCGCCCGCGCCGTGGCCGTCGGCGCCGATGGTGCCGTCTATGTCGCAGGCGAGACCCGCTCGCCCGGCTGGACTTCTCTCGCCTCCGGCAGCGCGTCGCCGGACAATGCCGCCGGGTTCCTCGTCAAACTCACTGCCGATGGAAACCACGTCTGGTCTTCCTTGCTCAACGGCAGCGGCCATGATCGCGTCCGCGCCCTGCGCGTCGATCCTGTCACCGGTACCCTCTTCCTGGGCGGCATCACCGCTTCCGTCGACTTCCTCGCGAACGCGCCATGCCTCAACTCCCACGCGGGCGGGACCGACGGCTTTATCGTGCGCGTGACCGACACCAACACCGCCTTCCGCGTCGACTGGTGCCGCTTCGCCGGCAGCACCTCAGCCGATGAGATCGCCGCCCTCGACCTGCTTCACGACGGCCGCCTCGCCGTCGGCGGCACCACCGCTTCAGGCGGATGGCTCACGCTCGCACTCGGCAGCCAAGCCTTCCAAGGCGGACAGGACGGGTTCGTAGCGATCTACGATGCGACCAACGGCGCGCCCTCTTGGGCCACCTACACCGGCGGTGTCAATGCCGACAAAATCACCGCTCTCGCACGCGCACCGCAGGCCTTTATAATCGGCGGTCTCACCTTCTCGCCGAATTGGGTCGGCGGTGGCTTCTGGGATGAGTGGACAAAGATGGATTTCAGTGAACCGCCTGAACCTGACTACACGCTCTCCTTTGGGTTCGCCGCTTTGTGGCAGCCCGGCGCGCCGCTTGCGCCGACCTTCACGGCCGAACCGGTTGACTGCACGGTTCAGGAGGGGATGCCGGTCACGTTCAGCGCCGTCGCGACCGGCACTGCCCCGCTCTTCTACCGCTGGCAGCGTAACGGCGTCCCGATTCCCGGCGCCACCGCCTCCAACTACACCTTTACCGCCGCTTATGACGACAACGATGCGGCTTATACCTGTACGGCCTCCAACCTCGTCGGTACCGCCACCAGCCGCGCCGCACTGCTCACCGTGATCCCGATGGGAACGCTGACGGTCAGCTTGTCGCCGACCGATGCCGTTGCGCGCGGCGCGCGCTGGCGCATCGACGGCACGTCGACCTGGCTGTCTAGCGAGGCTTCCACCAACCTGCCCGCCGGCAGCTACTCCATTGATTTCAAGCCGCTCACCGGTTGGCGCACGCCCGCGCCGCTGACCGACGTGCAGATATCCCACGCCGACTCCCTCTCGCTGCAGGCCGCATATACCCCCATCCTGCCTGAGGCCGATCGCACCATCTCCGGCACCAACGTCACCCTCGCTGTGCGCGCTCCGGTCGGCCTTGTGAACTGGACCCTCGCCGAAAGCCTGCCGCCCGGCCTTACGCCCTTCGCCATCACTGGTGGCGGCGAATGGAACAGTTCCGCCCGCACCTTGACCTTCAGCGGCGCGGAAGCCACCACCAACATGTTCACTTACAGCGTCACCTGCGCCACCTCAGGCCTCTACACCGTCACCGGTGCCCTTGCTGCCTCGAACGTCAGCGACACGGTGTCGGTTGCTGGTGACACCGAGATCCTCAGCGCGAAAGTTATCCGCACTGTCGAGGGTCAGACCGTCACGCTCACTATGCTAGAGCCGACCACCAGAAAATCTTGGTATGTCAACGAAGATCTGCCGGCGACCCTGACAGCAACGGTGACCGCAGGTCCGGGCGATTACATCCCCGATGACAGCATGATCTACTGGGGTACCTACGGTACTGGCCAGACGCTGGCATACGAGGTTTCCGGCGGTCCCGGCATGTATGAATTAAGCGGGATCGTTAGTATTGCCGGTGTTGTGGAGCCGATCTTCGGCGATAGCGTGCTGGTGATTCCGGGTGCTGATATCCCGCCGCCCGATATCCTTGCATTCGTGCCAGCCGCGCCGGGCTTCTTCGCGCTGACCTTCACCTCGGTCGTCGATCAAACCTATGCGGTGCTTACCAACGCTGCGCCCGGCACCAACGGCTGGGCCGCCTGCGTCGCGCCGGTCACCGGCGCAGACGGCACAACGCAAGTCCAGGTTCCGGCCGCGCCGCCGCGCCTGTTCTTCCGTGTCCGCGCCCTGCCTGAGTAGTTGAGCGTTGAAAGTTGAGCGTTTTCTACTTCGACATTCAGCGTTCGGCGTTCACCGCCCTCGCCACATAGCCGCCGTACGGCTGGAGGGTCACGACGAAAGGCGCGTGCGTCGCCGCTGTCCGCGTGCCGGGCACGAAGGCGGCGGGCACGTCCGCGCGATCCGCAAGCTCGGTGATGATGGCCTTCTGCCAGCCGGTGAAAGCCAGATCGACCGAAGCCAGTTTAAGGCCGTCGGAGCCGTTGACCATGGCGATGAACCAAGTATCGCCTTTACGTCGCGCGAAGGCGGCCAGTTCGCCGATCCGGCTGCCCTCTAGCACGCGCGTTTCGTCCCAGCAGACCGGCAGTTCGCGCACGAACGGCAGTGCCGGGGCCAGTCCGTGGTCTTCCAGCAGACGCTTGGGATGCTCGGCCATGACGAGCAGGGGGGAGGTGATCAGATAGGCCATGGCGAGCTGGTGCGTCCAGGTCGTGACGCCGGGACGCGAGAAGGCGAGAGGCGTGTAGTCAGCGTGTCCGACGATACAGCGCGTGAAGGGCAGTGCCGCATTGTGCGAGGCGGGCAGCTCTTGATTCTCGCCGCCGGGCACGTAGGGTGGCGGTTTGGCGGCCCTCCGGCGTTTGCGTGCATGTTCGGCGATCCGGTTCAATTCCAAACCGCGTATGCCTTCGCGGGTGAGTTCGTTGGGGTAGGTGCGTGCTTCGCCGGAGGGTTTCTGGCAACCGTGAAAGTTGACCAAAAGCTGGCGGTGCGCGGTCTCGACCAGTACACGCTCATCGAACAGAATCGTCTCGTAAGATTCACTGTTCATGAAGTCGATCTTCACACCGGCCGCGCCGGCCTTTTTGATTTGGTCGAGAAAACCGCGCAAGGCCGCGTAGTCGTGATCGGGCTGGCTGATCTCTTTCGAATGCTTCCAGACAAAGACCCGCACGTTGCGGGTGCGCGCGTAATCGCAGAGTTCGCCCAAGACGGACCAAGCGTTTGTCCATGCCTCCCAGCCTTCGTCAATGGTGGTAAACTCAAAGTTCAGGGCGGCTGCCGCGTCGATCATGCGCTTCTCGGCTTCGGGTTGCATGTAGTCGTCACGACCCTGCCACCAGCTCCAGACGCTTCGTCCGCTCGTTATCCACGTCTCTGGGGACGAGAACAGTTCAGGATCGGGCGGCGGGGCGAGTTGCGCGATCAGGTCATTGTTCACCCAGTCGTGGAGCGTCGGGGCCAACAGCAGCACACGCCAAGGCGTCTGGATCGTTCCGTCGACATCGAAGCCCGTCGTTTCCGTGAAACAGCCGCGCAGGGTGCCGTCTGCTTCCGCCGCGAGGCGCATACCGCTGTAACGGAAAAGCGCGGCCTCGGCGATGGCAGCGAAACCGCGTCCATCGGGCAACTCAGCGACCAGCGGCATGGTTTGGATCGGCCCTTGCGGCGAGACGGCATGCAGGCCGCGCAGCGGCGAGCAGAGCCATTCACCGGCGTAAGTCTTGAGCTTCCAGTCGGAGTGCCGCTCGGCAAACCAGACGCGGCTCTCCGGCGGCAGACGCCAGCGGGCGATTTCGCCGTTGACGCGGCGCACACCTTTGCCGGGAACAATGAACCGCCAAGCGACGCCGGTATCGGCCACGAGCGCTTGAAGTCCGCAAGGGGAACCGGAGAAGGGCTGCACGGCGCAGAGCGCACGCTGTGCGCGAAGGCGGCTCTCCCGCCGTACACCGCGTGCGGGGAAGCGGTCGTCCGTTCGATATACACGTAGCGGTCTGAAGGATGTGACCCGCCCCAGATTACAGCCGGCAACCGTGATGCCGATCGGCGCGGGGGCGAGAACCTCATGACCACGGTACAAGACCCGATAGGTCAACTGTCCGGCGGCATCAGCCGTGAAGCGCGCATGTACAGCACCGTCGTGACTCGTGAGTTGCAGTTCCTCGATGTCGGCACGCAACACAGTTGCCGCGCACAGACACGCCACGGCCACCCAATAAACCCTTCGTGGCATGGGCGTCCTCGCCCATGAAACACGGACAAGATGCCCGTGCCACACTGCAAGCAAGGTTTTTTGCAAGAGCCTCATGGAGAAACCGTTGTGCCCTTTACGGCTTTGTGTGAGATTGGATTGGGTCGCGGGCTCCGCCGCATCAGAAAAACCACTTGGCCAGACGCAGGATGCCCTGTTTCCACGGTACGCGATGGGAGACGCCCGATGCGTCTTTGAAGGTGTCAAGGTTGGCGACGTACCAGTGGTAGTTGCGGATCAGCGCGTCTTTGTTGGAGTAGCGCGGCGCGTATCCCAGAATGCGTTCGGCCTTTTCGATGCTCACAAAGGAGTCCTCGCAGGCGGTCTCATACACCCACTTGTAGAGCGGCGAGAGGCGCAGCAACTCTAGGAGGCGTAGCGCCCAGATCACCGGTTTGGCCGGCAACCCACGGATCTTTTTGCCGTGCCCGGCGACATCCAGCACGGCTTGATAATCCTCGCGCATGGTGGTGAACTCTTTGGCGCCGATGTTGAACGTGTCGTTGACCTTGGCGCTATCCAGCGTGAGCGTCAGCCAGATTGCCTCGCAGAGATCCTCCACGTCGAGAAGCTGGTAGCGGTTGCGTCCGCTGCCGATCATCGGGAAGCCGTGGCTGGTGTACGCCCAGTCATAGAAGAGCGCGAACACGCCGAGCCTTTCAGGGCCGACGAAAGATTTGGGACGGATGATCGGTACACAAAGCCCCTGCTCGCGCGCTTTGAGGCACTCCTCTTCCGCCAGAATCTTGGCGCGTCCATACGGTCCGACGCCGATCAGCGGGTCGTCCTCTACAAGCGGATGATGGTCGGGGATGCCGTACACGGCGGTTGACGAAATCATGACGGCACGTTCGACACCGGCTTCACGCGCGACAGCCATCACGTTGCGCGTACCGTCGACATCGGTGGTCATGATGTCCTCTTCGGAATAGAGCGGCAGCGCCGCTGCGGTATGGATCACCCAAGTGACACCCGGCATGACCTGCTTCAAAGCCGCAACATCGCGGATGTCGCCGACAACCGCCTGAATCTGATCCTTTTCGGGATAATCAAACGGCACGAGGTCGATCGAACGGATATCCGTGATACCTTTTGACCGGAGGTGCCGGATCAAGTTGATTCCTAGAAAACCGCTGCCACCTGTCACTAAGATGCGTTGATTCATGAGCTGTGATCCCTTCGTGTTCACCAGATGTCTCGGCACGTTATCAAATCTGCCGGAGGTTGGCACTTCAAAACGGGTGCGACTGGGTAATCGGTTGGTGACAGGGGGGTGCGAAGGTCATGCGTTTCTGGTAAAAAGGGGAGCAGAGAGTCGGGAGCGCGGGCGTCCCCGCCCGCAACAACGTGTCT
>DAOTMQ010000157.1:0-8548 GCA_035450385.1 Kiritimatiellia bacterium | reverse complement strand
TCCGTCCGGCGCAGCCCGGTCCGTTGATGTTGAGCTGGGCGCCCGGCCCGATCGCAGGTTCGCGCTTCACGGAAGAGGAGTACGCGAAAATCCGCTTCAAGGCGCATCCTGCGGATGTGGGGGGCGACGATCCGACCCGTCGTGTGCAGGGGGCGTTGGACGCCCTGCTGCCCGGCTGGACGTGTACGCCCAACGGGAAGGACATGGAGCCCGGCTACCGCGCCGAGTATCTGGGTCGGCAGCATGTGGTGATGACCCACCCGCTAGACAAGACCACGGGCGTCACGCTATCGAAGGCCATCGCCGTACCGAAGGATGGCGTGCCGAAGCTCGACGTGCTGCTCGCAAACCATGATCGCGGTGATTTCATCTTTATTGCGCGGGTTGACGGTCGTGAAGTCATCCGTAAAAAGATCGAAGGCCCGCCCGCATGGCAGACAGTCTCGATCGACCTTGCTACCTTTGCCGGCCAGACGGTGACGGTTGAACTGGTGAACCAGCCTGACGGTTGGTCGTGGGAGGCGGCCTATTGGGGCGGCGTGGAGATCAGGAATGCTAAACGGTGAGCGTCGAATGTCCGGCGCCGGGCATTGAAAACGGACAGGAGGAAGGATGAAGCAGATTGTTGTTGTGGGTAGTACCAACACCGACATGGTGGTGAAGGCGGCGCGGATCCCAGCGCCGGGTGAAACGATCTTGGGCGGACGCTTCCTGATGAACCCAGGGGGCAAGGGAGCGAATCAGGCCGTGGCTGCGGCGCGTCTGGGCGCTGAGGTGGTCTTTATCGCAAAAGTCGGCGATGATCTGTTCGGCCGCGAGGCGAAGGCGCTCTTCGCCAAAGAGAACATCTGCACGGATTACGTGCTGACCGATCCGTCCGAGCCGTCTGGTGTCGCGCTGATCATGGTGGATGCCGAAGGGGAAAACTGCATCGCGGTGGCGTCGGGCGCGAACGGAACACTGATGCCCGAGGACATCGAAGGGCTGGAGGGCGTCATCGCCCAGTCCGATATGCTTTTGATGCAGCTTGAGACGCCGCTGGAGACGGTTCGATATGCGGCTGATGTGGCTGTCAATCTGGGCGTGCCGGTTATTTTGAACCCCGCGCCTGCGTGTGAACTGCCGTCCGATCTTTATGACTGTCTTGAGGTCATCACGCCGAATGAGAGCGAGGCGGAACTGCTGACAAACATCAAGGTCACGGACGAGGCGAGCGCCGAGGCGGCCGCCCGGGTGCTGTGCGACAAGGGCGTGCGGCAGGTCGTGATCACGATGGGTGCCAAAGGCGCATACGTTTTCGACGGGGAGGACGGTGTCATGGTCCCGGCCTTTAAAGTCGAGGCGGTGGACACCACGGCGGCGGGCGATGTCTTTAACGGTGCGCTGGCCGTGGCGTTGACGGAGGAGTTGGAACTGGAGGAGGCGGTGCGCTTTGCGTCGAAGGCGGCGTCGATTTCAGTGACGCGTATGGGGGCGCAGGCGTCTGCGCCGAGACGGGAGGAGTTGGTTGGTTAGAAGGAGGTAGGTATGTTTTTTGTTGAGAATTATGCGGTGGCGGTGATCTTCTGCGTGGTGACGATGCTGTGCTGGGGATCGTGGGGCAATACACAGAAACTGTCGGCGAGCAAGGCGTGGAAGTATCAGTTGTTCTACTGGGATTACGGACTGGGCATTCTGCTTAGCTCGCTGTTGATCGCGTTCACGCTGGGCAGCATAGGGTCGCAGGGCCGCAGTTTTCTTGCTGACATTCGCCAGGCTGAGATGAATCATCTCGCGTTGGCGTTTCTCGGCGGCGTGCTGTTCAATCTGTCGAACATCCTCTTGGTGATCGCGATTGATCTGGCGGGGCTCGCCGTGGCATTCCCGATAGGCGTTGGATTAGCGCTGGTGTTGGGTGTGATTCAGACTTACTGGTTCAACCCCAAGGGCGATCCCGTGCTGTTGTTCACGGGCGTCGGTCTGGTGACGCTGGCCATCATCTTCAACGCGCTGGCTTACAAGAAGCGTGCCGCAGCCGACGAGAACCGTCCGCAAGGAGAGGGAACCGGTCTCGGCCTCGTGATTTCGGTGATAGCTGGTGTGCTGATGGGCGCGGGGTTCTTCGGGCTGGTTTCAAGGGGCATGGTCAAGAACTTCGCGCAACCCGAAGCGGGCCTGATGACGCCGTACACGGCGCTGGTGGTGTTTGCCGTCGGCCTGTTTGTCTCAAACTTCATTTGGAATACGATTGCTTCGCTCAAGCCGGTGCGGGGGGAGCCGGTGCCACTCTCATCCTACTTCAAACTGGGCAGTCCGCGGCTGCATGCGGTCGGCATCCTCGGCGGCACGATCTGGAACATCGGCATGGCGCTGAGCCTGATCGCTTCGGGCAAAGCGGGGGCTGCCATTTCGTACGGCCTCGGTCAGGGTGCCACGCTGGTGGCTGCCTTGTGGGGCATCTTGATCTGGAAAGAGTTCAAGGGCGCGCCGAAAGTTGCGCATCAGTTGAATACCGCCATGTTTATCTTTTTTGTGGCGGGGCTGGCGCTGATCATTCGGGCCGGCGCGTAGTCCGTGGGGAGAGACCGCGATGGCGCGCCGTGCCCAACATGTTGCCTTGGTGCTCAGCCTTAACAAGCGCTTCGATCGCAAGGTGATCGAGGGCGTGACCCGCTTCGTGCATGAGTCCGGTTCGTGGAGCGTGTTTCTGGAGGATGATCCCACCGCCAAGATTCCCGATTTCAGACGTGGTCATTTCGACGGGGTTATCGCCGATCTGGATGATCCGCGCATACCACGGCAGGTGGCGGGACTCACGATGCCGGTCGTCGGTATCGGCGGCATCGAATCTAACTGCTCGCTCAATCTCACGGTCTCCACTGTCGGCACTCACAACCGCAAGATCGCTGAGTTGGCGGCCGATTATCTGATGCGGCTCGGCCTGCACAGTTTCGGATACTGCGGGGTGCCGGCGACCACCATCGATCCGTGGAACCGCGAACGCCAAGAGACCTTCGCGCAGCGGGTGGAGGCCCAGGGGCACGCCTGCTCTGTTTTCAGCGCGCGCTATAAGCCGTCGCACAGTTGGGAGCAGTTGCAGGAGGCGATCAGGGCTTGGCTCGACCCGCTGCCCAAGCCGGTCGGCGTGTTGGCCGCGAACGACATGCGGGCGCGTCATGTGCTGGAGGCGTGCCGCCGCTTCGGCTTCAGCGTGCCCGATGATGTCGTCGTGCTGGGGGTCGACAATGACGAATTGATCTGCGAACTGGCGACGCCGTCGCTTTCCAGTATCGTGCAGGGGACTGAGGAGATCGGCTATCGCGCTGCGCGGTTGCTCGATGCGCTCATGCACCGTCGCAATCAGCAGGTCACTCATATCTTGGTTGACCCTGTCACGATTGTGGAACGCGCATCGACGGATCTGATCGCGACATCGAATCGGGTGGTGGCAGATGCGCTGCGTGTGATCCGCCAGCAGGCGTGTGACGGGATCGGTGTGTCTCAGGTTGCAAGGGCGATCGGCGTCTCGCGTTCCACGTTGGACACCCATTTCAGGCGGGAGGTGGGGCGCAGCGTCCACAATGAGGTCCTGCGTGTCCAGATCAACACCGCCCGGACGCTGCTCGCCACCACCGATCTGCCGTTGGGCGAGATCGCCCGGCGCGCGGGGTTCTGTCATGCGCAATATCTTTCGTCCATTTTCAGGCGCAAGTGTGGTCAAACGCCCGGAGATTATCGACGCCGAGCCCGGTAGGGACGGCGCTAAATTTGTTTGATTTTACACTCAATTTGTGCAAAAACGCAATGGCACCCAAGGAGCGGACATGTCATACTTTATATTGGTACGGGGTGAACTGTTCGCCTTGACCGCTAAACGGTAATGCGCGGCGCAGGCTCGCGCAAACAAGGGAGGAGCATCGATGGCACGGATTCATATTGGACTGAATACGGAGTTTTCACGTAGTAGCGACAAGCCGTTCGACTGGGCGGTGAAGGCCACCGCCGAGATGGGCTACAAGTACATTGAGCCGATGTTGCATTTTGGCCGCGAGTTGATGTGCATGGCCGGCTATTTTCACACGGTCTCGATGTTCGATGACCCCTACTGCATGAAGGAACTGTGTGACGCGGCGGGTCTGACCATTTCCGGCTTTCAGGCGCACGGGCCGTTGTGCCGTCCAGAAGTGCACGGCGAGTACATCAAGATGGCGGTCCGCGTCGCCGGCGAGATCGGTGTGCCGGTGATCAACACCGACGAGGGCAAGAAGGCCAAGTGGACGACGGAGGAGGAGGATTTCACGCTGATCCGGTACACGTTGCAGGAGGCCGCTTTCATCGCTGAGCGCCGTGGCGTGAAGATCGGTCTGGAGCCGCATTCGCAATACTCCAAAACGCCGGAAGGCTTGGATCGCATTTACAATCTGGTGAAGTCGCCCTCGATCGGCATCAACATGGACACCGGCAATGCGTACCTCTCCGGTTCGGACCCGTACGCCTGGTTGGAGAATGTCGCTCCTCGGCTGGTGCATCTGCACGCCAAGGACATCTCGATCCAGCACTCCGATGCCGAGCGTGGCAAGGTGACCGGCACGCCGGTCGGGTGCGCCTGCGGCGAGGGGGTGTTGGACTGGGAGCGTATTATCCGGATCGTCAAGGAGAAGTGCCCGCGCGATATCGTCTTTTCGGTCGAGTGCGGTACGCCGGATCAGGCGTCCAAGAGCTTGGACCATTTGAGCAAATTGGTGTAAACAACGACGCGTCGATGAACGACGCGCCTATCAACGTGGTGGTGGCCACGCGAAGTGGCCACCATCACGGGAGCCGGAGAGATGAGCATCAAACACGTTGCTGTCGGGGTTTTCTTATCTGGGTTGGCCGTCGCGGGCTGGACGGCGGAACTGTGGATAGGCGCGGCGGAGGCTGATATCACGCCGGATCGTCCGGTGGCCTTGGACGGCAACACCACCGGTCCGATCTCACAGGGAGTCAAGAGCCGGATCAAGGCGGAGGTGCTGGCTCTGGAAGCGCGCGAGCAGGGCAAGCCGACGGATGCCGCGATTCTGATCGTATGTGATTTGGTCCGGATCAGACCGGGTGTGCAGGTCGCTTTCCGTAACCATGTGGCGACGCATCTGCCGGGGTTTGATACGCGTAAACTTTTTCTGGCCGCGACACACACGCACTGCGCCCCGGTTACTGATCAAGAAGAGTATGACGATTACGGCGATGCCATGCAACCGAAGGAGTATGTATCCTTTCTCTTCGAACGCCTGACGGAGGCCGTGGTCAAGGCGTGGCAAGAACGTCAACCCGGAACGTTCGCTTGGGGACTTGGACATGCTGTGGTCGCGCAGGGGCGGCGTGTCGTGTACGAAGACGGTTCAGCCGTGATGTACGGCGATACGAGGCGTGCCGATTTCAGTCATCTGGAGGGGTGGATCGATCATGCGGTGGATGCCCTTTTCTTTTTGGACACCGACAAGAAAATGAAGGCGGTCGTTCTGGCGGTGCCGGCGACGGCACAATGTGAAGACGGACGCCAAATCGCTGCCGACTACTGGCACTGGGTGCGGGAGGGGGTGCGCCACCAGCACGGTCAAGGTGTAGTTGTGCTGGGTTTTATCGCGCCCTCAGGGAATCAGATTCCGCGCGCTATGTTACGCAGGACCGCAGAGGATCGCATGTTGAAACTGAAAGGCGTTTCGCGGCCACAAGATCTCGGGGGACGGATCGCGCGGGCAGTAGATGAAGTGTGGCGTTTCGCGACCAAAGACGTGCGGTCGGATATTGCTTTTTTGCACCGTGTAGAGAGTTTTGACCTGCCGGGACGCAAGGTGACTGAAAATGAGTATCGTGCGGCGAAAAAAAGGCATGATGAATTGGCCGCGAAAAAGAAGCTCGTGGGGGGCGACTACTGGGAGAAACGCCGGTTCGCAAAGACGCTGGCGCGCTATGAGGCGCAGCAGCGTGCCGATCCGGTGTTCACGGTCGAGATGCATGTCATCCGCCTCGGGGATGTTGTGATCGCCACCCATCCTTTTGAGCTCTACCCCGAATATGGCGCGCGCATTCAGAGCCGCAGCATCGCCGGGCAGACGGTATTGGTCTCATTCTCAAGCCCGCTGGAGTGCGGCGGTTACCTGGCCACGCGCGATGCGGAGAAGGCGGGTGGCTACAGCGCCTTGGTCGAGAGCTGCCCGGTCGGGCATGAGGGCGGTAAAATCTTTGTGGAGCGGACGCTCGCAGCGATCCGGAACGTGTTTGGGAAAAAGTGACGATGGCGCGTGGTCTTCAGAGACAGGGTGTTTGGGCGATTCTGGCGGCTTGCGTTGTCACATCTTGTATGATGTGGCGCGAGGTTGCCGTTGCCCAGACTTTCCAGGCGGGCGCGTACGCCATGGACGTCACGCCCACGAATTTCCCTGTCACGGTGAACGGCGGGTTCCTTGCTCAAACCGCCACCAAGGTGAACGATCCGCTTTATGTGCGCTGGCTGGTTCTTGATGACGGGGCGTCGCGGGTGGCGGTGGGTGTCTTGGACACCTGCTTGATTCCCGCCGAATTCGCGGATGCGGTCAAGGCCCGCGCGAGCGAGACGACCGGGATTCCAGAGGAGCGGATCGCGCTCTCGGCGACGCACACGCACAGCGCACCTTCGCTGATGCAGGTGTTGGGTACGCCTCCCGACGCGAACTATCCCGCTTACGCGCTCCCGCTGATCGTCGAAGGACTGGCTCGCGCCGTCGCCAATCTCGCGCCCGCACGTGTCGGCTGGGCCGCGGTTCAGGCCCCGGACCACACGCACACGCGTGTCTGGATCAGGCGGCCCGACAAACGGTTACGCGATCCTTTCGGCGAGTTGACCATACGCGCCAACATGCACCCCGGCCACCGGAATCCGGACGTGACCGGTCCGGCGGGACCGTCCGATCCTGAACTGACGCTGCTGGCCGTCCAGACGCCGGATGGCCGCCCGCTGGCGGTGCTGGCCAACTATTCCATGCACTACTTCGGCGCACCGGCGCTCTCCGCCGACTACTACGGCATTTTCGCCGGAAAGCTCGGTCCGTTGCTCGGTGCGACGAACGGCGCATCCGCCTTTGTCGGCATCATGTCGCAGGGCACGAGCGGCGATCAGCATTGGATGGACTACAGTCAGGACAGGCGGTCCGTGAGTCGTGACGCCTATGCGGCGGAATTGGCCCAGCTTACGGCAAGTGCGTACAAGAAGATCCGTTTTCAGGATTGGGTTCCGCTGTCGATGCGGCAGGAAAAACTGCGCTTAGCAACGCGCCAACCTGATACGAAGCGGCTGGAGTGGGCGCAGAAACTCGCGCAGACGTGCGAAGGGCGGCTTCCGAAAAATCAGTCCGAAGTCTACGCGCGGGAACAGGTGTGGCTCAAGGAGCACCCGACGCGTGAGATGAAGCTTCAAGCCCTGCGCGTCGGTGGCCTCGGCATCGCCTTCTGGCCCGCAGAAGTGTTTGCCCTTCACGGATTGCAGGTGAAAGCCCAAAGCCCGTTTCCGGTCACCATGAACATCACGGTGGCCAACGCCGAAGAGGGGTACGTTCTTCCGCCCGAACTCTTCCCGCTCGGCGGTTACAACACGTGGGCGTGCCGCACCGCCATGCTGGAACCGGAGGCCGGCGTGAAAATGGCGGAGGCCCTGCTCGGCCTGCTGGAGAAGGTCGGCGACGAAAAACGCCGCGCCGTCACCGTCGCCAACGGACCGTATGCGCAAGCCATCCTCGCCGACAAGCCGCTGGCATATTGGCGTCTCGAAGAGTGGGGCGGTCCGACCGCATTTGATGCGACCCCCGCCAAGCGGAACGCGGCTTACGGGGTCGGCATTGCGCGCTGGCTTGATGGTCCTCCGTCTCCCGCCTTCTCGGGAACGGGCGTGGTCAACCGGTGCGTCCATCTGGCGGGCGGGACGCTCACTGCGGACGTGCCGCTTCCGGGGCCGGCGTACACCGCCGAACTGTGGTTCTGGAACGCTTTGCCCGACAACGTGCGCGGCGTGACGGGTGTGCTCTTCTCCCGTGGCGCGGACCGGCTGGCCATAGGTGGCACGAACGGCGCTCCCGGTCGGCTCACTTTCGGCTCACTGACGGGACAGACCGTGATCGCGCCGCGGACGTGGTATCATGTCGCGTTGGTGCGGGACGGCGCGCGAGTAGAGATCTATCTGGATGGCCAACTCGAGTGTGCCGGCGAGGCCGTGCCCGACCCGACGTCACAGGTATCTTTTGGCGGCGCGGCTGGAAGCCCCGAAACCTTCGAAGGGAAGATTGACGAAATCGCGCTCTACGGTCGCTCTTTGGCTGCCGCTGACCTGCAACGGCACGTTCAGTTCGCTCAGCGTCCATTGCGTATCGTGTTAATGGCGGACAAGAAGGATCACGGTCCGGTCGGCAACGGGCTGCATGACTATCCGCTGTGGCAGGAGCGCTGGGCGTTGTTGCTCGGCGGGCGTGCCGCCTCCGACGCCGTCCAGATCAATCTTCACGGTCCGGCGATCGCGGACGCCGCATTGGAGGAGGGCGCGCCGGGGGTCTCGGTCGAG
>DAOTMQ010000156.1:0-8553 GCA_035450385.1 Kiritimatiellia bacterium | reverse complement strand
CTTTGTTTTCTACCCTTTGGAATTATCATAACTGCGTTGGATGTGCAACTCCCAGGTGCGACGCGGTTTTAATGTGGTGTCACGATCTTGCTTGCAGAAGATGAGCCGACCCTGTTAAATCTAACTGCGCGAGGTGCTCAGCGGGAAGAGTGCCTGCTGAAAGAGGAAAAAGACGTTATGCCCTTGTATGAATTTTACTGTGAACCCTGCCACACGATCTTCACATTCCGCGCGGCACGGGTCGACACCTCGACCGTGCCGGCCTGCCCGAAGTGCGGGCATCGCCTCAAGCGCGAGATCTCGACATTCGCCCACATCATACACGGCGCGTCGGAAGCCGCCAACCCCGACAACGCAAACACCGACGACGTGATGGCTGACCGGCTGGAACAGGCGGCCGCGCGTCTGGGAGATCGTCTGCAAGCTCTGGAGAACGACGACGCCGACCCGCGCGACGCCGTGCGCGTCATGCGTGAACTGGCGGAGGCGGGCGGACTGCGCTTCAACGCGGAGGTCCGCGAAGCCATGGCGCGGATCGAGGCCGGCGAAGACCCCGAGCGGATCGACGAGGAGTTCAGCGAAGTCTTCGACACGGACAATCCCTTCGAAGATGGGGACGCACAAGACGGAGCGGCTCCCGCCCGCAATTGGTTGCGTCGGCTGCGCGGTCCAGCGCGCGACCCGAACTGGTACGATCTGACCAGCAGCCCTGATTGCTAACCCGGCCACAAATTATGCTGCAATTCTGGACAGCGACCACAGCGTTCAAGTGGAACCATGAAACACATGAAACTTCATGAAAAACGGGGCACCTTGGCGGTTTCAGAAAACGCTCAACTTTCAACGCTCAAGTAAGTGTGCAAAATTTGCGGAGACAAGAGCCGCGCTGTACGCGGGTCGCGGCACCGCTTTTGCACGTCGTTTTGCCACCACACTCGTACTTTAAAAGCGGCGTCGTGCGGAATACCGCTTGCCGCCGCAAGTTTTCTCGCCAGACTTGCGGTCATGCCGCTACGCCGTAAAAATCTCTGCGTCTCTGCGTTACCAAGAAGTGCAATGCTATTTATGGTCGGGTCAGTATGGTTCGGTCAACTCGAGACGCAGCCGATAGAAGCGCCTGGGCTCCACCCCCGGACCGCTGGCGGTGTCGAGCAGATAGAGCGAGGTACCATCCCATTGCCAATTCAACGGGGAATCGCTGACGGAGTCGAAGAGTACGCGCGTCCACGCACCGGTCAACGAGGCTGACGTTTCAACAAGATACCGGAGGTCGCGTTTGCCGGGATCGAAGCGGAACTGATAGAGCGGACGCCCGTCCTGCAAGGAGAATCGCGGCAGGCTCGGGGCGGCAGGCTCGCCAGCAGCGATGTTAAAGGCGTAGCACCAAAGGTTAGGCACCGCGCCGGCCACCGCAACCGCCGAAGGGGCCATAAGCGCCTGGGCATCGGGGTCGCCGGTGGACGCAGGGAAGGTCCGCAGCAGCCACTCCCCGTAGGTCACCGGCAGACCGTCAGCGCGCACTTCCATGACCAGGCCCTGACGCGGGCCGTCGCCAAAGTCGGCTGCCTCGGGCATAGCGGTGACGGTCAGGCCCAGCGCACCACTGTACGGCGCGTAGAAGCGGCCCGCAAACTGAATGTCGCCGCCGTCGTTAGGTTCAAAAAAGCGCACGGTCGCATTGGCCAAGAAACTGCTCAGGTCTTGGCCGCACTCGACGAAGAAGCCGCCGCGCAAAGTATCGCCGACCGCGAGCGGCGGCATGTCGAGATAGATGTCGATAACCGGCGGTACGCCGCCCGGACGGATTGAGAGCAACCGCAGCACGGCGTTGCCGCTGGTTGTCGCCTGACAGTACGTGGGCGTAGCGGCGCTGAACACAAATGCGTAATTGAGGCCGATCGCGGCGGGCGCGGTCAAGATGGTTTTGTCCAGCGCGACGGTTCCGGTACCACGCACCGGCCCCACGCGGCCCACGCCCGTGAGGGTCGCGCCCGCGACGATCTCCAACGGCGAGATGAGCCGCCCATGCACGGTCAGCGTCCCGTTGCTGACGCATGCGGGCTGGTAGTAGTCGTGGTTGTTGGCGTAGAGGATCAGATTTCCGCCGCCGGTCTTGACGAAGCTGTGCGCGCCGAGCAGGGTGCCGGTGAGGTGCAGCGTGTTGCGGGCGTTCTCGACGTGCAGTGCCGAGGGACCGGTAAACACGAGACGGTTGGTGATCAACGCCGCGCTATTGTTCGACTCCGGCTCAAACCGCAGGCCGCCCTCAATGCCGAGACCAGCGACAGCGGGCAGGCTGTCGTCGCGCCCGCGGCTGTTGAGCGTGAGATCGCCGCCTAAATTGTAGACACGCGGCTGGCCATCGGTGCTGGCCGAGACGAGACGAAGCTGACCGCCGGGATTAACCGTCATCACGCTCCGCGTCGGCGTGGCATTTGCGGTGATTTGCAACACGCCTTGATTGATCACGGTGGGGCCAGTGTAGGTTTTGCCTTCGCCAGTGAAAGCGGCACGACCGACGCCCTCTTTCGTCACGCCGCCGGGTCCGCTCCACGCCTCCTTCAGGCGCAGCGCGCCGTAGGAAGCGTTGCCGGTCGGCGCGGCGACCGTGACCGTCAGGTTGGTGCTTAGCACCACACCGGCGGTAACCTCCAATTCGCCATATCCGTCGCCATTGCCGGTGACGGTAAGGCGGGCAGCGTCGTTGGTGGTCATAAAGGTCAGCACGTTGGTGGTGCCGCTATCACTGATCTTGTTGCGGTACGGCGAATCGCCCAGTTCAAGAGTCAGACTGCCGATGGTGACCGGCGCCCGCAGGTTGGCTTCGCGGCTGGCGGTCGCGGGGGCAGGGACCAAAGCTTCGACCCCGATGCCGTCGGGGTAAGGCTGCGGAGCGGTACTCCAGTTGCCGTCGACCGTCCAGTCGGCATTGCCCGAAGGCAGGAAAAACGGCATGCGCAACGGCACGGTGAAGAGCGCCTCCTGTAGCGGACTCCACTCGCCGCCCGCGCTCAGCACACGCGCCTTGAGCATGGCGGTGGCTGCAAACCGCATGGGACCGGCGTAGGGCGTGCCGACCACAGCACCGCCCAAAGCACGGGGATCGACACCATTGGTCGTCCAATACACGGTGCCGCCGCTGTTGGGGTTCGAGATCGTGACCCAGGTGTTGGTAGAGACCTCGCCACCGTGCTGACTGAACTCCGGCGCACGGGTGGCGGGCCAAAGCCCGTGCCGCGTGAGTTGGGCGAAGAAGGTGTTGCGGCGTGTGTCGGAGGCGATCCAAGCGTTGTAAAATGACTCATTCATGTAAGATCCGATAGTCTCACGCATGATTGGGTTGATCAAGTCACGCAGCATCGTGTAAGTCGCCTGCATGCTCTCGCGCGTGAGACAGCCGCCGTGGAAAAGATGTTTCTGCGCGCGGTCGGCGAAGCGCAAGCGGAATTCGGGCGACGAACGCAGCCGCGTGTAGAACGTGCGGACATCCTTCGGCGCGTTGGATGCGGTTGCGGCGGCATCGCCGATGTCGATGGGCATGGAGCCCGAGTCATTACCGATGCCGTCGCCGTTGCGGTCGCCGATGAAACTGTCGTGGGTGGCGGGATTACGGTTGTCGGAACCACCGAAACCGCCTTCGGCGTCCCACATGTAGAAACGCCAACGGCCCTGCGGAGCGCGCTCGCGCGCCGCCACCCAGTTGTTGTGGGGCCAGTCCCACATCGCGGCGTAGGCGTTTACCATCACATAGTCGGCGATATTGTCGACATCGACGTACTCTTGAGCCATGGCATAGGTGGCGGGCACCGTCAAATCGCTGGTGCGCAGAAAAGCGAGGGTGCTGTTCCAATGAATTGCATCACCGCTGGCGAAGGATCCTACCTGCACCACATCCCAGAGTGCGGCGCTGCCATGTTGCTGCTGCATGAAGGCTTCGCGCAGATGTTCGCAGAGGTTGTAGTAACCCTTCCACACGCCGTTGATGTAGAGCGAGACAAAGGTGCCGCGCGAGCCCTTCTGGCCGGTTCCGATAAAGATGCGCCGCATCAGTTCGTCCCTGATAAACGGATTGGAGATGTCGTTTTTTCCGGCGCGCAGACGCATGTCCTCGAACAGCGCCACGGGGCTCTCCGGGAAGAAGGCGTAGTTCTGGGGCGACTCGCCCAGTTCGTTGCGGAAGTAATAGTTGAACGAGGGCTTGTTTTTGAAGTCGGTGGGCGAAAATCTAGACGAAGGGGCGGTGGTCAGTCGATAACGCGGGCGAGCGTGGTTGCTGCCGGAGATACGCAGCCCGACCTCAGTGCGCAGCGCCACGCCACTGACCGGATAGTACTCGAAGCCGGCCGGGCGTTCGGAGTGCCGACCGTTCTGCATCGGCATGTTGAAAGCGTCCATATCGCCGAGGTTGTTCCATAGATCGCTCACGTAGCTGCCCCCCTTGATGGCCATGATTCCCTCGCCATTAACAGGGCCGCCGCTGGCGTTCGGGCCGTAGAGAGCCAGCTCGGGATCGCCGGAGAAGCAGAGCGCCGGCAAGGTCCGGCGTGCCGCAGACTGCGCAATGAGAAACGTGTGCGTGACGGTGTCGGACGGGATCTCGCCGTTCTTGAAGCAGCGGGCGCGCACGGTGGTCGCGGACGTCAGCGTGATCGGCGCGTTGTAGACGGTGCCGACCGTCTCGCTGGGGACCCGGCCGTCGGTGGTGTAGCGGATGACGGCCGCCGGATCGGGCGAGGCGAGCTGCAACGGGAACGATGCGGCGTGGAATCCGCCCAAGTGGCTGAAGACCGGCGGCGGGGTGATAGCAGAAAAGGCCGCACCCGCATTCGCAGCGCCGGGTGTGGCGGTATCACAGTACACATACGAGCCGAAGGGGTTTCGGGCGTACACGTAGAATGCGAGTTGGCGGGGATACGCCGGCGCGATCGCACTGACCACCGTGCCGTAGGCATCCACCAGGCCGACATACTCGCCCGTCTTGCTGAGTTTGAAGTTGGTGTGCAGGTAGGTCGCGCCATCGGCTGGCCCGATGTTGAACCCGGTGGCCATCACAACCAGATAGCCGCCGGCCGGGATGCTGCTGCCGGCCGGGAAATACCATTTGCGCGGCTTGTCGGCATCGTCGGTCAGCGACCAGCCGGTCAGGTTGACCGGCTCGCCGCTGGTGTTGTACAGCTCAATCCAGTCGCTCTCCGAATCAGGCGTGTCCTCCTCGATATCGGTCTCGTCCTCCTCATCGCCGGACGGGGCTTGCGGCTCGCGTGTACCGACAAAGAAACGGCCAAGGTCTGTGGGGCGCGCCAGCGTGCGTGGGGTCGCGCCGGTCGTTTCAAGCGTGGCGCGTCCGATCAGATCGGAACTAGTCAGACTGTTGTTATGGATCTGCAGGGCGAGCACATTGTCGCCGCCGGCCAGCAGAGTGTTGGCGGGACCGAGGGTCACCACCTCTATAGCGCCGCCATCCTCGCTGGCACCGTGACTGGAGCGGGCAAACTCCGAGTGGGGGGTGATCGTGTTAACGACGCCCACATTCCTCCGGGCGATCTCGCGGCCGTTGAGATAGACGATGATGGCGTCGTCGTAGTCGAGCGTGAGCCGGAGCGGCTCGCTGGAGGCGGCCTCAGCCGGTGTAACGGTGAACAGGGTACGAACATAGAGCGAGGGCGTAATGCCGTACATCTCGCTCAACAGGTTTGTACCGAGCACCAAACCGCCCGAACGCTCATAGCCGAAAGCACCATAGGCCTCAGGCCACGAGGAGTCGTTATACCCCAGCGTTGCCCACGTCGCCGTCTGCGGCACACCGTCGATGATGCCATAATCGATGAGTCCGCCCGAGGGCTCGGCCACACCTGCGAAGTAACGCCAGACGTCCGTGTTCGCGACGAGGGTGACGGCCGGCGAGCCGGAAATGCGCAGGTCCGCCATAGAGAGAAAATCGCCGCTGGTCACGGATTTGTTGTGAGTCTGGATGCAAAGCCGGTTCGTGCCGACGCGCAGGCGCGTGTTGGCGGCTCCAAGATCAATGACCGTAGCCGCTGCGCCAGGGAAGTTGGTGTTGAACGCGGTCTGGTCGCGGTAGGCGTACATGCCGGGATTACCCATGTTGCGCCGGGCCACCTCCACGCCATTCAGAAAAGCGATGAATCCATCGTTAAAGCGCGTCACTAGTTCGAGCCGGGCGGTCGAGGACGCCTGACTGATGGTGACGGGAAAGGACTTGCGCACATAGAGCGAGGGCACCCTGCCCTGCATCAGGCCCGACACATTCAAACCGAGGCTGACACCGCTGAACGCGCCGAATCCGAACGGGCCTTTCGACTCCTTCCAGTGGCTGTCATCAAACGCATCCGCATACCAAGAGGGCGTGGTCCCCAATACGGGATAGCCGTCCCCCGTCCGTCTCAACTGCCGGTCGGAGTTGGCCGCCGATATCTCGTTGATCACGACTTGACCCAACAGCGGGCATACCGCGCAGACCATCAGGAAAAGACACGCCAAGGCGCGTGCCCGAACGTGCGGCACCGCCTTCGCACCCGGCAAGGTTCGCCATCGCTCTGACCAGTCACTCATAGCCACCCTTTGCATGATAGCCGGTGTGAAAACACCGTCCCTTCAGGCATTAAGTATACCCTTCCGGGGAAGATCAAGTCAACGCGCCATCGCGTAATCGGTTAGTGACTTAGTGACAGGGGGGCAAAGATCGTGCGTTTCTGGGTTCGTTGCGGCACCATCGCTATCGCCATCGGGATCGGGATCGGTATCGCCGCCACCTTTACACTCGCCGTTGCAAGCCATTGCGTGGGCGCAACAATCGATTTCGATACCGATAGCGATCCCGATCCCGATTTGGACGAGACACTGAGGGCAAAAGAGCCCCCCAAAAACCTGCGTCTCCGCGCCTCTGCGTTAAATAAACTAGCAGCCCCTGTCACTAACCGCGCAGCCGCGCCATCGCTAACAAAGCACTTGCGCCACGGACGCAAGGTGTTATGATATGTGCCCATTTTCACGCATCGTGGTGCCGTCGTCTGGGACGGACAGCACGGGCGACATTCAAACCGAGGAGTAGTTGATATGGCAAAGATCGATTTTGGCGGCGTTGTGGAGACCGTCGTCACACGTAAAGAATATCCGTTGAAGAAGGCGCAGAAGGTTCTTAAGGACGAGGTCATCGCTGTCATCGGCTATGGCGTGCAGGGCCCGGCGCAGTCGCTCAACATGCGCGACAATGGCATCAATGTCATCATCGGTCAGGACAAGCGGTTCGAAACCGACTGGAGTCGCGCGGTGAAGGACGGCTTCAAGCCGGGCAAGTCGCTCTTCGATATCGAAGAGGCCTGCGAAAAGGCCACGATCGTGATGATGCTTGTAAACGACGCTGCGATCAAGCAGGTGTGGCCGCGTATCGCGCCCTTCATGACCGAAGACAAGGCGCTCTACTTCTCCCACGGCTTCGGCTATGTCTATAACAAGCTGACGGGCGTCAAGCCTGGCCCGGATGTCGATGTAATTATGGTCGCTCCAAAGGGCTCGGGCACCTCGGTGCGCCGCAACTTCCTCGCGGGCGTCGGCATCAACTCCAGCTTCGCCGTGGCGCAGGACGCGACCGGCAAAGCGCTCGACCGTACGTTGGCGATCGGTATCGCGGTCGGCTCCGGCTACCTCTTCCCCACCACCTTCGAGCATGAGGTCACCTCTGACTTGGTCGGCGAGCGCGGTGTGCTGATGGGTGCGTTGGCAGGCATCATGGAAGCCCAGTACGATGTGTTGCGCAAAAACGGTCACAGCCCCTCCGAAGCCTTCAACGAGACGGTCGAGGAACTCACCCAGAGCCTCATCCGCCTGGTCGATGAGAACGGCATGGACTGGATGTATTGCAACTGTTCGGCGACGGCGCAGCGCGGCGCGCTCGACTGGCGGCCGAAGTTCAAGAAGGCGGTTATGCCGGTCTTTACGGATCTCTACGAGGCCGTTAAGAGCCAGAAGGAGGCACGCCGCGTGATCAAGGCCTGCGGCACTCCCGACTACAAGGATAAGCTGGATGCCGAGTTGAAGGCGATGCGCGAATCCGAGATGTGGCAGGCCGGCGCGGCCGTGCGCAAGCTGCGTCCGCACGAAAAGGCCAAGGCCAACGCCGCCAAGGCGGCCGGCACCAAAGGCCGCGGCACGAACAAAAGCGCAAAGTAACGGTCTTTGATTAGCCGTAGATTGCTAAAAGGCGTCGCATCGCTGAGTGTCGGAATGGCACAGCGGCGCGACGCTTTTTCGTTGAACTTTGAGCGTTCTCGCAAGTCTGGCTAACGAATTTAGTGCGGCGGCAAGCAGTATTCTGCGCGACGCCGCTTTTTGAGAGTGAGTGCCCAAAGACAGAAGGAGAGCACGTAGATGAAGCCAGGAACGCTGCATATGCTTTGCTCTGTCGGAATATTGTTGATCGGGCTTTATGCGCGCGGAATGATTCGTATGAAACAACTCGTCACAGTTATCACGATGGGCACTCTCGCAGTTGGCGTTGCCGTCGCGTCCGAAACGTTGCGGGAAAAGACGTCT
>DAOTMQ010000155.1:0-8585 GCA_035450385.1 Kiritimatiellia bacterium | reverse complement strand
GCCCTTTGAGGACATCCCGGACGACTGGATCTGCCCCGAGTGCGGCGTCGGCAAAAACGAGTTTTCGCCGGTTTCTTGAGACGGATTTATTTAACGCAGAGGCGCAGAGACGCAGAGTTTTTTGGGCGAACCTCCTCGTGAGTTACGCTCAGTCTCTACACCCAGTCGTTACAAACGCTTAGTCCCCGCACACTTAGTCGGCTACGTTCAGTCGTTCACACTCAGTCGATTGCGCCAGCAACGAAGTGTCGGGACGGAGTGTGAGCGACTAAACGCGGCTCGTGGGGACACTCGCCCTCCCGCCCTGCGGTCTGGGCTTGTGAGGCGCCGCCTATGGGGACGTGAAAAATTTTTGCGGTGACAAGGGCCGCGCTACGCGCGGGTCGCGGCACCGCTTTTGTGCGTAACCCAGCCACCGCGTTCATGCTCAAAAAGCGGCGTCGCGCGGAATACCGCTTGCCGCCGCACTCCAGATTTATTCGCCAGACCTGCGAGACGCTGCAAGCCCACTTGCGCGTGAAATAACCGAGCAATGCTTTTATTCGCAATCTCTGCGTCTCTGCGTTAAAAAGAAGTACCCTCAGCGCCCGAAGCGCAGCCCGGTCAAGGTCTCGTAGGCCTCGACGTACTTCGCGCGCGTCCTGGCGACCACCTCATCCGGCAGGACCGGCGCGGGCGGCTGGTGGTTGAAGGCAACGCTGTCCAGCCAGTCACGCACGAACTGCTTGTCGAGACTGGGCGGATTGCTCCCCACCGCGTAACTCTCGCTTGGCCAGAAACGACTGGAGTCGGGCGTCAGCACCTCGTCCGCCAGCACCAGACGCCCCTGCTCATCCTCGCCGAACTCAAACTTGGTGTCCGCAATGATGACGCCGCGCGCCGCTGCGTGGTCGGCTGCCTTCGTGTAACAAGCCACTGAGCGCTCAGCCAGCGTACGCGCCTTGTCGGCACCTAGCGCCTGCTCTAGCTCGGCGGCTGTCACTGGCATGTCGTGCTCGCCCAACTCTGCCTTGGTGCTAGGAGTAAAGAGCACCGTATCAAGCTTGGACGCATTCTGGTAGCCCGCCCGCAGCGGCTGGCCGTTGACCGTGCCGGACCTCTGATACTCCCTCCAGCCCGAGCCGGTCAGATAACCGCGTACGATGCACTCGAAGGGAATAATCGCCACCTTCTTGACCAGCATCGAACGACCGCGCAGATCCTCTTTCACCGCCTGAAGCTCTGCCGGATATTGATCGACGTCCGCCGTGATGAGATGATTCGGCATGTCGTCCAGCAGGTCAAACCAGAACACACTCAAGCTGTTCAGAATCCGCCCCTTGTCCGGGATGCCGTTCGGCATCACCACGTCAAACGCACTGATACGGTCGGTCGCCACCAGCAACAGACGATCGCCAAGATCATACAGGTCGCGGACCTTGCCTCGTTTCGGCGCGGGCACTCCCGGAATAAAACTCTCAAGCAACGCATGGTTCTTATCGTACTTCATAATCCTTCTCTCCGTTTTGTTGAAGTCATATCAAAAACTCGTAAGTGCGTCGAGGGAATCGAAAAAATCGAGGGAATCGACCCATTCGAATCATTCGATTCCGTCGATTCAATCGCCCGAATCACGACGTCCGCGCCAGACCGGCACAAACAGCAACCGGGCGCGCCGCTCATCACCATCCGCCAGCACGCCCCCAAACACGCGCCAACGATAACGCCGCGTCTCGCCCGAACCGCGGCGATGCCACGAGGCCAACAGCGGCAACTTCCAATAGGTGTAGTCGGCGCACGCATCGGACGTGTGCGACAGGAGGCCCCAGACAGCGCCCACCACATGACGGTCGGGATTCCACTCTGCCCGAAGTAGACCACTCGCCAGTGCACCGTGAAAGAAACCCTCGCCGCCATGCACATCGACTGCCCAACCGCCCAACACCTCCACACCCGACGAAAAATCGGGATAGTGCGGCAGGCGCATCGGCAACGGCAGATCGCGCATGACCGAGGCCAGCCAGCCGGGACTCTCTGCATCGATGCGCGACCGCCGCGCACAGGTCATCAGCCGATCGCAGGCCGCCGCGTCGGCGCACCCCCAGACGATTGTCACGCGTGCGCCGTCGCGTTGCACGGCGTATGGTTCGCCCTCAAACTCCTCCTTCAGTCGCCGCCGGGCCGCGCGACAGAAAGCGCACGCGATGGACGGACGTTCCCAGAGACTCAACCAGACCGTCTGGATCTCTTGCCGTTCGCCCTTAAGAAAGTAGACGCGGTCCCCCATCCACCCCCTCAGGAAACTGTAACGCGAGGGCGCGTCAAGCCGGTCGCCGTTTAGCCACAGAGCGATACCGAGCGCACCCAGACGATTGATCGAAACCCCGTGTGTGGCCTCCTGCAACAGGCTGGGGTCGGGCTCAAACGTGGCGGTTTGGAAACCCGCCAAATAACGGCGCTCTGGATAAAGAATCTCAGCGGTGGTGGTCGGCAGACGCCGGGCGTAAACGCGGTTGATCGCGCCCCAGCCTGCATCGCGCCGTAGGCGGTTGCAAAAGACGGTACCGTCCAGATACGGGCGCAACAGCGCGGAGGCCAAGAAAGGCGGCGTTCCTTCAAGCTGTTCGGCCGCCTCTTCCAGATCGAGCCAGCGCAACAGGCTCAGCGTCCACGCTGTAAAGGGCGAGGCCGAGGTCACCGGCACCCCGTGGCCATCAAGCAGCCCGTCCAGGCCGACCAGCATGGCGTTGCCTTCGGTGAAGGCCGTCAGCGCCAGACTGTTGTCCAGATCGCATGCGGCCTCGCGCATCAGGCGCTCCAGATCAAAATGGTCATCTTCGAGCGCGTGGCAAAATTCATGCACATACACGAAGCGCTCCATGCCGGGAATTTCGCGGCTGGCACCCGAGGCGTCCTCGGTCCGCATCAAAGGCCCATCGACAGCCACCAGCCGTTTTTTTTCGGAATCGTAATAAGCAGCAACCTGACCGGTCATCATTTCAAGAAAAAGGGTTGAGAGCGATGTCTCGTGCGGGAGCAGACGGAACTGGCGCAGCAGCAGTTCGGTCTGCGCCAGAAACTCGCGGTTGTCGCTCTTCTCCAACTCCTTTTCGAACGATACGCGCATCTGGTCACGTGTTTCCCGCTCAATCGAAATCTCACGCTGCAACGCCAATCCCCGTATTTTGACGGCCTGCGCTTGATAGTGCGCGATTGTGGCCGCCCCGCCATCAGTTGGCGGTAGCGACGCACATCCCGCTCCCCACAGCAGAAAAACGAGCGTTGAAAGTTTTTTTAACGCAGAGACGCAGAGACGCAGAGATTTTCGGGGAGAGCAATTGTCCTCGCGAGTCCGACGAAAGGAGTTGGAGTGCGGCGGCAAGCGGTATTCCGCGCGACGCCGCTTTTTAGGCGCACAGCGCGGAGGGAAAGCGGTGCCGCGAGACACACTTCGTCGCTTACACTTCGTCCAAAACACTTCGTCCAAAACACTTCGTCGCTGGCGCAATCGACTAGGTGTGGAGACTAAGTGTAGTCGACTAAGAATAGGGACTAAGTGTTTCCGCGCGTAGCGCGGAGGGAAAACCGCACTCCAAAATGCTCCCGCCCATGAAACACGGGCAAGATGCCCGTGCCACACCCTTTTGCGAGGCACGTTGTTGCGGACGAGGACGCCCGCGCTCCCGACTCTCTGCTCTCCTTTTCTCCAGAAACGCACGATCCTCGCACCCCCTGCCACTAACTGACTACAATTTCCTGCTTGATCGTTTTGGGCAAAATCATAAGATTTTCGCCAATAAACCGCAACGTCTATCGTTTAGCAGTATGAAAGCAACCATGCCAGAGCCTGACATCAGTGATGCCGAGTTGCTCCAAGCCTTCGCGCAGGGCGACGCAACAGCCTTGGACGAGTTAGTGGACCGTTACCGGCAGCCACTGTTTGCTTGGCTGCTGGGCATGACCGCGAACCGCGCCGACGCCGAGGATCTGTTCCAGGAGGTTTGGTTCCGCGTGATCCGTCATGCGGCGCGTTTCAAGGATGTGTCGTTCCGGGCGTGGCTGTGGAAGATCGCGCGCAACCTGTTGATCGACTTCCGCCGCAAGCGCAGGCCGACCGTCAGCTTGGATGCGGTGGCCGATGCCGAAGACGACCCGCTAATCGAGCGCCTGGCCGCAACGGAGGCGGGGCCGACAGAGCGGGCGGAGTTGGATGACATGGCACGGCACGTGATGCGGGCTGTCATGATGCTGCCGGAGGTACAGCGCGAGGTCTTTCTGATGCGCGTCCAGGGAGACCTGTCCTTCAACGAGATCGCCACTACACTGGGCATCCCGCTGAACACCGCGCTGGGACGCATGCACGACGCGATGGGTAAGCTGAAGAAATGGTTGGCGGAGGAGGCTTAAACGATGAAGACGCAAACACCTTTTAACGAGATCGCGGCCATTGACCGCGAACTGCTTGAACTCGCACCCCGCATCCGGCAGGGCTTTGAACGTCTCGGCGGACCTTCCGCGCGGGTAGAACAGACGATCCGCGAAGAGGCGCGGCGCGTGACCGCCGGTCTCAGTCGGGCGCGTCTGACGTGGCCGCTGAGACGCATATTGGCGGCCGCAGCATCGCTCGCGCTGTTGCTGGGCGGCACGGCGCTCTGGTTCGCGTCGCAACGCGCCGGACAGGAGACGCAGGGTCTGGCGCAGCAACCGGCCGCCGCGCACATCGATGAAACCACAGCCAGCTTCGCGAGCCTGCTGATGGAGATACAGGGCTTGAATGAGGACGGCTTTTTCAGGACTGAGGAAGCGGAATCTCTTTGGCTGTAGCCCACAGCTTCTCGATAGCGTAATACGCGCGCGCCTCAGGCGAAAAGACGTGTACCACGACATGCACGAAGTCCACCACCACCCAGCCACTGTCCGGCGTGCCCGACGTGCGGTAGCTGGCAACGTCCGCCGCCTTCATGCGGCGCTGCACTTCCGAAATCAACGCTTTGAGGTGCGGTTCCGACGTGCCGGTCGCCACGACCGTGAAGTCGGTCAGGTTCGAAATCCTGCGGACATCGTAAATGCGGATATCCTCAGCCTGCTTGGCGTCCAGTGCCGCCGCCGCTTCCCGTGCTATCTGTTCAGGTTGAATGGCCATGTTTCCTCATCACTTGCCGACAGCGTACAAACCGCGCTCGCGGATATAGGCCTCGACTTCAGGACACACAAGATAACGGATTGAACGCCCCTCGGCAATTCTTCTCCGTATCTCCGAAGAAGAAACCTCGCAGGTACGCCCTCGGATCGTATGCT
Organism: Kiritimatiellia bacterium; assembly: GCA_035450385.1. Taxonomy (GTDB): domain Bacteria; phylum Verrucomicrobiota; class Kiritimatiellia; order RFP12; family UBA1067; genus DUPH01. The sequence continues at coordinate 3,308 of DAOTMQ010000155.1, read as the reverse complement.
GCCGCAGACGCGCGCGCACCGCTTCCGGAAACGGCGCCAGCGCCTCGTCAAGGGCCAGCGCCATGCCCGGCCGCAGCACCGTGATCACGTCGCACAATTCTAGAATCTCGTCGATCTTGTACCAGCGCGAAAGCTCGCGCAGCGAATCCCCGCCGATAATGAAAAAAAGACGCGCCTCGGGATAGCGCGCGTGCAACGCCCGCACCGATTCGACCGTATACGACACCCCGCCGCGCGTCAGGTCGAGATCCGACGCCTCGAAAAGCGGATCGCCCGCCACGCTGCGCCGCACCATCTCCAGCCGATCCGCCCCCGGCGCCAAGTCCACCGTGCCGACCTTGAATGGCGACACCGCACAGGGCACCAGCAGCACGCGATCAAGCTGAAAGGCTTCCGCCGCCGCGCAGCCCATCAGAAGATGGCCGATGTGGATCGGGTTGAAACTGCCGCCGAGAATACCGAGCCGCATCACTGCACCTCCTCGCCTTCAGCCGGAATGGCCTGCCCGCTCGCGGCCTCGAAAAACCGGAGCTGACCGCAGTCCAGCGGCAGCGCCACCGTCGTGCCCGGCACGAATGTGCACTCCGCCCCTACCCGCGCCACAATGCGGGTGCCGTCGGACATCAGCACTTGAACGAAGGTCTCCGCGCCCATCGGCTCGACAACATCCACCGTGCCGCAGATCGCATCCTTCGCCGTGTCCGGCGACGATGCGCCGCCCAGCGATTCCGGTCGGAACCCCAGCAGCAGCTCGTGTTCGGCGAACGGCTGCAAGGCGCTGCTCCAGCGCGTCGGCAGCGCGATCACACCTTGCGCATGCCGGAAACAGCCGCCGCCCCCTTGAAGCTCAAAGCGCCCCCGCAGCATATTCATCGGCGGTGTCCCAATAAATCCGGCGACAAAAAGATTTGCTGGCCGACGGTAAACCTCCAGCGGCGGTGCCACTTGCTGGATCGTGCCATCCGCCATCACCACGATACGGTCGCCCATGGTCATCGCCTCGACCTGATCGTGCGTCACATAGATCATGGTGGCTTTCAGCCGGTGGTGCAGGCGGTTCAACTCACTGCGCATCTCCACGCGCATCTTGGCGTCCAGATTGGAGAGCGGCTCGTCGAATAAGAAAACCTGCGGCTTGCGCACGATGGCGCGCCCCAGCGCCACCCGCTGACGCTGCCCGCCCGAGAGCTGTTTGGGCAGACGCCGCAACAGGTCGCCCAGCCCCAGAATCTCCGCCGCCTCGCCGACCCGCTTCTCGATTTCACGCTTGGGGAAGCTCCGCAATTTGAGACCGAAGGCCATGTTATCGTAGACCGTCATGTGAGGATAGAGCGCGTAGTTCTGAAAGACCATCGCGATGTCGCGATCCTTCGGCGGTACCGTGTTCACACAGCGGCCGCCGATGCTGATCGTACCGGAGGAGATCGTCTCAAGTCCCGCGACCATACGCAACGTGGTGGACTTGCCGCAGCCGGAAGGGCCGACCAACACCAGAAATTCACCGTCGCGGACCACCAGGCTGAACGCGTCAACCGCGCGCACGCCGCCGTCGTACTCCTTGCACACCTGCGCTAAGACCACCTCTGCCATATCGCCCCTACAGCACCATGCGGACCCCCGGAACCCGCTTCAACGCCGCATCAAGCGCGCGCAGCTCCTCCGGCGTCCGCACCTCGACCGAAACACCATAGGCGCAAAACCGGCCCGAGGATGACGCGCGCGACGCCGCAAGCGACTCAGTCACGCGGTAGGCCGCCAACACCGCCGTCAGTTCCGGCTCCACAGCGGACGACGCCTCTGTAATCACGCGGAAATGAAAGATCGCGGGGTACTCGACCTGCTGCGGCGCGCCGTCCGAATGCCCGCTCTCGCTATGACTCACCTGTATGCTCATGTGCCGACCAGTGTACCGACTCTCGGGACGTGATTCAACCCTGCCCCCCACACCGTCTTGCGGCATCTCCCCGCCTCAGAAGCGCAGGGTGATACCGGCGGTGGTGACGAAGCTGGAGTAGTCGACTTCGGCGCGGACGCCGCCCAGTGAGATATCGGCCTCGTCGATCCACTCGTAGCCGGCGTCGATCTGGAAGCCGACGTTATCCGTCAAGTACGCCACGAGCCCCAGGCGCGCGCCCACGCCGGGGAGGCACTCTGTATCGCTCCGGCTCATTTCGCCGTACTCGACTTCCAGCCGGGAGAAGTTGCAGAGCGCCTCCACGCCGCCGAAGAGATCAATCCGGTCGTGGGCCCGCCACGTGAGTTTCGGCCCGATCCCGATCTGGTAAAGATCGCTGGAGAGCCGGGCGCAGATCCGCTGGCCGGGCATCGTCTGGTGCGCCCCGCCTAGATCTTCGCGGTAGGGCAAATAGGGATCGGAGTCGGGATAGAGATACTCGAAGTCGTCATCAGGCGGGATCGGGCCGGCGCTGAAGAGATGGTAGTCCCGCCACGACCGCGATGTCGTCGTACTGCCGCCGGCCTGACCGCAGGCATGCGACTTCATGTCCCAGTAACCGGCGAAGCGCAGGGAGAGCCCTGCGGAGAAGCGCCCGCTGGTATAGAAGTCGTGTCCGGCGGAGAGGCTGACACCGAGCGGACGGTCACGGTCGCTGTCGTTCAGCGAGGTCGCGCCGGAGTGGGGGGTGACCGTCGTCTCAGTGCCTATCCGGGTTGCGGCATACAGCCGTTCGCCCGGATTTTGGGGATCGGGGACCGTCGTCCCGACTTCGTCCGCACTCCACGGGCCATGTCCGGCGATGTCTTGGTCGTAGGTGGTCGTCTGCGACGCGGGGATGGATGGTCCGCTGCCCCGGCCAGAGATCGAGCTTTTCACGCGCGAGCGCCAAGCTGGCCCGACCGAAATGTTCCACCGGCCTGAACCCCCCTCCTCCTCGGCGGTTGCGGTGGCCACGACTAACGCCGCGACCGTGAACAAGGCGATTTTCGTCATCAAATCTCTCGTTTTCATCGTTTACCTCTCCTTTCAGAGGCTCTTGCAAAATCCCTCGTGGCATGGGCGTCTCGCCCATGAAACACGGGCAAGATGCCCGTGCCACACCTGTAGGCAAGCGGTTTTGCAAGACCCTATTCAGTGAATGTTAATCGGCTGCCTCTGGGGCAACGAACGCGCGGAAGAAGGCGCTGCCGCCCTCCGGCCTGTCGACCTCCAGCGTGACCGTGCCGTCCTCCTCGAGTTCGGCGGAATTCGGGAACCAAACCTCGCCATCATCGCCGAGCCGGGCGTAGTACTTCACCCAGATGGAGGCAGGGTCAAACTCGCCCCACTCCGGGTATCTCTCGACAATGAC
>DAOTMQ010000154.1:7328-8600 GCA_035450385.1 Kiritimatiellia bacterium | reverse complement strand
CGTCCCGCCCATGAAACACGGGCAAGATGCCCGTGCCACACCCTTTTGCAAGGCACGTTGTTGCGGGCGAGGACGCCCGCGCTCCCGACTCTCTGCTCCCCTTTTCACCAGAAACGCATGATCTTCGCACACCCCTATCACTTGCCTATAACTTACATCTTCCTGCGGGCGGGGACGCCCGACGTCCAAACAGAACAGTACTGAGGTTGGCACGTAAGACCGACAGCAGTTCCTGCCGCGTGTAGGGTTTACGGACAAAATTGACCCCCTCGATCAGAGGCGTCCGATTGATTCGGCGATACGAATCGCTTCACGCCCATGATCGCAAACACTCACGCTCCACCCCGCTAGAATGCACGTATTAGAGTGCCGCCATATCCCACATTAACCGACAACGTCCCCGTCGCGACACCGCCTTTGCCATCTGACACTTCGTAGCTGAACGTCTCGGTGATTGCATCGGTGTGCGCGGGCGGAGTGTAGGTCAGCGTGTGGTTGGCTTCATCCCGTGTCAACGAACCGCCTTTAGTGCCCTGCAGCGCGATCGAGGCCAGCGACAGCGTGTCGCCATCCGGATCGCTAGCCATACCGACCAGCACAGCTTCAGAGATCGTATTACTGGCATTAACCCCGTTGATGGAGGTCCGCCACGCATTCAGTACATACCGTCCGCTGATACTCGGCGCGATGTTGCTCTGCTGCCAGTTCCAGGTCAGCACCGCATCGTTCGTTACCGTCATCTGAAAACTCGTGCCGGTGCCGCTGGTCGGCTCCTGCCCCGTCATGCTCCATCCCGTGCAGACGTACTGCGTCGGGCCGGAACTGGCGGTCGCCGTCATGCTAAGCGGCAAGACAGTGCCAGCCAAATTCGTGTACACCCCTACAGGCGGCGTACCCGTGCCGTACGGCGAGATGATCTGAAGTGTCTTGTTCAGATTGTTCAACACCAGCGGGTCGGGAGTCGCCCAGTGCTCAGGAATATAGTCATTGTCAATATAATATTCGGCGTAAGTCCTCACTTGAACCTGAGTTGTTACTCCCTCAGGAACAATTAATGTGTAGCTGACTATCAAAGGATTCGGCAAGACTGGACTATTACACGAGATTCCCCCATCCCAACCCAATTCGGGAGCACAATTTCCATAAACTGTCCCAACTTTCCAGCCAGATGGCAAAACAGGCCACCACGCCAAGCCCCATAAGCTACTATCTTCCGGATAAGAGAATTCACATGTGACTGTTGTCGTACCGCTATCGTTCGGCAGGTACCCC
>DAOTMQ010000154.1:0-7228 GCA_035450385.1 Kiritimatiellia bacterium | reverse complement strand
ATTGCGGTCCCATGCCGTATCCATCGACGGTAGGTGTATCTGAAACATGATAAGCTCCTGCACGCCACAAACTTTGAAGCCTGACCTTTTCTGATGTGTCGATAGTCCAAAATGGCAACTTGAAGTCGCCACTGTGCCGCCCATCAGTTAGATTCGTGGTGTCTGGCATAGCGGTCCCAAAAAAACCATCCTGTAGGTTGTCTTGAACAACATATCCTCCGATCCGTGAGTAATTAAGAAACCGTGTTGCTTCAGAGGTATCAATCACCCAGAACGGTGCGCGGTAGTCCGCACTGTGATAGCGCTTCAGCAACAACGTCTCGGGTAGGCGTTCCACGGTCAAGGCATCAAGCATGTTCTCCAACTTGAACGACACCGAAGCGTTCAGATAATTGGTCACACTCTCATTGCCAGGGATTGAAACTGTGTACGTGAAACTCACCGTCTGTCCCTCATACGGTCCCTCAAACACGACCGCACCATCCACCACACTTGGGGCACCATCACCCGCGGCTGCAAGCAGCGTCCAACCGGCCGGCAGTTGCGGACGCCACGTAAGCTCTTCGAGCACGGTGCCCTCTGGTATGCTGAAACTGCTGCCGATGATTGTACCAGAAGACGGCGACCGGAATCCATCCAAAGTTTGTGTTCCGCTCACATCGGGCATGAGAACCGTCCCCGTCGTCGTCGGCGCCCCTTCAAGGGATAGGACATAGTTCCCTGCATCTGCGCCTGTCAGCGTCGATGCGTCGGTCAACGTGACCGGCTTGCCCTCGCCGACGTCCGCGCTGTCGAAAGCCGCCACCGCATTCAGTGTCACGTCATCGCCCGCTACCGGCGTCAGCAGAGTCAGTGCGTTAACGTCGATTGTCGCCGCCGTCGTACCGTCGTACACCTTTTCAGCCACTGTAAACGAGCCACCGACTGTCAAGACCGCTTGCGTAATGGCCGCGGCAACCACCTGTGTGCTGATCGCATACCACGATGCGTCCGCACCCTCGAGCGCCAATCCGTAAACCACCACGCGCTTCTCTTGCCCGACCTCTGGGGTATCGAAGAAGGCGACCGAAGAGGTTGTCACCAGTGAAACATCTGTGTGACCGTCCATCAGCCCGCTCAACGCTCCGTATGTGGACACCGTCGCGTTTGTGAGGCCATCGTACGCCTTGTCCGAAACCACAAGCTCGGGCAACGTCAACAGCATCGGCACCGGCAACGGATCAGGCTGCGCACGCACGGTCGACGGATTGACCATGCCGCTGAGTTGGTACTCAATCAGGCCGCCGATCGCGTTGGTGCCCTGCACGTTCTCGGGCACCTGGACCACGTACTGGAAGACGACGGGATTGGCCTGCAAGTCCCCAAAGAACACCACCGCTCCGTCCGAGGACTCGTAAATCGGCTGGCCGTCACCGGATGCCGCGCCAACCTTCCAGCCGTCGGGCAACTCAGGACGCCACAACAGCGACAACAGTTGCCGCCCCTCGGTGGGATATGCGAACGTACACTCGACCGTCATCGTCTGGCCGGCCACGTAGCCGCTGACCGCATGCGTGGCGCGCGAGGAGTCGAGCGTGATCGTAAAGGTCTCGCTGTCCGATTGATTGTCGGGCGCGGTCCCATTGTCGGTCACTGTCACCGTCACGCTGAACTCGGCAAACGCCGCGCCAGCCTGTTCGGCCGTGGGCGTCCACTCAAATACCCCGCTCACGGGATCGATCCGCATGCCGGCGTCGATGGAGGCTTGATCGAGCGAGAAGGTCAAGGTGTCGTTTTCCTTGTCCGTCGCGGTCGCCGTGAAAATCAGCGGCGTGAAGATATCGGTGCGCTGATCCCCGATCGGCGCCAGCACCGGCGCGTCATTGACCGGCTTGACCGTCACGTTCACGGTCACGGTGTCGAAACCGCCCAGACCGTCCGCCACCTGAACCACGAACGCATCATTGCCCGACCAGTCCGCCGCAGGCGCGTAGGAGATCGTGGGCGTGGTTCCCGTGCCGCTCACGGTGGCCGTGCCGTTCGCCGGTGCCGTTTTCAGCGTCCACTCCAGGCTTTCCTCCAGCGAGGGCCGGTACGGCTCGCTGGCGGTGAGTCCAGCCGGGGGCTGCCACGCGGTAGGATCGCCGTCTTCATCCATCGTCACGGCCACGCTGCCTTCCGGTGTGATCAACGGCGCGACCCACTGCCAAGTCAAGACCGCATCTTGATTTAAGTCAAAGGCGACCTCATGCGTCGTGCCGTCGGCGGGATCGCTGCCGCTGAGCGTCCAGCCCGTGCAGGCGAAGGTGCGCGTCCCTTCCGTAAATGGCGCAGTTACCGAAGCCGACAGCGCTGTGCCGTGCACATTGGTGTAGATGCCCGGCGCGGGGTCGCAGTGTGCTTCGGCTGAGATCACTTCAAATGTATGCAACTCCGGGAGCGGGAGCGGATCAGGGAAGATCGTAATCGTCAGTGGATTGACCATACCGGCGGTCTGATACTCGGCCTCGGCCCGGATGGTCTGCGGACCGGTCACTCCGGCCGGTACGCTGACCCAGTAACTGAAGACCAGCGGATTGGGCGTGTTCAGATCTGCGCTTGAGCCTAGGAAAACGATCGTGCCGTCACCAGCGTCAATCTCTGGCGACGCTTGGCCGGCCACGCTGTGCAAGCCCCATCCGGCGGGCAGGATCGGCCGCCACAGCAGGGCGATCAAGGACTTGCCCGCTGGGTGCGCGAACGTGCAGTCGATACGGGCGGTGCGCCCTTGCAGATATCCTTCCGACGCATGCTCGCCGCGTGAATCCACTACCCCAATCGTAAAGCTTTTCGTGTCGGACAACGCCGGAGGCTGCGCGCCATCATCCGTCACCGTGATCGAGACCGTGTAAGATTGGCCCGCCCCGGCCTGCTCGGCGGTCGGCGACCAAGTAAAGACACCGTTCGTCGCGCCGATCGCCATGCCCAGCGCCAGCGATGCTTCGTCGAGAGAGAAGCTCAGTGTTTGCGCAGGGATATCTGGATCCGTCGCCGTAGCGGTAAAGGTCAGCGTCGACTGCGCATCGGCCACCTGATCGCTCAACTCACCCAGCTTCGGCGCACGGTTGATCTCGGCCACCTCAATCGTAAACGTCTCGGAAGCGCTGAACGCCTGACTGCCTGTCTCCGAAGCGGTGATGGTGACCGTAACCTCATAGCTCTGGCCGCCCTGTTCTTCGCTTGGCGTCCATGAGAAGGCGCCGTCCGCAGTGATCGTCATCCCGGCGGCCAGCGAGTCCGCGTCCAGCGTGTATGTTACGTTGCGCGGCTGGAACGCCTCCTGTGAATAGGTCACGCCCGCCTGAAAGTCCAGCTTCTCCATCTCATTAACCGTTCGGTCGCCGACCTCAGGCGCACCCCACACCCACGTCAATACGGCGTGGTTGGTCAGCGTGAGCAGGCACTCATTGCCGATTCCGGCTACAGGCTCATTACCCGTCATCAGCCAGCCAGCGCAACCGTACTGGAACGCGCCATTCGTCACCGCCGCATCCATGCGGTTGGTCAGCAGTGTGCCGTAATAATTCGTGGTGACACCGACGCCGGGCTGTCCCGTCCCGTGCGGCGACACAATCTCCAGCGTGTGCATCGGCAAAAGTATCAGCGGATCGGGCTCGGCACTTGTTTCCACCGGATTCGCCATCCCGTCCAATTGATACTCGATCACGCTGTCAATCATCTGCGGTCCCGTCGTTCCTTCCGGCACCAGCACCGTATAGGAAAAAGTCAGGATCGTACTTGACAGATCTCCCATAAAGACGATTGCCTGACCGTCGGGGTCAACCTCAGGACCGCCGTCGCCCGAAACCGCCTCGGTGCCGGACACAAGCTGCCAATCAGCAGTCGGGAACACCGGCTGCCACAACAGCGAGTAGAGCGCGACACCCGCAGGCCGCACGAAGCTGCACGTCACCGTCAGAGGCGTCCCGGCGATGTAGCCGATCGCCGCATGCGACGCGCTGACATCAGTCAGCACCAGCGGCGGGGAAGAACTGGACAGCACGGGATTGGCCATGCCGTCCAGTTGGTATTCCGCCACACCAGACAGGATGCGTGCGCCGGACTCGCCGGCGGGTACGTTGACCGTGTAGTGGAATACAAACGGATTGTTGACTGACAAATTCTCCGCGGTGAACACGATAGCGAGACCGTCTGGATCGACCTCTGGACCACCATCCCCCGTCGCCGTTCCCGCCAGCGTCCAGTCGGCGGGCAAACTCGGCGTCCAGAGTAGCGAGAGCACCTGGCGTCCGGCGGGGAAGGTGATTTCGCACCTCACCGTCAGCACCGCTCCGGCCGTATAGTTCGTGGACGATTGCAACGGCTGGACCTCGGCGGTCTGTGCGACGGCCGACCCGGCTGTCACCAGCACGACGGCGGCTGCGAGCACAAGTGCCCGTCCCAGCCCAAAAACCTTCGTTGTGTACCTCATAAGTCGGTCCTCCGTCCGGCTGCCGGCGAGACCCGCCGCAGCCGGACACCGGACGAAAGTTCAGTTCAATCTTCCAGCACCACACGGTAGAACCGCGCCTGCGAGCCATCTGCACCGTTATCGACGTAGACATTACGCCCGGACGGATCAGCCGCGATGCCAGTCTCGATCGCCGTGAAGTTGGCCGCGGCGGGCGAGCCGTCCGCACGCTGCAGCGTGTAGGTACGACCTGCCACGCTCGCCCACGAAACCTGCGTTTCCCCATCGGCCGATACCTGCACCGCCACCATCTTGAGCACCGACTCCGCATCGTTCGGCAGCGTGCCGCAGAGATACTCGTTCAGGTTGCTCATGGTGTCGCCGTCCAGATCGGCGGCGGGATCCAGTGTCCCGGCGTCGCCCGCAAAGGCGCGCTCCCAAGAATCGGCCATGCCGTTGCCGTCGTCATCAACCGGCGCGAGAGCAGCGGCCTCCATCGCGTAGCTATCGACAGCATTATTACCGTCGGTGATCACTAGAGCCGTACCACCCAGCGTCACCGTACGGATCTCTGTCAGCGGCACACGCAGCGTGAGCGTGACCGTAACGGTAGATGCCGGCAGCACTGCGGCAGTGCAAGTGATTTCGTTACGCGCGAACGTCGGCCTAGCGTCACCGCTGACGCTTTCGATCACCCAGCCGTCGGGCAGATCCAATTCCCACCCCAAGGCCTTCAGCGATGCGCCAGCGGGATCGAGCGTATAGGTCACCTGCAGCGTCTCGCCCGGGTTGTAGCCGGACGGTGCCGTCTGCCCGGCTACGGGGATACCGGCCAGCGCGAACAGGCTGGGACCGATCCCCATGCGGTCTGCGGCGTAACCATCAGCCGTTGTCAAGTCCACATGATACCCGCCACTACGCCAGTAGTTCTGTACAGGCAACAGTTCGCCCAAGCTAATCTTCCAATTCTTATTCGTGTCCGCGCTGTGGTGCGCCGTCGCAGTGCCCATATAATTCGATGCGGCGCTGAAACCGTCGTAGCCGGCCGCATCCGGCTTGTAGCCGAAGCGCCAGTAGGAGAGCACACGGTTGATCTCAGTGCTGTCGATCTTGCGGAACTGGCCGGCGGTCTCGCCGGACAGGTCGCGACGATAGTCCGCGCTGTGGTAGCGGAAGATCGCGATAGGCGCCACATCGGCCGCGAGACCGCTGAAGTTCACCACCGCGCCGAGGCTGTTGCTCACCGCCTGGTCGCCGGGCACGCTCACTGTGTAGGTGAAGACCACGGGGCTCGCGGTCGGCAACGCCGTGAAGACGACCGCCGTGCCATCGTTGTTCACCACCGCCTCGCCATTACCGCCGGCGTCGGCCGCAGTGATGACCCAGCCCGCGTTCGGCAGGATCGGCGTCCAGGTCAAGTTCGTCAGCGTCCCTCCGAAGGCGAAGGTGTTGCTTACCACCATGTTAGTGGAAGGCGACCAGTAGCCCGGGCAGGAGTGCGCCGCCGAGATCGCGCCGATCGTGACGGTTTGCTCGGCGGACATCGCCGGAACACCGCTGTCCGTCACCTTGATGGTGAAGCTGTAGTTCGCCTTTGCCTGCTCCTCGGTCGGTGTCCAGGTGAAGACGCCCGTGGACGAATCCAACGTAGCGCCCGCCGGGCCGCCGGTCATGGTGTAGGTCAGCGTCTGCTCGGGCAGATCCTGATCCGTGGCTTCAGCCTTGAAGGTCAGCGTCTGGCCGAAATTCACGCTCTGCGGCGGGATCGGCGCCAACTCCGGTGCGACGTTGATCTCGTTGACCACGATCGTCACCCGTTGCGTAGTCGCCAGGGTCGGTTCGCCGTTGTCGGTCACCACCACATCCACGACGTAATTCGAGCCGCCCTGCTCCTCGGTCGGTTTCCACGAGAAAGCGCCTTCGGCCGTGCCGACACCAGTGCTCGTGGTCACGATTTCAGCGCCCGTCGGGTAATTTTCACCCGCGACAGCCACCAGACTGAAGGTCAGCGTCTGTGCCGGACGGTCCTGATCGGTTGCCGTCGCCGTGAAGATCAGCGCCTCAGCAGGCTGCTCGTTGACGGACTGCTGTGTAGCGGGAACCCCCTGAAGCGTCGGCGCCACGTTGACTTCGTTCACCGTGATAGTGATCGTTTCACTGTCGAAGAGCGCACCTGTACCGTTATCGGTCACGACCACCTTAAAGGTGTAGTTCGTACCGCCCTGCTCCTCGGTCGGCGTCCAGGTGAACTTACCCGTAGCAGAATCGATGACCGCACCCTCCGGGTAGTTTTCACCCTCGACAGCCGCCAGGCTGAAGGTCAACGTCTGCGCGGGAAGGTCTGGATCGGTTGCCGTCGCTGTGAAGGGCAGCAAGACTTCCTCATCAACCGTCTTATTACCGATCGGGGCCAGTTCCGGCGCGCGGTTCACGATGTTGAAGGGCGCACTCGTCACTGCGGGCAGGCCCTCGGTCGAAGCGACCAACGTGTAGCCGTTGCCGGTGCCCTCGATGATCGCGAGACCGCTGAAGGTGGCCATGCCGTTGGCAACCGGCAACGTGACCGTGCCAGACAGTTCGCCCGCTACCGGCTCGCCGGGGTTGTTCCCGATCGCCAGCGTGACGCTGCCGTTGAACTGCGTTGCGACTCCGCCGATCTCGTTCGTCACCGTGATGACCGGCTGCGTGCCCAGCTCCTCACCCAGCAGCGCGCCCGTGGGCTCGGTGCTGAACCAGATCCCAGCCGGCAGATAGTAGACCGGCGTCAGGTTCGGCTGGAAGCCGATCACATCCGGCTGC
>DAOTMQ010000153.1:0-8647 GCA_035450385.1 Kiritimatiellia bacterium | reverse complement strand
TCATGCGTTTCTGGTGAAAAGGGGAGCAGAGAGTCGGGAACGCGGGCGTCCTCGCCCGCAACAACGTGTCTTGCAGAAGGCGGATGCGTCCACTTCCTTCGGGAACCATACCGCGCAGCGGAATCTCAATCGGTCTTTCACAGAGCGGGCGGGGCGGAGCTTGCTAAAAAAATTTGATGCGTCTGCCCTGGGTTTAGCCCGCCACCGACTTGACAGAAACGCCGTTATCCGTCCTTGGCGTATCCCGACCTACTTGAACGTCACCTCAACATCGTCGAAATCGATTTTCCCAGGACATTTTCCGTTCACAAGTTGCACATAAGCTTTTGTGGCGTTCTTCAGCACCGCGCCGTCACCCCGAATCTCTTTCCAATCATCATTCTTTCTCCACCGTGCCGATGCACCATGAAACTCCTTTTCACCCACAATGAAATAAACCTGCGCCATGGGGATGATGGGAGGGATTTTTGCGTGACTAACGCAACCAGCCGTTCTTAGCTGCGCGGTAACGCTAACCGTTTGGGCCCCTTTGGGAACATCGATCATCTGACGAATAAGGGCAACTTGCGAAGAACCGTCTTCGAATATCTCTGTCGCTTCAAATCGGATAAACGTACTTCCGTTCTCCTTCACGACCATCACTCGCGACACCTTGTCCCATCCCTCTGGCCAATCATTTGCGAGTTTCTCGAAATCCCCGTTCACCACCACATTTTTACCGCGCGAGACTTTCTTCGCATCTCTGTTTCCGCCCGCCAGCACCGCCTTCTTCTCGGCAGCGAGCTGCTTGGCCAGATCAGAATCCGGAGCGGCCTTGGTTTGGAGCGTCGCCAGCGTACGCAGGTAATTCGCGTCCACCTGCTTCCTGCGCTTGGAAATGTCGTTCCCGATCTGCGCGATCTTCTTTTGCAACGCCCTGCGTGTGCCGTAAAGCCGCGCTTTGGGCAGCGCTGAAGGAATATCCTCCTCCAACATCCCCGCGACCGCCGCCTCACGCTCCTTGACGATTGCCGCGATCAGGTCAACATCCCCTTTCGCCGTAGCCGATTTCTCGATCCCATCCAGCGCACTCACGTATGACTGCGCTGCCTTACTGATCACCTCGGATTTCTGTTTTTCCAGCGATTCCACGACTTCCTTGTACTTCGCCGCAGGACCTGCCAGTTCCGGCAAAAGTTCCTGCGCGCTCATCGCCATCGCCAGCATACCTGTCAAGAAAACTGCTTTTCGCATCCCCATGGCTACCTCCAGTTTTATACAAGAGACCCTTGCACCCCCCTCCCCGGGCGCTGCGCCTGACGGCTTGCGTCGCGGGGCGTTTCGTAAGTTGAAAAGTCGCATCGCCCACCCTGGGCATACGCGACGTTCCAACCTTTGCCCCATCTTCTGCTGCGCGGCACCATACCGCGCCAAAACGAACGGAATAATAGTCGCACAATGCGAGGTGTTTGTCTACCCCCCCCATTTTTTTTTAAAAGAGTTAAAGAGTTAGTCGGACATGCGTCGAAACAAAAGGGGGCTTGTCGGCACTGACGGGGATAGGTTATGATTCCGCACTTCTGTTATCGCTACATTCCTAAGGGAGCGTAATGTTATGAGGATCACTTTTCCGTCTGTGTGGATTCTGGGAGTCTTGTGCATGGTGTTTGCGGCGCATAGTGCGCCGGAGTACCGTCAGATTCAGGCGCAAGAGGTGCGCACGCGTGGTGGCATCGGGCATACGATGGCTAAGATCAACGCCGGGCAGGAGGTGACGGTCGCCTATCTGGGCGGTTCGATCACTGCGATGAACGGCTGGCGCAACAAGACGACGGAGTGGCTGCAAACAACCTATCCCAAGGCAAAGTTCAAGGAGGTGCATGCGGCGATCGGTGGCACAGGCAGCGATCTCGGTGTCTTCCGTTTGGGACGCGACGTGCTCGCCCATCGTCCCGACCTGCTTTTCGTGGAGTTTGCCACGAACGACGGCGGTACGGCTCCGGAGCAGATTTGGCGCAGCATGGAGGGCATCGTGCGCCAGACCTGGAAGCAAGATCCGCAGACCGACATCATTTTCACCTACACGATTACGACCGCGTTCACCAATGACTACTGCAAAGGGCTGTGCAACCGCTCCGCTTCGGCGATGGAGTTGTTGGCCGATCATTACGCGATTCCCTCCATTAATTTCGGGCCGCGCGTGGCCGCCTTAATCAACGAGAACAAGCTGATCATGGACGCGAAGGTGATCGAGACTGCCGTGCCTAAAGAGTCGGCGGACCGCGACCGTTTGATCCGTGAGCGTATCGCGGCAGATCCGCGCCTGCTTTTCGCCAATGACGGCGTGCATCCGCGCGACGAGGGACACGATCTCTACAAGGCCTCGATCATTGAGGGCCTGACGCAGATGAAGAGCATGCCGCCCGTCGACCGGACATCGAAACTTGCCGTGCCGTTTGTCGCTGACCATTGGGAGGCGGCCAAGATGGTGCCGATCACACGCGCCATGCTGAGCGGCGAGTGGACCGCATTGCCGCCGGAGGATGGCAAGCAGAAGGCTTTCGGTGCCCGCATGGGTCAGATTTGGACCGCCGAAAAGCCGGGTAGTGCGTTGCACTTCCGCTTCAAAGGCCGAATCGCGAAAATCTACGATCTGCTCGGCCCCGATGGCGGTCAGGTGATTATCACGGTCAACGGTCAGCGTAGCACCACCAAGCCGGTACCGCGTTTTGATAGCTATTGCACCTATCACCGCATCGCCACGCTTGGTGTGGTGTGGGACGGCAACGATCCGCAGCAGGTCCATGACGTGACGGTCGAGATCTATCCCGAACAGCCCGACCGCAAGAGCGTGGCGTTCCGTCTCAAAGATCCTGACACGGAACTTAAGTCGCCGAAATATCAAGGCACCCGTGTCTGGGTCAGCCAACTCATGCTGATCGGAGATCTTGTAGAATAACGCATGCGTGTAGAAAAAAACAGTTCGGTTTCGGTAGGCTTTATCAGTCTTGGATGTGCCAAGAACCTCGTGGATTCACAGGTGATGGCGGGCTATCTCAAGCATGGCGGGGTTGCGCTTGCGCCCTCGCCCGAAACGGCGGACGTGATTCTCGTCAACACCTGCGCGTTTATCGAAGCGGCCCGTGAAGAGGCGGCGGACGCGATCTTGGAAGCTTGCGAGTACAAGCGCGAAGGCGGATGCCGCGCGGTGGTCGTGACCGGTTGCATGGTGCAGCGCTATCGCGAGCGTATGCAGAAAGCCTTCCCGGATGTGGATGCGTTTCTGGGTGTGGACGAACTGGAGCGGGTCTCCGAGGTCGTGTGTCAGGCGGCGGCCGGGGAGCCGGCCGGTGTGGTCGTGGCGCGTGGCGAAGCGCATAAAGTGTATACGCCGCTCTATCCCACGTTGCTCTTTACCGGCGGGCCGTTCGCCTATCTCAAAATCGCGGAGGGGTGTAGTCACCGCTGTGCCTATTGTGCGATCCCGAAGATCCGCGGGCGTTTCCGTTCGCGCGGTGCGGATGAGTTGCTGGAAGAGGCGCGCAGCATGGTCGCGGCCGGCGTCAAAGAGATCAACCTGATTGCGCAGGACTCACTGCGTTATGGCACGGATCGCGAAGACGGCGCGACCCTGACCGGGTTGTTACGTCGCTTGGATGCACTGGAGGGCGAGTTCTGGTTGCGCGTGCTCTACGGCCATCCCGCCAGCGTTTCCGATGGGTTGCTGGAACTGTTGAACGATTCCCGCCACGTTTGCCGCTACCTCGACCTGCCGGTGCAGCACAGCCACCCGGACATCTTGCGCGCCATGAACCGTGGCAAGGCGGTCGACGCGATCTTGGATCTGCCACAGCGTTTGCGGCAGGCGGTGCCGGGGATCGTGTTGCGCACCACCTGTCTGGTGGGATTCCCCGGTGAAACCGAAACGCATTTCGAACATCTGCTGGAGTATGTGAAACAGGCGAAGTTCGACCACCTCGGCGTTTTTGTCTATTCACCGGAAGAGGAAACCGCAGCATTTGAGATGGCGGACGTGCCCGAACTGGAGGTCGCAGAGTCGCGTCGAGAGCGGTTGATGGCGGCACAGCGGGCGATTGTCAATGAACGGGCACGCGCCCTTGCGGGCAGTACGGATACGGCGCTGTTGCTGCATCGTTCGCGCGGCGCCTGGATCGGTCGATTGGCACGGCAGGCTCCGGAGGTGGACGGCGAGACGCGCGTGGCCGGCGTGCCGCCGGATGCGCGGCCAGGAGCTTTTTTGCCGGTACGCGTGACCGGCGCTAACGGATATGATCTGAAGGCACAGGCAATTTAATGGATACAACTTCTTTCATTCAAGATTTGGCCGTCGTTTTGGTTGCGGCGGGCGCGGTTGCGGCACTCTTCACTTATATCGGTTGGCCTAAAGTCATCGGGTATATTCTGGTCGGTGCTGTGGTCGGCAAATACACCTTCGGCGGCTCTCTGGTGATCAACCAGGGCAGCATCGAGGTGCTCGGACAGATCGGTGTGATCTTTCTGATGTTCACGCTTGGCTTGGAATTTAGTGTCCAGAAACTCAAGAAAGTGGGGCACGTCATTTTTCCGACCGCGCTACTGGATATGGCGCTTATGATCTGGGCCGGTCACTTTGTCGGCACCAAGATCTTTGGGTGGGGAACCGTGCAGAGCCTTTTTCTGGGCGCGGCAATCAGCGACTCCGCAACGACGATGCTGGCCAAGACGATTAATGAAATGGGATGGGGGGGACGCCGCTTTACGCGCTACATTTTTGGCATCACCATCACTGAAGATATCCTGTGCGTCGGCCTCATCGCCCTGCTGACCGGTCTCGTGAAATCAGGAAACTTGCAGTTTAGCGCGATGCTGCACAGCATGGGCGGACTCGTGCTTTTTATGACCGGTGTTACGGTGTTCGGCCTGTTGCTTGTGCCGCGCCTGTTGAACCGCGTCGCCCGGCTGAAGGATGATGAATCGCTCTTGCTGACGATGCTGGGCATTTGCTTCCTCGTCTCGTTCATCGCCGCGCGGCTTGATTACAATCTGGCGCTGGGCGCGTTTCTGGTCGGCGTGATGGGCGCGGAGTCCGATGCGGTGAGACGCATCTATCAACTGTGCCAGCCGTTGCGCACGATGTTCAGTGCGATCTTTTTCGTTACGATCGGCCTGTTGATCGAACCGACTCAGATGTGGGCCAACGGACCGGCGATCATCGGCGTTTCGTTGTTGGTGATCGTTGGCAAGGCCGTGAACTGCACGGTGGGATCGCTACTGACCGGCCAGGATCTGAAGAACGCGATTCAGACGGGTATCGGGCTGGGGCAAATCGGCGAGTTCGCCTACCTGGTGGCGCTGATCGGGCTGTCGATCAATGCGGTCGATTCATCGCTCTACCAGATCGCGGTCGGGGTGTCGGTTCTGACCACGATCGTGAATCCCTTCTTGTTGCGCGCCTCCGATCCCTTTGCGGACTGGGTCGTGCGCAAGACTCCCGCACGCTGGAAGGAGTATCTCGAAACCTACGCCAACTGGACCGAGCGTTTCCTGCACAGCTCGGTGCCGACTGACAAAGGGCGCTCGTTGCGTTTCAATCTGATCCTGTTGCTGTTGCACATGGCGCTGGTGGCCGTGGTGTATATTGCTGCGGGACTGTTGGCGCAATTGGACTTCACGCGCTTTTCGCCGTGGATTGAAGCGAACAAAAAAATTCTGCTCTGGGGAACGGCCAGCCTGTTGTCTGTGCCCAATGCGATCTTCACCTTCTACCGCGCTGGTGCGCTGGGTATCGCCGTCACGAACGTTCTGATTCCGCCCAAAGTTCAAGCGACCTCATGGGCGGAATCGTTTCAGAGGCTCACACGCGTGCTGTTCGGTGTGTCGGGTGTGATCATCCTTTTCATTGAGATGGTGCTGCTGAGCGGATCGATCATGCCGGAAGAGGGGTGGGCGCGTGCCGTCATCGCGGTGATCCTGCTGCTGGCGGCGGTGTTCGGATGGAAGTTCTTCTGGCGGCTGGGCGCAGACTCGCTGGCAATGTTACGGGGCGTGTTGACGAAGGAGGTCGAAACCAATCCCACGGAATCAGCGGCAGAGCTTCTGGACATTCACACCGAGCGGCTCGCGGTGCACAAAGGTTCGTCGGTATGCGGTCAATCGCTGCGGGCGCTTAACCTGCGGGCGCGCGTCGGTGCAAGCGTCATTGGTATCGAGCGACAGGGTACCACCCATGTGAATCCCACCGCCGATGCGACACTTGAGGCCGGCGACGTGGTTCTGGTGCTGGGCGACAATGACCAGATCGAGCGGACCCGGGAGTTGTTGGCATGAGCACGGCGTGCGCCAGCGGACGCCAACTCACCGTTACGCACCGCGCGATAGCGGTGGCTATCGGTCTGCTGCTGGCGCCGGGGCTTGTGCGGCCTGACGTGCAGACGACATCCGAGTGGCGGCTCTCTAGCGCATCCGCCGCGATGACGCTCGATCCGATGCGAAGCTATGCGGTGGTGGCGAGCGAGGCAACGGTTACATGGTCGGCGTGGCGTCGCGTGATCGAGCTGCTGCGTACGAAATATGAGGCGGAAGTTGTGCTCTATCCGACCGGACACTTGGAGCAGTCCTTGCCCAGCCTGCAGCGGCTCTTTCCGAACTATGCGTGTTTTGTCGAACCGCCAGAGACCTGCGGACGCGGGTTTGTTCTGGCGGTTCACCGACTGACGCGTCAACTCGATGATGATCCGTACGGAGATTTGCTCTGGGGCATTCTGACTGGCTATGAGGCCGACGACGCCGCGCGTGCGGTCAAGTTGCGTGAGCCGCTGATCATTAGGCGTGGCGCGACCAGTATGGGGCCGGATCTTCTGTCGCGGTTGGATGCGGGTTTCGCCACGAACGAAAACGCACCGTCGGACTTTTGGCGGAAATCTTCCGGTACGGTCGCCGCCGAGCACCGCAACGTGACGCCGGACGCCGCGCGCGCCTTGGCGCAGGCATTCCGCGAGATGTCGGTCGATGTCTTTTACACCAGCGGCCACGCTACAGAACGGGACTGGCAGATCGCCTACAACCTGCCGGGAGGTGCGGTGATTCATGAACGCGGCGCACTCTATGCGGTGAGTACCGACAACACGCGGCACCCGTTTGAGTCGCCCAATCCCAAGGTTTATCTGCCGGTGGGCAACTGCTTGATCGGCCATATCGATACGCGTGATTGCATGACCACCGCGTGGTTGCATAGCGGAGGTGTCGCGCAGATGATCGGCTATACTGCGGTCACGTTTTACGGGTACATGGGGTGGGGGACGGGCCTGCTGTTCGAGGATGGACGCCTGACGCTGAGCGAGGCATTTTTCCTGAACAACCAATCTCTGTTGCATGAGATGGAACGGCGCTTCCCGAACGCGTTGCGGACACAACCTGAATCAGACGACTACCGTAGCGTCAAGGTCTTTTGCCAACGACACCCCATGCGTGCGCGTGATGAACTCGGTCTGCTTTGGGATCGTGACACCGTCGCGTTTTACGGCGATCCGGCTTGGGCGGCGCGCTATCCGGTTGCAGGCGCGGCGGTTGAAACGGTCTTGACGCAGCGGGGGGAGCGCTGGGCGTTGACCGCGACCGTCCGCCGGGACGGCGTGTGGGAAGATCCCAAGTGGGGCGGCCGACCGTTGGCCGTCCTGTTTCCCTTCCGTTTGTGCGATATCGCCGACGTTTCGTGCGAACCCAGTGGAGAAGCGTTGGTGACTGACCGTTTTGCGCTGCTGCCCGTGTCCGGACGATGCAAGGCGGGCGATCGCTACACACTGACTTTTACAGCGCGGCGTGTGGAAACGCCGTGACCCCACGATAAAAAAGACAGGAGAGAGAGTATGGAACCTCTGTTGGTAAAAAAGTTTAGTGCTGTGCCGGGTATGAACCTGACAGACATCGCTGAACGCCTGAATGCCGAGACGTCCGAAAACCGCGTGGCGTGCGTCAACTGGCCGCAACAGTATCCGGAGTGCCCGCAGGTCTCGTTCCGCATTGGCCACGCCGGTGACGAACTGTGGCTAGGGTTCAAGGTGCGTGAGTCCCGTGTATTGGGGCAGCAGACGCGCATTCATGGCGATGTGTACATGGACAGTTGCGTTGAGTTTTTTGTCTCGTTCGACAACAAAGCCTACTACAACCTCGAAATGAACTGCATCGGTACGCCGCACATGGGATATGGGCCGGGGCGCGCGGACCGACGCTTTGTGCCACTGCCCTTGATGCAACGGCTGGAGATCGAGACCTCGCTGGGACGCGAGCCGTTCGCCGAACGGGTGGGGGATGTCACATGGACGTTGACGACGCGCGTGCCGATCGCCTGCTTCGCGTTTGACGCCTTGAGCGGCCTGAGCGGCCGCACGGCGCGGGCGAACGCCTTCAAGTGCAACAGCGGGGCGTCCGTCAAACATTACGTGACATGGCGCCCGGTCGACACGCCGACACCGGATTATCACCGACCAGAATTTTTCGGCGACATTCGATTCGAGGATTAATGGTGGGCGCTACAGGATTCGAACCTGTGACTTCTACCGTGTGAAAGTAGCGCTCTAACCAACTGAGCTAAGCGCCCGCACCGTCTGAAAACGAGGAAACTTATACCATTGAGCAGGGCGGCGTGTCAAGGGCGTGCGTTAAAAAAACG
>DAOTMQ010000152.1:0-8661 GCA_035450385.1 Kiritimatiellia bacterium | reverse complement strand
CACGTATCGGCAACGCGTCGGCCGATCTTACCGACGCACTTGGCCTGACCGGGCGAGATGTTGAGGTCGCCTACCCCACAGCGCTCTCCACTAACATGGTCACCTGTGCCGGCGTGCCGAGGCGCGTCGGCGAACCGGCCCCCAGCGACATCGCCATCCTGCGCAAGACAGGATTCGTGGTCGGCTACTCGCCCTCGCTGCGGCATCCGCTGTGGGCCGCTTACCGCACCTACCCGGTGGCGACGCCCGCCGAACTGCCGCCGCGGCCCTCCAGCTTCAAGCCCGACCCGCAAGCCAAATGCTCACCGCAACACAACGAGTATACCAAGAGCGGCTACGATCGTGGCCACATGGTACCCAACCTCGCCATCGCCTCCCGCTTCGGCAGGACAGCACAGCTCGAGACCTTTCTGACCTCGAACATCTGTCCGCAACGGCCCGGTTTGAATCGCGGCCCTTGGTACGAACTCGAATACCGCATTTCGGAGGTCTGGCCGGACACCGTCGGGTCGGTTTGGGTCATCGTCGGCGCTGTTCCCTCGCCGGAAGACAGGCGGCTCCAGTCAGGCATAAGTATCCCGACCGCCTTTTACCAGATCGTAGTCTCGCAGCGCGGCGAACGCCTGCGGGCTTTCGCGGTCTACATGCCGCAAAACATCCGGTGGCGGGCCTACGCGCGCTCCACACTGGTCTCAATCGACGAAATCGAGCGCATCTCCGGACTGGATTTTCTCGCCGACCTGCCGGACGATGTTGAAGCGGCGCTCGAAGCAACAACGCCCACGCGCCTCTGGCCGACAGGCATCCACGGCTTGTACCGCCTGCTGCGCGAGCGCTTTCGCTCGTATGACTAGCGTGCGCCCCGTTTTGTGGGTGGCGTTTACGCCGCCGGACGAGCAGACGCTCGTCCAACCGATTACCCTCGCCCCACTTTTCTCATATCCGGCTTGATGCAACTGTGCTATAAATAGTGGCACCTTTGAAACAAATGATGGATGCTGAACGAATGAGTGATACTTTGCAGGAGGATATCCTGAGGCTGAAGCATGAGCGTTCAGCCGTTATCTTGGCGCACAACTATCAGCCTGGGGAGGTGCAGGACATCGCCGACTTTACGGGCGACTCGTTGGAGTTGGCTCACAAAGCGACCGACATTCAGGCGGATATCATTGTCTTTTGCGGTGTCCATTTCATGGCCGAGACCGCCGCAATCCTCAATCCAGACAAGACGGTACTGCTGCCAGCTACGGACGCGGGCTGCCCCATGGCCGACATGATCAACGGCGAGCAGTTGCGCGCCCTCAAGGCGCAGCATCCCGACGCTAAAGTCATCTGTTATGTCAACAGCACAGCCGAGGTCAAAGCCGAAAGCGACTGCTGCGTGACCTCCGCCAACTCGGTGCAGGTCGTAAGCAACTATGCGCCGGACCAACCGATCATCTTCGTGCCGGACCGCCATCTCGGCACCAACACCGCCGGACAGCTCGGACGTGAGTTTATCCTGTGGCCAGGATGTTGTCCGATACACGCCCGCCTGACGGAATCCATGATCCGCGATGCGCGCACCCGACACCCCGGGGCACTTGTGTTGATCCATCCCGAATGTCCCAAGCCGGCATGCGACGCCGCTGATGCCGTGCTCTCGACCGGCGGCATGTGCCACTATGTCCAGACCCGCAACGAAACCGAGTTCATCATTGGTACCGAAACCGGCATCCTGCACCGCCTCCGGAAAGAGAACCCCGAAAAAACGTTCCGCCCCCTGCTCGAACAGGCAGTTTGCCCCGACATGAAAAGAATCACATTAGAAAAAATCCTGTGGAGTCTCCGCGACATGCGCACCGTCGTCACAGTCCCCGAGCCCACTGCCAGCAAGGCCCGGCGCGCGATTGAAACGATGTTGGCCGTACACTAAAACACGACAAAAGGGAATGGTTCCTATGGACACGACAGCACCCCGTTCACACACTTGGCGTTTCTTCCGTACCTGCGGACTCGACCAGGCACTCCTGACAACAGGCAGTGACATCGAGCATCTCGCCTCGTTGGACCAAAAACTGTGGACGGCCCTGAGTTGTCCCACGCGCGGCCTCAGGCTCGATGCCGAGACGCTGGCGCTGCTGGACACCGACAATGACGGCCGCATCCGTGTCCCTGAGTTGCTCGGTGCCATCGACTGGCTCGCCGCGCGCCTGGCCTCGTTCGACTCCCTGCTTGACGGCTCCGACACGGTCAAGCTTGACGCCATCTCGACCACCACGCCCGAAGGCAAGGCGTTGCTCGTCAATGCCAAACGCATCCTCTCTAACCTCGGCAAGGGCAAGTCAGATGCCATCAGCCTTGCGGACGTTACCGACACCGCCAAAATCTTCGCTGGAACCCGCTTCAACGGCGACGGCATCGTGCCGGCCGAAGCCGCCGACGATCCGGCGATCCAGCAGACGATCACAGATATCATCACCCTGTTCGGCGCCGAGACCGACCGCAGCGGTAAGCCGGGCGTAAACCAGGCCAAGACCGACGCCTTCTTCGAGGCGGTCGCTGCGCGCCTGCAATGGGAAGCGGCAGCCAAGGCCGATCCCGCCATTCTGCCGCTCGGCAAAAAGACCGCAGCGGCAGCGGCCGCCACCGCCGCCGTGCGCGTCAAAATCGATGACTATTTCACGCGTTGCCGCATGGCTGCCTTTGACCCGCGCGCCGCGCAGGCGCTCAGTCGCACCGATGCCGATCTGGCCGCATTGGCCGACCAAGAGTTGAGCGACACGCTACCGGCAATCGCCGCTTTCCCGCTCTCCAAGATCGAGGCGGACCGTGACCTGCCGCTACTCAGCGAAGCCAACCCCTACTGGGCCGACGCGCTGGCGGCGTTTCATGCCACGGCCGTCAAACCGTTACTCAAGAAAAGCGTGACCGCGCTTTCTGCCGCGCAGTGGCAAACCATCAAAGCCAAACTGGCCCCTTACGACGCCTGGCTGGCCGCGGAGGTCGGCAAGGAGGTGGCCGCGCTATCCGCCGACCGGCTGGAAGCCTGTGCCGACGACAAAGTCAAGGCTGCCATCACCGAGTTGATCGCCAAAGATCTGGAGTTGGAAGCCGAAAACGCGCAGATCACCGAGGTAGAGTGCTTGATCCGCTATCACGCCAATCTGGTGACCCTGCTGAACAACTACGTCAACATGGGACGGCTCTACGACCCTAACGCCACGGCGATTTTCCAAGTCGGGACGCTCTACATGGACGCGCGTGCCGCTGACCTCTGCTTCCATGTCGATAGCGTCGACGCGCACGCGACGCTGGCGGCAGCCAGCAAGTGCTGCCTCGCCTATTGCACGCTCACCCGTTCTGCCACCAAAGAGACGCGTACCATTTGTGCCGCCTTTACAGCCGGTTTTGCGCAGACACTGTGGGTGGGCCGCAACGGTATCTTCTACGATCTCGACGGCAAGGACTGGGATGCGACGATCGTCAAGATCGTGGACAACGCGATCTCTTTGAAGGAAGCATTCTGGGAGCCGTGGCGCAAGATCGCAGCAATGATCTCCACGCAGATCAACAAGCTCCTCGCCTCCAAGCAGGATGCCGCGCTGGCCGCAGCCTCCAAGCAGGTCGACTCGGCGAGCGCCGCTGCGGCGGCACCGGCATCCGCCGCCGCGCCTGAAGCACCCAAGAAAATGGATGGCGCGGCGCTGGCCTCCTCGGTCGCGGCACTCGGCATCGCGATCGGCTTAATCGGTTCGGCTGTAGGTGGCTTGGTCGGCGTGCTGGCCGGACTGCCGCTCTGGAAGACGCTGGTCGGCGTGGCCGCAGTCATTCTGATCGTCTCCGGGCCGTCGATGATTCTCACATGGTTCAAGCTACGTGCGCGCGATCTGGCACCGATCCTCAACGCCTGTGGATGGGCGGTCAACCGCCGCCTGCGCTTCTCGCTCAAACTGGGGCGTCTCTTCACGAGCGAGGCCACGCTACCGGAGAATGCCACGCGCGAACTCAAGGATCCGTATGCGGACGACACCTCAACGCGCAATACCGTGATCACGCTGCTGGTGCTCGCAGCGATTGTCGGCGCGCTCTGGATGGCCGGTGTGCTGGACAACGCGATGCCCGATTGCCTCAAACGCAAACAGCCTGCCTGTGCAGATCCAGCGACTATCGAGGCACCTGCCACACCGGCCGCCGCACCCGACGCCGCACCGGCTGCCGCACCCGCCGCCACACCATGATCCCAACCGTCGATCAACTGAAACAACGCTGTTACCGTTACGGGCCGGCCGTCATGCTGTCGCTGCTGATCCCGACGATGTCGTTGCTGCCCGCCCGCTTCTTTTCCCGTTTTAGCAACTCGTCGTCCATCCCCCATGTGGACAAATGGATACACGCGCTGATATATGCCGCCCTGAGCCTGGCGCTGTATCATGCACTCTCTCCCGAAGCGCGCAAACGCCCCGGGCCGCCGCTGGCGGCCGCTACGGCCGCCTCTCTTTACGGAGCGCTGATGGAGCTCGCTCAAGGATTTTTTACGCGCTCGCGGGGACAGGATCCCATGGACGCGCTTGCCAACGCTGTGGGCGCCTTCGGTGTGATCCTCGTCATCATGTTGGGCACGCGTATACGCCGTTCAAACCATGAGTGACCCTGACACAGATCTCTTTGCCGATAGCGATATCGATGAAGGCACCGCAGCGGAAAGCGCTGCCGCGCAACACCGGCAGCCGCTGGCGGCGCGCATGCGCCCCACCGCGCTCGAAGACGTGCTTGGCCAGGACCACATCCTCGGCCCCGGCAAGCTGTTGCGCCGCGTCATCGAGGCCGACCGGCTTACCAACCTAATCTTTTACGGACCTCCGGGTTGCGGCAAGACCACGCTTGCCGAGGTCATCGCGCGGGTCACCCGCCGCCGCTTTGAACGCACTTCCGGCGTGCTCTCCAATGTCGCCGGACTGCGCACAGTGTGCGAGACCGCCCGGCTGTTCAAGGACAGCCCCGGCACCGTGCTGTTCGTGGATGAAATCCACCGCTTCAACAAATCGCAACAGGACGTGCTGCTGCCCTATGTGGAGAACGGCACCGTCACGCTAATCGGCGCAACCACCCATAACCCCAATGTCTTCATCAACAGTCCGCTGACATCACGCTCGCTGGTCTTCGAGCTACGTCCGCTGAACGAAGAAGCAATCACCGCGCTGATTCAGCGTGCGCTCACCGACACCGCGCAGGGGTTGGGCCACCTGCAGATCGATCTTGCGCCGGCCGCCATGACCTTCCTGGCGACAATCTGCGACGGTGACGCACGACGCGCACTGACTGCACTCGAGGTGGCCGCGCTCTCCACGCCGCCCGATGCCGACGGCGTGATCCGGCTGACGCACAGTGTGGTCGAAGAGTGCGTCCAACGCAAGATGGTGCTCTACGACAGAGATGAAGACGGACACTACGACACGATTTCCGCTTTCATCAAATCGGTGCGCGGCTCCGATCCGCACGCAGCAGTCTACTGGCTCGCCAAGATGCTCGAAGCCGGCGAAGACCCGCGCTTCATCGCGCGCCGCTTGATCATCCTTGCCTCCGAAGACATCGGCAACGCCGATCCGCGCGGACTCACGGTCGCCGTGGCTGCGATGCAGGCGGTCGAGTTCATCGGCATGCCCGAGGCGCGCATCACACTGGCGCAGGCCACCACCTACCTCGCCACCGCGCCCAAGAGCAACGCCTCCTACCTGGCCGTGGAAGACGCGCTCAAGGATGTGCGCTCCGGCCGTTTGCTGGCCGTGCCGGAGCATCTCAAAAACCTGCATGTTAAGGCGATCGGCCGCGACGAACCTGATGAGCCTTACAAATATCCGCACGATTACGACCAGCACACCGTCCGGCAGGACTATCTTCCGGTCGACAAGCACTATTACCGGCCTACCACCCAAGGTTATGAAGAGACCATCGGAAAACGTATGGCGCATGTCGAAGCTCTGAAGCGCAAGCCTGCGCAAGATCCATGATACCCGTCTTTACAATCACGCAAACGAGGTTCTTGCAAGCCCCCTTGCTTACAGGTGTGGCACGGGCATCTTGCCCGTGTTTCATGGGCGGGACGCCCATGCCACGAGAGATTTTGCAAGAGCCTCAAACCTGAAAGGAACCATCATCATGAAGACTGCACTGAAAATCCCCGGCTTCGTCGATCTCCAAGTCAATGGTTTCGTCGGCGTGGACTTCAGCAGCGAAGCCCTCACCGAAGAAGGCTTCATCCATGCCGCGCGCACGTTGCTGGAGCGCGGCACTGCGGCGTTTCTGCCGACTCTGATCACCAACCACGAAGCACTGCTGCGCCGCAATCTCACGATCATCGTGCGCGCGCTCAAAAAAGATGCCATGCTCGACCGCCACATTCTGGGCTTCCACCTCGAAGGCCCGTTCATCTCGGCGGAACCCGGCGCGGTCGGCGCACATAATCCGGCGGCCGTGCTCGCGCCCTCATGCGAAGCCTTCGACAAGCTACGGGAGTGGGCAGACGGAAGGCTGCGCCTGCTGACGATTGCGGCGGAAGCGCCGGGTGCCGATCAACTCGCGCGTCACGCCGTCGCCTGCGGCGTGGCGGTTTCATGCGGCCATCATCTGGCCGGCCCCGAAGATCTGGCGCGGCTCGCCGAGGCTGGCGCCACCGCGCTCACACACCTTGGCAACGGCATGCCCAATCAAGTACACCGGCACGACAATCCCCTGCTCGCCGGACTCGCCGAAGATCGGCTCAAGATCCTCTTCATCCCGGATGGACACCACCTGCCCTGTCATGTGCTCAAAGTGTTCGCGCGCGCGGCCGGGGTGGAACGGTTGATCGCGACAACCGATGCCGCGTCTGCGGCAGGTCTGCCGCCGGGGCGCTACGACGTGCTGGGTAACCATGCCGTGCTCGATCCGGACGGACGCCTCCACAATCCCGAAAAGCAGTGCTTGGTGGGCTCCTCGGCCACCATGCTGGAGTGTATGAATGTGTTGCACGCCCTCGGCTGCTTTTCACTGGACGACCTGCTGCGCATCGGATTCTACAATCCCCTCCAGTTGATCGGCACCGATCCGGCCGAAATTCCATCGTGCAAACACGGCATCACCTTTGCGCCGGACGCCGGCTTCGCGCTGTCTTGAGGAAAAGAGGAAACAGCAGATGAAACTCATGGTGATCTCCGACGTGCACGGGCACACCAAACAGGTTGGTGCGCTGCACGAGGCCTGTGCAGGGGTTGACGCACTGATCATGTGCGGCGACTTCACCACCTTCGGATCGCACAGCCAGATCCAACGTGTCGCGGATGCGCTGCGCGTTCCCGACCTGCCCTGTTACTTTGTGATCGGCAACTGCGACTGCATGGAACTCGACGGCGCGCTGGACGGCTGGACCAATCTGCACGCACGCTGCGTGACGCTTGGCGAATGGACGCTGACCGGCCTCGGCGGGGCACTGCCCTGCCCCTCGCCGACCCCTACCGAGTTTCCGGAATCGGAGTACGACGCACATCTCAAGCGCCTGCACCAAGTGTGTGCGACGGATGCCTCGCGGACCATTCTGGTCGTCCACCAGCCGCCTTACGGCACCTCGACCGACATGCTGTACGACGGCTCGCATGTCGGCTCGCACGCGCTGCGCGCTTTTATCGACCGCTACCAGCCTGTCTGCTGCCTCTCGGGCCACATCCACGAAGCCGCATCGCGCAGTCACTGCGGCTCTACACTCGTCGTCAACCCCGGCCCCTTCGCCAAAGGCATGTTCGCGCTTGTCGAGTTGTAATACCTCATAAGCTCCAGGGCAGACGCATCAAAAATTTTGACGACAGTTCCACCGCACGCCCGGGCTCCTTCATCGGACGGGGCGCGAAAAGGTTTCGAGGCACCGTGCCGTAACCGTCGCCCCGTTGTTTGTCGTCGCCCCCCTTTAAGTTCCTCGTCTTTGACGGTCTCTTCAACCAATCGCTTGAATGCTTGGGTCTTGTCCCCAGACACTCCTTCAGTCACGCCTCCATGGTGACGCGCCTCCATGACAAACCCTTTGTGGATCATCTCCAATTGAGCCTCGCGATTGAAAACGGCTTTCCATTTCGCGTGATCTTGGGAAGACACTGAGGAATCGCGGACTCTCTCCTTTTCTTTTTCAGCATCGAAACGCCGGTCCCTCATGGAAAAGGCGGCTTGTGCAAACATGAGCCGGAGCTTGTTCAGCCGTGTCAAGGTCGCGGCATCCCATGTCTCGCGTCTTGCTTTACCGTACTTGGTCAGAAACTGCCCGAACGCCCATGTGGCCGCACGCAACGGTTCGACATCATCCGTAGTGACGGCTGCAAGGACATTTGATGCCGCCTGTTCTTCCAGTTCGATCAAGGCGTTCT
This sequence comes from Kiritimatiellia bacterium, assembly GCA_035450385.1. Taxonomy (GTDB): domain Bacteria; phylum Verrucomicrobiota; class Kiritimatiellia; order RFP12; family UBA1067; genus DUPH01. The sequence continues at coordinate 292 of DAOTMQ010000152.1, read as the reverse complement.
CAAAACCATTTGTAACGCCCCCGCACAAAGGCGGTAGAACCAGTATGGTCAATCCGAAAAAAATCCCGCTTGTGCAATGTCTCACTTTTAGTTCCCGTTTGGTGTGATGATTGTAAGTTGTGAGTCACCCGTCGAAATTTCGTCTCCCGACGCGCCTTTGGTCACGGAAGCGTCGCGTTGGTCGAGTTTCCGGTCAAGCGATAATCCTGACGCACAACGCGGATTTGCTTGTACGCACCGTTGCCTGCATGGTCGGAAACGCATGGGTCAATCATCTTCATTAATTTTCGCC
>DAOTMQ010000151.1:0-8698 GCA_035450385.1 Kiritimatiellia bacterium | reverse complement strand
GGGAAAAGGCTGATTGCTGGCGGGACTAGAAATGGTACAATGGTGACATGAATGCGACTGTTGAAAACGTTATGACCGAGGCACTGAAACTGCCGTCGCCGCTGCGGGCGTTCGTGGTTGAGAAATTGATTGAGAGTCTTGACGCGCCCGATAGTCCTCCGTTATCGATTAAATGGCGGGAGGAAATTCGTCGGCGTTGCGCGGAACTAGATCGTGGCGCAGTCGAGCTTCGTCACGCTGAAAATGTGTTTTCTTGAAGTGGCCCTTCAGGCCACAGAATGTTGGCATCGTGACCCAGGGCTGCGCTTCGCTTGCCCTGGGCTAAGGTGAAACCGCCCCTTCGGGGCTTTGGCAGCGTGCAGCGTTTTTACACTCATCATTGCGACCACTGAGTGGTCGCAATATTACAAGGCGAGGATGGCGCGGAATAGCGCGTGGTTGAGGGCGAGCGCGTAGAGTGATGCGAACAGGTCGTCGATCACGATGCCGAGGCCGCCGGGGATCGCCTGAAGCTGGCGGGCTGGCGGCGGCTTGATGATGTCGCAGACGCGCGCCACCACGAAGCAGAGCGGCACCAGCCAGAGGTGCTGCAAGAGCGGCAGGCCGATCGTGCAGATCGGGAAGAGCATCCATTCGTCCGCGCAGATGCGTCCGTCATCTTTCTTGCCCAGTACGCGCTCGGCGACATCGCACACCGGCACCGCCAGCAGCGTCATGCCGATGCACACGAGGATCTGCAGGGCGAGCTGCTGCTGCGACACCCACAGGGCGAGCAGTACGCCGGGCAGCGACCCGACCGTGCCGGGGGCGACTGGCGTGATCAGGCCGAGGCCGAAGCCGGTGGCGACGAAAACCGACCATTTCTGATAGAACGTGTTGCCAGGAATTGCGGGTATAGTCATGGGTGTGCGGGTTAGAGATATTTGGCGGCGGCTGCCGCCAGTTGACTGCGTTCGCTCTGACGCAACGTTACATGGCCGTGGAGCGGCAGCTCCTTCAGACGTTCGGCCGCGTAGGTCAGGCCGTTGCTGGATGCGTCGAGGTAGGGGTTGTCGATCTGGTAGGGATCGCCGGTCAGGATGACCTTCGTGCCTTCGCCCGCGCGGCTGACCACGGTCTTGACCTCGTGCGGCGTGAGGTTCTGCGCTTCATCAATAATCATGTACTGTCTGGAGATGGAGCGTCCGCGGATATAGGTGAGCGCTTCCAGTTCCAGCGTGTCGCTGTCGAGCAGTTGGGTGATGCGCTCCTGGGGCGTCAGCAGGCGCGGCCGCTTCTTGGCGCCGGCCGGCGGCTGGTCGGGCTGCGTCTTACGCAACAGGTAGTCGAGGTTGTCGAAGATCGGCTCCATCCAGTGCGAGAGCTTCTCCTCCTTGTCGCCGGGCAGATAGCCGATGTCTTTGCCGAGCGGTACGATCGGGCGCGAGACGAGGATGCGGTCGTAGAGGCGTTCGCGCTGCACGAGGTGCAGACCGGCTGCCAGCGCCAGCAGCGTCTTACCGGTGCCGGCCTGCCCGACGAGCGTGACGATGCTGACGGCGGGATCCATCAGCAGTTCGAGTGCCATGCGTTGCTCGATGTTGCGCGACTGGATACCATACACGGTGTCGATCGCGAGGTTGATCTCGGACAGCGTGCCGTCCGGGAAGACGCGCGCGATGACTTTGAGGTCGCTCTTCCCAGTGGCGGTCAGGTGCAGGAACATGTTGGGGTGGTACTTCTCTGGAGTCGAGTCGAGCACCTGTCCGTCGTAGAGCCGCTTGATGACCGAGAGCGGCGCGGTGGTTTCCAGATAGCCGCTGTAAAGCTCGTCGAAGTTGACCTTTTCGTGCTCGAAGTCCTCGGCGTCGAGTCCGACGGCGTTGGCCTTGACGCGGACATTGATATCCATTGAGACGATGATGACGCGTTCGCCCTGCCGTCCCAGCCAGTAGGCGAGCCGGATCAGAGCGTTGTCCGGGGTGTGCTCCTCCAGGCCGGCTTTTTCGATCTCGGGGGTCGCCAGCACGCGCAGCGTGCCGCCGCCGGGGAGCTTGACGCCCTCGGCGAGCTTGCCGTTCTGGCACAATGCGTCCAGCTTGCGGATCGACTCGCGCGCGTTGCGTCCGAGTTCGGAACTCTGGGTCTTGAACTTGTCCAGTTCTTCGAGCACGGCCATCGGTAAGACCACATGGTTGTCGTCAAACACGGCGAGGGCTACCGGTGAGTGGAGCAGCACGTTGGTGTCGAGCACGAAGGTTTTGACGGCTTTTTTCTTCGAACGCCGTGAAACGGTTTTCTGAGGCATAAGGTACTATACGTTACAGGTTGGCAGTGGGGAAACACGTCTGCGGTACATTTTCCAGCCGTAGACCATGATCACCGCGAAACAGATGAGCGGGAGGACGAATGAGGCCCGCACGCTGGCGAGGGACATAAAGCCTAGGTTGAAGGCGTCTTGATCCATGATCCAGCCTTGGATGGGGGGCATGAGACAACCGCCGCCGATCGCCATGATCAGGCCGGCCGCTCCGAGTTTGGCGTCGTCCCCGAGACCCTCCAGCGCGATCCCGTAGATGGTCGGGAACATCAGCGACATGCAGGCGGATACGCCGACCAGCGCCATGAGGCCGGACATGCCGGAAATCAGGAAGGGAGCTTTGAGGTAGACGCCCAGCGCGGCAGCGGCGGAAGCAGGGCCAGTGGCGTCCCCCGTCGCCTGTTGGAGTTGAGCGGTTAATGCCGCGCCGGCCTCGGGGTTCCCGCCGCCGAAGATGGTCCAGACGATCAGCAAGAGGCCGCCTGTGGCGAGTACGAACAAGAGGGCTCCGGGATTAAAGAACTTGAGCAGGAACGTGCAGATGAAACGGCTGGTGACGAAAATCAACATGGCGATCATGTTGTAGAATTGGCCGTCCGCCTTGGTCATGCCCAAGGTCTGCTCGGCATATTGGATGATGAACGTCCAGCACATGATCTGCGTGCCGACATAGAAGGTCTGGGCAACGACACTGGCGGTGTAGCGGCGGTTCGACACCAGCCTGCGGAAGGTGGGGCCCAAATCGAGAGAAACGTGGCCTTCGTTCTTGTTCCGCGGCAGCTTGGCGATGATGAAAATCACCATCGTGACGAGCACCACAAGCCCCAGCAACACGTAGGGCAGGATGATGACGTCGAGATCGTGATCGGCAATGGCTTTGAATTTCGATGGATCGCTGGCGAGCAAGGCCCGGCGGGCTTCCTCGGGCATGGGATCCAGTTTTTGGAGGATGAAGTTTTTGGCCACAAGCATGCCCGTGAGAGACCCGATGGGGTTGAACGCCTGTGCAAAATTGAGGCGGCGGGTTGCCGTCTCCTCGGGTCCTAGAGACAGGATGTAGGGATTGGCACTGGTTTCGAGGAACGAGAGCCCGCAGGTCATGATGAAGTAGGCGAGCAGAAAGGCCCAGAAGGCCATCATCCAGCCCGAGGGTATAAACAAGAGACAGCCCGTTGCGTACAGGGCAAGCCCGAGGATGAGGCCGGACTGATAGGTGAACCGCTTGATGAAGATTGCCGCCGGAATGGCCATCACGCAATAGCCCCCGTAAAAGGCAAACTGAACCAGGGAACTCTCAAAATTACTGATAAGCAGGATATTTTTGAAGGCGGCGACCATCGGATTGGTGATGTCATTCGCAAAGCCCCAGAGTGCGAAAAGCGAGGTGGTTAGCACGAACGGAAACAAAAACTCCCGCGGCACCACGGGGGCATCGGACTTTGCCGAGCGATCTGCCATAGTCATCTCCCTGTCGATAGGTTTTCATGGAAAACGACACCATGCGTTTCCCGTCTTTTACACGCAGAACTATACACCATTTCCGCGTTTAGGTGGCACTCTCTTTTTTACTCTTTCGCCAACTTCGCGATTTCGTCGGCCGTCAGCACACGCCGGTAGAGGCGCACGTCATCAAGACAACCGCGGAAGCGCGCGCGATCCAGATCGACACTGTACGCGCCGACCGTGATGCTGTTGCCCGGATTGATGAAGCCGCGCCGCTCCAGCGTGCCAACCTCCTTGCCGTTCACGTAGAGGCGCATGGTGGTGTTGTCGAAGGTGCCCGCTACGTGCGACCACGCATCGACGGGCAGCACCTCCGGACTGGTCAACGAGTGGCTCCACGGCTCGCGCGGCACCTGCCAAGTCGCTCGGCCACCGCCAAGCCCGAGACGGTAGCCGTCCGTGCTGCCGCTTACGGTGTTCAGCATCCAGCGGTCGCTTTGTCCTTTCTCGGAGGGTTTGCACCAGAGGGCGACGGTCACGCCGCCAGGACTGAAAAAGGGCGCGGGGATTGCTGCGGTCGCGCCGCCCTTGCCGCAGCGCAGCACCTGGCCGCCACGCCCCTCTTCCAGCGTGACGCCATCGCAGGCGAGGTGGCAGCCATTCGGCGAGACGTCCGCCAGAAGCCCATCGCGGGTTGTGGTCTCAAAGGTCCAGTTGGCCAACAGGTCGCCGGTGATGCGGAGCGATTGCCACGGCATGCGGTCGCCAAAGCCGGCGCGGACCGCCTCATAGCGCCTCTGCGGCGGCGGCAGTCCCACGTCTTCGGGGATGATATCGGTTACGGTCTCTGGTGCCCATGCGCTGCAGAAGGCGCGTTTGATGGCATTGACAAAGGTGAAGCCCGTACCGGTGGTCGGCTCGACGTAGTGACCCTCGCCGAATTCAGTCCAGTTGTCGAAGACCACGATCTTGCTATCCCAACGTCCGGCCGGTTTGGCGTCGACCAGTGCTTTGGCATCGCGGCAGGCCGCCTCGAAATTCTCGGCCTTGGGGTCTTTGATGTAACTGCCGCTACCGCGCCTGACGCGCCCCCACGGCCGCTCGTCCCAGCCCATGACCACGTTCGGAATGTCCGGCACATCGCCGGTGCTGGCGTCACGGTCGATCCACGTTTGCCGGTAGCGGCTGAGCACGTCGGCGTGGTCGCGGTAGGCGAGCCCCGCGAGGTCTTCGCCGACCGTCTTGACGCCAGCGGGCGACAGGCCGTACCCCGTGACCGCGTCCCAGCCGCTGGCGGCGATGTCCGCGCCGAGCTTGGCGTTGGCCGCACTCATGCAGGCGATCACGCGCAGGCCGCTGAAACCGGCCTGGCGACACTGTTCGCGCATTTTGTCGAGCGCCACTTTCGTTTTTTCTGGGCCGCCCAGTTCAGCGAGCAGGACACGCGGCTGCCATACGAAAAGGACCGGCTGGTTCTCGATCTTGAGGTACGAAGGATGGGTGAAGTAGGTCTTGATCCAGAACGGCAGCACGTTGTCGAGCAGGTCGGCTTCGTCCCTCACGCCTTTGGCGCAGCCGTTTTCCCACATGATGGTGAAGGTGAAGGCGTCGCGGTACTTGGCGTTGAAAAGACCCTCGTGAATCGCGTGACCGAGGCGCTGGCTGATGGTCGGTTCGTAGTCGGCGCGGTACCAACAGTAGATGAAGCCGGTGATGCCGTGTTCCACGGCCATCTTGATGTGCCAGTCGGCTACTTCAGGCGTGCCCTCGTCATACCAGCCAATAGCCGGACGCTTTTCCGGCCAAGGTTCGATCCGTTTCCAGCCCCAGTGCGTGCCCTCCTTCCAGAGCGCGCAGTAGTGCATGAGGTTGATGTAGTCGGTCTTGGCCGGTTGCGGCACTGGCACGTAGCCGGTGCGGGGCAGGTCGGGGCACGGCTCGACCGTCAGCGCGAGATCCTGCACACTGGTCTCCGCGCCCTTGGCGGAGACGGTCAAGCGCACGGTGTAGGTGCCGGGACGCGCGGCCCGGATGCGCCAAGTCACCATGTCGAAATCATCCATGCCCAACCACTCGATGCACCGCTTGGTGCCGTCGATGGCGGTGATCCCTTTGGGTACTTCTAGACGCGCGATGATCGCTTCAGCTTCACCACCGACGTTTTGAATACCGGCCACTACGCTCTCTTCGCGGTCGGGGCGCAGCTTGGCGCGGCCTGCGGCGAGCGAGCGGATGTAAAAGACAGGTTTGCCGACGGGCCGGTTCGCCAGGGTCACATTGCGGACTCGCACTGGTCCGGTCGCGCCGCAGAAACTCACGGCCAGACGGCGCAGCGTCCCTGTCCAGGCATCGGACATCGTACCGGAGAGGATCGTGGGCCGACCGCTCGACTGCAGTTGGAAGCTGATCGATCCGGTACCGGAATCGGTGATGAAATCGAGGGTACCTGTCGCGCCGCGACCGTCGGTGTCGATATCGAGACAGAGGAAAGGATAGGGGGCGATATCGATTGACAGTGCCGGGCTTGCCAACATAGCCGTCGTGTTGGGGAAGTCGGTGATGAGCGCGTCCTTTTCCTGCCGACATGCGGCGCCGTTGAGCGGTTGCCAGCCGGTCCATGCTGCAGGCCCGCCCAACACAACCGGGATATCAGGGTGCTCAGCACTGGGGGAGGGGGCGGAGGTGAACGCGTCCCTTATTGAGCGGAAGAAGCCCGAGCGGGACTTGGCCGGAGCCGCCGTCTCTGTGGACAGGGCCGTCAAAAGCGCGGTCCGTTCCAAGGCCGGGTTGAATACCTCGAGATGCGCGAGCGTACCGGTGACCGGTCCGACCAACAGCGGTTTCGATCCGGGCCTGATGCGGCCCATACGCGACTGACTAAAGTTCTCGCCGTTGACGGTCAGGCTCATCGAGTGTCCTGTCCATACCGCGTGTACATCGTACCAGGTGTTCGTTTCGACCACCGGTCCGCGCAGCCGATGTTCCCATTTGCCTTCGATCTGGACGAAGAAAGAGAGGTGTCCGCTCTCGTTCTTTGACTCATCCACGCGCAGCAGGAACTCGCCATCTTTCGAGGCTAAGTTCTGGGTGCCGTTCCTGAGTTTGTCGAGCCGGAAGCGGCATGTGATCTCCAGTCCTGGGTGTAGGCGCAGTTCTGGACGGTCGGCGACTTCGATGGGCTGTCCGGCCGTCAGACGCGGGTCTTGCTGGTCGAGCGCGAAGACTGGCTTGTTGCCCGTTGTAACAGCTTCCGCAGTCCGCGCACACGGTACGGCACAGGCCCAGAGCGACAGGAAAAGTGCGAAAACGTTTCGGTGGCTTATTCGTGCGTGCATGCGGTTTCCTTTTTTGGGAGACGGTCAGGCCCCAGACTGGAAGATGCCTTGGAAGTCGACGGTTTCGGCGGCCATGGCAAAGACGGTCAGCGGCAGACCGGAGGTGCCTTCGAGGAACGCGCGGGTATACGTCGCGTAGGCTTCGTCGGATTCAGTCTCATTGGGTTTACGTACGCCGAGGAAAACGAGGGATGAGTCGCGCGAGGCCTCTCTGATTCGCTCGAATGCGGGGCGTCCATCCTGTATCAGCACCGCGACTTCGGCATTCACGCGTGCTTGGGTGAGGAAAGCGCCGAGCGTGCGCTGCGCTTCGTCACGCGCCTCCTCTTTCTCGACGATACGACACAGACGCAACCGGGCACCTGACCAATCGGAACTGCGCCTGACCATGCAGGCAAGTGCCAGCATGAAGGCGACATTGGGCGCGAGACCGCGCCACCAGATGTCGATACACGGTTCGGCGTCTGTGGTGTTTTCGTCGTCTGTTTCCCGCACGATGATCAGGTTGCGGCGGGTGTGCGCGACCAGCCGCACTAACCGCGCAAAGGGCAGCAGCGCATCCGGCTTGTCCGAGACGCCGATCAACACCGTGTTGGGCGTGAGCGGCCCGTAACCATAGGCGCGCACCAGTTCGCGGATGCCCGACCAGTGATCCTCGCCGGGCTGGATGCGGACCTGCGCTTCCACCCCTTGCTTCTCCAGATAGCCGCGGATCGACAGACGCAGATTTTCGGCGCGTTCGGCGGTCCACGTGTTTTCGGGGATGACTGAGGCGACGGTCACCAAACTGCGGTTACGTGAAATGGCGTAGGCCATCTCGATCAAGTGCCAGCGGCGCGTGGGTGCGCCCGCCAACACCAGCAAGTTCGGACGCCAGTTACGCTCGCCGCCGGTGTGCCGCGCCAGACGCCGCACCACGATACGCGCACCGAACATCAACAGGCCGACCCGCATATCGCCCCAGCGCGCACGCATCGCGCGGCGCTTCATGATCCAATAGATGGCGGCGACAAAAGCGATCGCGACCAGTGTCCATCCTGCGCTGATCATCAGCATCATTTGGAGGCACAGGACAAAGCCGATCAGCGAGAAGAGCGCAGGCACACGGAACGTCGGCCGCCACGAAGGGTTGCCCATCAGCTCTTCGAATGCGGCGGAGAGGTTGAGCAGTCCATACGTCGTAAGGTAGAACATGGTCAGAACGGGCGCGATCATATTGATATCGCCCAGCAGAACGCCCACGGCACCGATCGTTATGGCAAGCAACGTCGCGATGCGCGGGTCGTTGCCAGCACCGAAACCGCGCCCCAAAAACCTTGGCACAACGCCGTCATACGCCAGAGCTTGCAATGTGCGCGGTGCCGAGAGCAGACAGCCGACCGCGCTGGAGAGCGAAGCCGCCCAGACGCCGAGCATGACCAGCGACCCCCAACGCGCGACCTTTTGTACGATCAGCAAATCGGTCAACAGTACCCCGCGGTCCGGCACGACGGTATTCAGAAAAATCGGGATCGCCAGGTAGATCGCGTAGCTGGTCAATACGGCTAAGATCGTGCCGAGCGGTAACGAACGGCTCGGGTTCTTGAGGTCGCCGGACATGCTCACGCCAGCGAGGATACCG
>DAOTMQ010000150.1:0-8709 GCA_035450385.1 Kiritimatiellia bacterium | reverse complement strand
GGAAGCGAACAGGGCGCGCATGGAGGAGTTCCGCAAGGCGCGCGAAAAGCAGTTCGACAAAGACGGCGACGGCAAGCTCAATGACGAAGAGCGCAAGGCCATGATGGAGGAGATGCAGAAGCGCCGCCCGAACGCCGGTCCGCAGTTTCAAGAGAGGATGAAGCAGTTCGACAAGGACGGCGACGGTAAGCTCAACGATGAAGAGCGCAAAGCCATGCGCGAGGCACACAGGAAAGCGCAAGCACAAGGCCGCCCGAAACCGCCGCCAAAGGGGAATGAATAACGATGACTACAACCGATTGAAACCGCGCGATTGAAACCGATCGTTGGGGGTTGACATCGGAGTCTTTTTTCAGAACAATTGCGTACGTAAAGGGAGTTCCTTTAGACCGGGTTCACACCGTGTAGTGTGATTCGTCAGGTACGTTATTGTCATTCAAGTAAGTAGAAGGGGAACATAACATGGAAGAAACAAGAAACAGCATGCCATTGTTGGGCGATAAGTTCCCGGAGTTGTCGGTCAAGACCACGCAGGGCCCGATGAACATTCCGGGGGACTTGAAAGGGAACTGGTTTGTGCTGTTCAGCCATCCGGCGGATTTCACCCCGGTCTGCACAACCGAGTTTGTCGCGTTCCAAAAACGCTATGACCAATTCAAAGCCCTGGGTTGCAAGTTGGTCGGGATGTCGATCGATCAGGTTTTCTCACACATCAAGTGGATCGAATGGATCAAGAGCGAATTGAAGGTCGACATCGAGTTTCCCGTTATCGCCGCCAATGACGCCATTGCGCTGAAACTGGGGATGCTGCATCCCGGCAAGGGCACCAACACGGTGCGCGCGGTCTTTGTGGTCGATCCCGAGGGCATCATCCGTCTGATCATGTACTATCCGCAGGAGGCCGGCCGCAATATCGACGAGGTCGTCCGTGCGGTCAAGGCGCTGCAGGTCTCCGACGCCAACAAGTGCGCCATGCCGGCAGGCTGGCCAAACAATGAGCTGATCAAAGACAAGGTCATTGTCCCGCCGCCAGTGGACATAGCCGTCATTGAGAAGCGCCGCAAAGAGTATGAGTCGTTCGACTGGTGGTTCTGCTACAAGAACCTAGATTAGTCTAGGAGGCCAGGGCATGTTGTTTCAGCAATTCAAAGTGGACGGTCTGGGGTGTTTCTCCTATCTGCTCGGCTGTCCGGCTTCCGGAACGGCCTGTGTGGTCGATCCCGAGCGGCATGTCGAGCGTTATCTGCAGGCGGCACAGCAACACGGCGTCCGGATCACACATATCTTCGACACGCACCTGCACGCCGACCACATCACCGGCAGCAATGAACTGGCGGCGCGGACCGGCGCGAAGATTTATGTGCATCCCGGTGTCGAAGCGGGCTATCCGCATGAAGACTTGCACGACGGCGACCGTTTCCGGTTCGGAGCCGCAGAGTTGGAAGTGATCGAAACCTTCGGACATACGCCGAACTCGGTGAGTTTCGCTGTGACGGATCACAGCCGGTCGGAAGACGTTTTTGCGCTACTGACGGGCGACCTTCTGTTCATCGGCGACATCGGCCGGCCTGATCTGGCCGGGGCGGATTTGTTGGAGGAGCAGGTCAAAAACTTGTACGACAGCCTGTACGTGAAGCTAGCCCGCTTCCCCGATTGGGTGGAAGTCTATCCCGCCCACGGTGAAGGCTCGCTGTGCGGTCGCGGCATGAGCCCAAAACCGGTGTCCACGCTGGGGTTTGAGCGCCGCAACAACCCGCTGCTGAACAACATGCCCTTCGAGCAATTCCACGAGATCATGACCACGGGCTTTCAAGTCCGGCCAGACAACTTCGCGGTAATGGTCGATAAGAATCGGCGTGGCCCCGCCGCGTTGGTCAAGGCCGCTCCCTTCAATCTGCTGAATGTAAAGCAGGTCGAAGAAGCGCTGGATCGAGGAGCAAAAATTGTCGACACACGCGTGCCGAGTGCCTTCGGCGCGGCGCATATCCGGGGCTCCGTGAATATCGGACTGACACCATCTTCGGTGAACTGGCTAGGGATGGTAATACCGGCCGACACCGATCTCATCATCGTCGCGGACACACCCGCCAGAGCAGAAGAAGCCGCGTATATCTATCGCCGGGCCGGTTATGACCGTCTGATCGGTTATCTCGGCGACGGTATCAGCGGATGGGCGGCACAAGCCAAACCTTTGGACCATCTGCCCCAACTCACTCCCGAGAGTCTGATGAGGGTGTCTGAGAAGTATCCCGATCATCTGATCGTGGATGTGCGTTCCGACAGTGAATGGGACTCCGGCCATATCGAACGGGCGTTGCATATCCCGATCGGGAAAATCATCGCAGGGGATTTTGACCTAGACAAGGCCTGTCACATCACCGTTGTCTGCGGTTCCGGCTATCGCGCCAACATCGCCGGTAGCATCCTGAAGTCCCGGGGATACTCTAAGGTCTTCAGCCTGATCGGCGGTATGACCGCCTGGCAAGTCTCGCAGAAAAACCGCTGAGGAACCCCGCCGTGACCTGGTTGCGGACCTACAGTCGGCAGGACTTACGGAAAGACTGCATCGCCGGACTGATTGTTGCGGTGATGTTAGTGCCGCAAGCGATGGCCTATGCGATGCTGGCCGGGTTGCCGCCTGTGGTTGGGCTGTATGCCTCAACCGTGCCCTTGCTCGCTTATGCGTGCTTGGGTACGTCGCGGCAACTTGCGGTCGGGCCTGTCGCGATCGTGTCGTTGTTGGTGGCCGATGCCTGCGTCGGACCGGCGGGTACCGTTGCCGATGCGGCAACGATAACCGGTCGGGCGGCCGCGCTGGCGTTGCTGGTCGGGGCGATACAAATCGCACTCGGGCTGTGCCGTGCGGGTTTTCTGCTCAACTTCGTCTCGCATGCCGTGGTCAGCGGCTTTACCTCCGCAGGCGCCATTATGATCGGCCTCAGCCAGTTCGGGCACCTGCTGGGGGTCAAGTTGTCGGGCGGAAACTCCGTGCTGGCGCTGGCGCTGGACGTGCTGCGCAACCTTTCAGACACGCATCTGCCGACACTTGCGATTGGTTTGGGCGCTGTCGCGATTCAGCTTCTGGCTCGCTTCAAACGCTGGCGCTTCCCGGTCACCCTGCCGATTATCGCAGCAGCCATCCTGCTGGTCTGGGCGTTCAATCTGGAAGCGTACGGCGTGCGCGCGGTGGGAAAGGTTTCCAGCGGCCTGCCGGCTTGGCGTTCGCCCGACATGTCTTGGAATGGCATCCGGCACCTGCTGCCTTCGGCATGGATGATTGTCTTTGTCGGCACGATGGAGTCCATCGCGGTGGCGAAGTGGATCGCCACCCGTGAGAAATACCGCATCGACGCCAACCGTGAAATGCTTGGACTGGGATTGGCCAATGTGGCAGGCGGCCTGTTTTCCGGCTACCCGGTCGCAGGCGGTTTTTCCCGCACTGCGGTGAACTATCAGGCCGGCGCACGCACACCGCTGGCGTCGGTCTTCACGGCCGCGCTAGTCTTGTTGACGCTGCTGTTCTTGACGCCATTGTTCACCCATCTGCCCAATGCGGTATTGGCGGCGATCATTCTGGTGGCGGTGATCGGCTTGATCGATTTCAAGGAAGCGCGGTACCTCTTTAAAATCAAGCAGGCCGACGGCTGGAGCTTCGTGGTGACCTTTCTGGTGACACTGGGCTTTGGAATGGACAAAGGACTGCTAGCCGGTATCGCTTTTTCGCTCATGCTGTTCGTCCTGCGCAGCGCTCGCCCGGGGATGTCGATTCTGGGACGGGTCGGAGAGCAAGAGTTTCGCGACCTCCGGCGTTATCCGGATGCGGTCACTCAGCCCTGGCTGCTGATCCTGCGTTTCGAGGCCAGCCTCTATTTCGCCAATGCCGGATTTGTGGAAGACCGGATCAGGGAACTTCTGGCGCAACAGCCCGAGGTGCGCTGGGTACTGCTGGACATGTCCGGCGTCAATGATATCGATGGCGTGGCCGTATCGATGTTGACGGAGCTGATGCGCGACTGCGCCGCCGCCAACGTGCAGTTCGCTTGCGCCGGCATGAAAGCGGGCGTCAGAGATATCGTCCGAAGAGCCGGTTGGGGTGATCTGCCGGGTGACCGGATGTTCTACCCGAATCTGCAACAGGCTTTGGCCGCGCTGCCATAACCCCTCCGTTTTTAGCAGACGAGGCTCTTGCAAAACCCTCGTGGCATGGGCGTCCCGCCCATGATGCCGGAACACGTGACATGGGCGTCCCGCCCATGATGCAGAACACGTGGCATGGGCGTCCCGCCCATGGTGCCAAAACACGGGCAGGATGCCCGTGCCACACTTATGAGCAAGAAACGCTAGAAACGGTCAGCTTACACATCCGCCTTGTTCCCGGCTTTATCCGCGTGGTATTGTGTTGTCTATGACTGTACACGAGTTCATTGCCAAGTGGCGCAAGGTGGAGCTAAAGGAACGCTCCGCCGCGCAAGAGCATTTTCTCGACCTCTGCCATGTCTTTGACCATCCCACGCCCGCAGCCGCCGATCCCACCGGCGAGTCATTCTGCTTCGAGAAGGGTGCCGCCAAGCACGGCGGGGGCGACGGCTTCGCCGATGTCTGGAAGCGCGGCTTCTTCGGCTGGGAGTACAAGGGCAAGCACAAGGATCTCGACGCCGCCTTTGACCAGCTCCTGCGCTACCGCAATGCGCTGGAGAATCCGCCCCTGCTCGTCCTGTGCGATCTGGATCGCATCGTGGTGCGCACCAACTTCACCGGCACCGTATCCGACGTCCACGAAATCCCGCTCGAAGCCCTCGCCGAGCCCCGCAACATCGAAATCATGCGGGCCGTCTTTCACAATCCCAAGGCTCTCATCCCCGGCCGCACCAGCGCCGCCGTCACCCAGGAGGCCGCCGCCCGGATCGGCGAGATCGCCGCCGCCATGCGTGAACGCGGCCTCGACCCCGGCACCGTCGCCCACTTCCTGGACCGCATCGTTTTTTGCCTCTTCGCCGAAGACTCGGCACTCCTGCCCGACATGATCTTTACCCGGATGCTAGAGAAGACCGGCGCAGACCCCGCGCGGTTCGGCAGAAGCCTGACCTCGCTCTTCGAGGCGATGGCCACCGGCGGCGATTTCGGTCTCGAGGCCATCCGCCACTTCAACGGCAGCCTCTTCGACGACCACACCGTCCCCGGCCTCACCCCCGACGACATCAAACGGCTTGCCGCCGTCTCGTCGCTCGACTGGAGCGCCGTCGATCCCTCCATCTTCGGCACCCTCTTCGAGCGCGGCCTCGATCCGGCCAAGCGTTCGCAGCTCGGCGCGCATTTCACCGGGCGCGAGGACATCGAACGGGTTGTGGACGCCGTGGTCATGACGCCGTTGCGGCGCGACTGGGAAGAGACCAAGGCGACCATCGAATGCCTGCTGGCTACCGGAAAGAAGCGTGACACGGGCGAACGTGGCACGGGCGTCCCGCCCGTGGTTCAACATGGGCAAGATGCCCATGCCACAAATGCCGCGTGTGGCACGGGCGTCTCGCCCGTGGTTCAACATGGGCAGGATGCCCATGCCACGAATGCTGCGGGTGCCACGGGCGTCTCGCCCGTGGTCCATCATGGGCAAGATGCCCATGCCACAAATGCCGCGGGTGGCACGGGCGTCTCGCCCGTGAACCAACATGGGCAGGATGCCCATGCCACGAACATTGTCCGCGCCACATCTAATCGCAAACCATTGAGTGCCGCCGCCCTCAAGAAGGCGCGGACCGAGGCCGACAGCATCCTGCACCAATTCCTGATACGGCTGCGCGAAGTGAAGATTCTCGACCCCGCCTGCGGCTCTGGCAACTTTCTCTACGTCGCCCTTTTGCGGCTGAAAGACCTCGAACGTGAAGCCGCCGTCATCTTCCCTAGCGAGCACGGCTTGAACACCTACCTGCCCGGTGTCGGCCCGTGGCAGCTCTACGGCCTCGAGATCAACCCCTACGCGCACGGTCTCGCCCAGATGACCGTTTGGATCGGCTGGCTGCAGTGGATCCGCGTCAACGGTTTCGGCTTCCCCGCCGATCCGATCCTGCGCCCCCTCTCCGACAACATCCGGCTGCAGGACGCCATCATCGACTGTGCCACGGGCGAACGTGGCACGGGCGTCCCGCCCGTGAGCCAACATGGGCAGGATGCCCATGCCACGAATGCTGCGGGTGGCACGGGCGTCCCGCCCGTGGTCCAACATGGGCAGGATGCCCATGCCACAAACATCGCCCGTGCCACGATGCTGAACCCCTTTGCCCGCGTGGATATACGTCACGGTGCCTATCTGCCGCACTGGACACAGGAGAACGCCACCTATGTCGTTGTCTTCCGGCTGTGTGATTCTCTGCCGTCAGAGGTGTTGCGGCAGTGGATCATGGAGCGAGAGGACATTGTCAAGACCGCGTCCCAAGCGGGACGCGACCTTTCCGAGTCTGAGCGCCAACGTCTGGCGGTGTTGTATGCGGAAAAGGTGGAGAAGTGGCTGGACAGCGGCTATGGCGCATGTTGGCTCAAGGACGAGCGCATCGCCAGCATCGTGCGCGACGCCCTCGCCCATTTCGACGGCACCCGCTACACCTTGCTGGCTTGGTGCGTGATGCCCAATCACGTGCATGCCGTTCTACGCCCCGCCGCAGGGCACAACTTGGCAGACATCCTGCACTCGTGGAAATCGTTCACGGCCAAGAAGGCGAACGAAATCCTGAACCGGAGCGGCGAATTCTGGCAGGCCGAATATTATGACCATCTCATCCGAGATGAAAAAGATTTTCGCAAGCAGGTGGAGTACGTGCTGAAGAATCCAGCACAAGCAGGACTGGCAGACTGGAAATGGCTGGGCGTCGCGTGTGGCATAAGCGTTCAGTGTGGCACGGGCGGACGTGGCACGGGCGTCCCGCCCGTGGGCCAACATGGGCAGGATGCCCATGCCACGGGTACCGCGCGTGGCACGGGCGTCCCGCCCGTGAACCAACATGGGCAAGATGCCCATGCCACAGGTACCGCGCGTGGCACGGGCGTCCCGCCCGTGAACCAACATGGGCAAGATGCCCATGCCACAGCTGCCGCATGCGACACAGGCGAACGTGGCACGGACCGATGTGGCACGGGCGTCCCGCCCGTGAGCCAGCATGGGCAGGATGCCCATGCCACAAGTACAGCACCCCACGGGCAAGATGCCCGTGCCACAAACGTGCGCGAACCCGAATGGCCCGCCGTGGACTTCATCATCGGCAACCCGCCGTTTCTGGGCGGGAACCGTATCCGGCAGGAGCTTGGGAGCGATTACGTCGAGCAGCTGTTCGCTCTTTATGAAGGCCGTGTGCCGGCGTTTGCCGATCTCTGCTGCTACTGGTTCGAGAAGGCCCGTGCCCACATCGCCGCCGGCAAATGCAGGCGCGCCGGACTACTCGCCACCCAGGGCATCCGCGGCGGCGCCAACCGCGAGGTGCTCAAGCGCATCAAGGAATCCGGCGATATCTTCTGGGCCGAGAGCGACCGCCCCTGGATTCTCGACGGCGCGAATGTCCACGTCAGCATGGTCGGTTTCGACGACGGCGAGGAGCAGTCCCGCATTCTCGACGGCAACCCGGTCGCCACGATCAACGCCAATCTCACCTCATGTGCCGACATCACAACGGCGGCTATTCTCGCCGAGAATCGGGGAATCTGTTTCATGGGGCCATCCCCCAAAGCGCCCTTTGATATTGATGCTGAAACCGCCGCTGTGATGCTCGCCGACAAGGGGAACCCCAACGGCCGTCCCAACTCCGACGTTGTGCGCCCGGTCGTGAGTGCGGTCGATATAGCCCAAGGCTCACGCGGGATGTGGAGCATAGACTTTGGGGTGATGCCGATAGGGGAAGCCGCCCAGTATGAAAAGCCGTTTGAATACGTGAAAGCGAATGTTCTGCCTGTGCGCGAGACGCGGCGCGACGATTACCGGGGCATGTGGTGGCAGTACGCCAGACCCCGGCCTGAAATGCGTACCGCCTTGCGCGACAAGAGGCGTTATATCGCTACGCCTGGAGTATCAAAACACCGTCTGTTTGTTTGGGTCTCCCCGGAAGTGCTTTGTAATCAGGGAACGCTGGTCTTCGCCCGTGATGACGACGCCTTTTTCGGCATTCTCCATTCCCGTTTCCATGAAGTGTGGGCTCGCGCCCAGGGAACGCAGTTGCGTGAGGCCGCAAGCGGTTGTCGCTACACACCGACGACCAGTTTTGAGACGTTTCCGCGTCCCGTGGAGACCGAGGCGATCGCCGAGGCGGCCCGTGACCTTGTCGTGAAGCGCGACCGCTGGCTCAACCCCGAAGGCGCGTCAGCCGCAGAACTCAGGCAGCGCACCCTTACAAAGCTCTACAACGCCCGTCCGACATGGCTGGCCGACTGCCATGCTCGGCTTGATGCCGCCGTCGCCGCCGCCTACGGCTGGCCCGCCGATCTCTCTGATGACGCAATCCTCGAACGGCTTCTGGCGTTGAATCTGGAACGTGCCGGGGGATGACGCAGAACACGGGCAAGATGCCCGTGCCACACCCCCGTGGCATGGGCGTCCCGCCCATGGGGCAAACACGGGCAGAGATGCCCGTGCCACACCCCGTGGCATGGGCGTCTCGCCCGTGAGCCAACATGGGCAGGACAACTAAGGGACAGGTATTTAAAGTTCACCGGCTCTTTTTAGGGGCACCC
>DAOTMQ010000149.1:0-8759 GCA_035450385.1 Kiritimatiellia bacterium | reverse complement strand
GAACGCCCGCGCAGTGCGACGAGGACGGCACTCCCATTCCCTTCCGGTTTGTGCGCAGCAAAACCAAAGGGAACGCCTTCAAGACGGGCTACTCCGATCACTTCCCCGTGCGGGTCAAACTTAAGGCGCGCCCATAGTTGGTGCCTTACGGCTCAACAAGCGTGATAAAAAACAACTTGAAAACGAGCACTTCCCAGCCCGCCCGCACCGCTACGGCGTGACGCTGGAGAAGAGCTTTAGCTCCTGCACATGCATAGCGGGATTGGCGCTGTTCTTGATGACGGTCAGGCGCGCGTGGCGTGCGGGTGTGGGCGCGAAGCTCAGGCGCAGACCCTCGGCGGTCGCGGGCTTGGCATCATTGAGATTGCCGGCGACCTCTTTCCACGTCTTGCCGTCGGTGGACAACTCCAACTTGAAGGTGTAGGTGCGTCCATCCGCATGGTAGAAGGTGATGTGCATTGCGCTGAGCGTTTCGGTGGTGCCGAGGTCGATCAGGGCTTGTGCCGGTGTGCGCGCGCCGTGCCAGGCCTTTTCTAGCGTGCCATCCACCAGATGGGCCGGCAGGTTGTTGCCTTCGGTCGGCACGTCGGTCTTGACCGGCTTGCCCAGCGCGACATTGACCTCCTCCTTGAACAGGTCATCGATCGTCGCCTGATTGGTAGCGTTTTTCATGTCGGCGCGGAGCGTGCGCCACGTCGGCAGGAGCACCCGCTTATCCACTTGGCAGGTGTTGAAGAGCTTGGCGATGCCGCGCACGGCGAGGGTCTGGCGGCGTGCGTCGGGATCTTTGGCGGCCACGCGCAGCAGACTCGGCAGGGCGGCGGCATCCGGCCAGGCGGCGAGCGCGCGCACGGCGGCGGTCGCGACATCGGGCTGCGGCGCGGTCAGCGACGCTTCGACCGCTTTCAGCAGTTCGGCGCCGCCAATGCGTGCGGCACTCTCCAGCGCGATTGCTTTCTGCGCGTCCGGCGCGGCGGCCAACGCCTTGACGAGTGCGGCGGTATACGCACCTGTGGTATCGCGCCGCGCGGCTGCGGCCAGGGCGCTCTGCGCCTCAGGCGTGACACGACCGCGGGAGGCGAGCGTTTTGGCGACCAGCGTGTCGGCCATGTCGCTGCCGGCGATCTCGCGCAACAGGCGGAAGCCGGCAATCGCAGCATCCTCGTCCTGCGCGTCCAGAGCGGACAGACCGAGGCGCGCGGCCTCGGTGATGCGGCGTTCTTTGATCAGTTCGAGGGCGACCTTCTTACCGGTGTCGCTGAAGGTATCGTACGAACGGACCACAGCGTCTTTGAGCTGCTCCGTCTTGAGTTGGCGCGCGCCATCGCGGATCAACGCCAGACGGTTCGGGGGCAGAGTTTTGAGCAGCGCAGGAAGCTGCGCGGCGAAGGCAGCGGGATCCAGACAGATCAGGGCCTGACGTGCCGCGAACACTACGGTGTCGTCAGCGTCGCCGAGGAAGGGCGCGATAGCCGCGCAGGCGCTCTTGTCGCCGCGGTCACCCAGCATATCGAGCAACATGACTTTACGGACCGGGTCGGTGGCGGTTGCGAGTTTGCCGGTCCAGAGCTGGGTTTCGGCGGTGCCGCCGGTGGTGGTGCGGGCGTGGGCCAGCGCCACACCGGCGTAGGAGAGGTCGGGATCGTCGAAGGCTTGCAACAGGCGCGGGGTGCGCGCAGCCACCGGCAGCGCGGCGAGTTCAGCATTCAGCGCGGCGTGACGCGTGGGCTTGACCGGCGCGGCTTTTGGGGCGCGGTCGTCGGTGACCGCCTGAACGGTCATGGCGGCCAGTGTGGCAACGCCCGGTTTGTCGGACTTCTCAAACGCCCGGATCGCCGCCGCCTGTTGCGGCGTACCGCACCAACGGAGTTGATCGAGGAAGAAGCAGATGACATCGGCATCGTTGGCGCGTTGCGCCGCCGCCAGCAAGGCTCCGGCGTACGCCGCGCGACTGGAAGCACCAGCCGGGCGCATCACGTACTGGGTCAGTGCGGCGATGCGCGTGATGGCGACCGGATCGGAGGCGTAGCCGGTCTTGACCTCGGCGAGCAGCGCATCCAGAGCGGACACGCCCTGCTTGAGGAGATCGGCAAGCGCAGCGTCATTGATGGTGGCGAGCGCCGCTTGTTGTTTAGTGGCCCATTGGGCGGCTGTGTCCTGGGCCGAGACGGTCGCGGCGGCGACAAACAGGCCGAGCGCGAGTGTTGCATTTATAAGGCGGTGGTTCATGGACAATCCTCTTTTCATGCTGGAAAAAACGGTGCGGCACGGGCTTACATCTGCCACGGCGCGCGCATCTGCTGGTAAATGAAGCGATCGGCGGCCGGGTCGTTGACCGCGGTCAGCTTGACCGGATCAAAGGTGAAGCCGCGCCCGAGGCGCATCGCGACGATGCCGAGATTGACGATCGTGCACGAGCGGAAGCCGTTGTCCTCGTTAAGCGCGAAGCGACGGCGTAGCTTGACCGACTCCACGAAATCGGTCTGCTGCGGCGCAGGCTCGGGAAGTTCGGCGATGATGGCGTCCAGATTCGGAATGTCGGACTTTAGCTTCGGCCAGACCTTGCCTTTGGGTCCCTCCAGGAACGGCACCCCCTTCATGGAGTCGTCACCATCCAGGATAATCTGGCAGCCGTCGGCATAGGTGAAGGTGATGCGGCGGAAGGAGCCGACCGCATCAGGATGCTGCGGCGGGCAATCGATCTCGATCTTGGTGGGACTGGTATCGTCTTTTTCCATCAGGTACTGGACGGGATCCAGATAGTGCTGGCCCATGTCGCCGAGACCGCCGCCGTCGTAATCCCAATAACCGCGGAAGGTGCCGTGGGTACGGTGCGGATGGTAGGGCTTGTACGGGGCCGGTCCCAGCCACAGGTCGTAGTCAAAGGTCTCGGGCACCGGTTCGGGCTTGAGGTCGACCCGTCCGCTCCAACCGAACTTGAGCGAGAAACCGGTGACGCTGCCGACCACCGCTTTGACCGGCCAGCCAAGGACACGGTTCTCCATGAGCTTCTTCAGCGGTTTGACTTCGGTGCCGAATCCATAGAAGCCGCCCATGAAGCGGAACCAGGTGTTCAGGCGGAAGATGCGGCCATTGGCCTTGACCGCTTCCTGTATGCGGCGTCCCTCTCCGATGGTGCGTGTCATCGGTTTTTCGCACCAGATGTCCTTGCCGGCCTGGGCGGCCATCACCGACATCAGGCCGTGCCAGTGGGGCGGGGTGCAGATGTGGACGATATCGACATCCGATCGCGCGAGGATTTCGCGGAAATCGCGGCAGGTGAAGATTTTACCGTAGCCGTTCTTCTCGGCCTGCACGATTCCCTCCCTGACGCGGTTGGCGTCGGGATCGCACAGCGCGACCAAGCGTGTCGGCTTGTAACCTAGGTGATTGCCCGAGCGGGCGATACCGCCGAAACCGAGCAGCGCGCGCGTGAGCTGGTTACTGGGCGCGGTCTCAGATCGCAAAATGTGGGCGGGAATGATCGTGAACGCCGATGCGGCGCCTGTCCGTTTCAGGAAGGTCCGGCGGCTGAGTGATCTTGGCATGTTCTTCTCTCCCTTTGTGTGTGTTGAGCGGGTCCTTCTAAACCCCAAACCCATGAGCCACATAGGGTAACGCTTTGCAGTGTGTTGCGCAAGCGTGGTTTTGAAAACGTTCAACGCAACGTTCAAGTGAGGAATGTACCGCCGAACTCATGCACTGATACACTAACGAACTAACGAACTAACAGCGTTTGCGCTTGAAGAATGGGGGGGCGTTCATTATAGTGTGAGTCAAATTGACACTGGAGCGAAGTGGCGCACATGGCATCCGGTTTTTTTGACAGATTGGTCGCGCGGATCGACAAGTTGAACCCTGAAAGCCTTCAGGCGCAGATGGTGCGTCTGGTGCGGGAACGGGGGTTTCTGGAGACTATTTTCCAGACGATCCAAGAGGGCTTGGTGGTTATCGACAACGACGGTCGTCTGCTCTATGCCAACCATGCCGCCGAGCGGCTCACGGGGTTTGATTTCGAGCGGACCAAGGGACGTTCGATCATGCGTGTCCTGCGCGACTGGGACTGGGAACACCTGTTGGAGGTGCCGGCCTCCGACAGCGGCTGGGCGCGGATGGTGACGCGCGAAATCGAGATCACCTATCCCGAACACCGTTTTATCAGCGTGTATGCCATGCCGCTGAATGAGGACGGCTTTGTTGAAAAGGGGGTTCTGGTGATCCTGCGCGATGTCACGCGCGACCGCAAGCAGGAGGCCTCGACGCTAGAAAGCGAGCGCTTTAACGCGGTCAAGCTGCTGGCGGCGGGCGTGGCGCATGAGATTGGCAATCCGCTGAATGCCCTCAACATCCACTTGCAGCTTCTGGCGCGCGAGTTGCAGGATCTGCCGGATGGTACGCGCGAGCCGCTGGCTGATCTGGTGGACGTGGCCCGCGCCGAGGTGGAGCGGCTGGATACGATCATTCGTCAGTTTTTGCGCGCGCTGCGACCGACGCAGCCGGTGATGCGGACGGAGCAGGTGACGGATGTGCTGCAGGAGACGCTGGCGCTGCTGAAGACCGAGTTTGAGAATCGCCGCATTGCGGTGTCGGTGGACATCGTGGACGCGATCCCGACGGTGCAACTCGATCGATCGCAGATCAAACAGGTGTTTTTCAATCTCATCAAGAACGCGCTGGAGGCGATGCCGGACGGCGGCACGCTTCGGATCGAGGTGAGCGCGGGTGACGTGTATGTGGATATTGCCTTCATCGATACGGGGAAGGGGATCGCGCCGGAAGAGTTGCAGCGTGTGTTTGAACCGTACCGCACGTCCAAGCAAACCGGTAGCGGACTGGGCTTGATGATCGTGCAGCGGATTGTCGACGAGCATGGCGGCGAAATTGAATTGGCGAGCAAGCCGGACGTGGGGACCTGTTTCAAAGTGCGTCTGCCGCGTTCCGAGCGGCGGGTTCGCCTGCTCACACCCCCGGCCGCCGCGAAAAAAAATAAAACGCAGACGCCGTTCGACGGCACTCCGGAAGTGGTAGGATAATGGTATGAAGCGAAATGGCAAACCGGTGGTCCTCGTTGTGGACGATGACAAGAATACGCGCGATGGCTTGCAGCGCGCGTTGCAACGTCATTACACGGTGTTGGCGGCGGAGAGTGCCGATGCAGCGTTGTCGTTGATGGGTAGCGGACAGCAGGTGGACTTGCTACTTTCTGACCTGCGCATGCCGGGCACGGATGGTCTGGGGCTGTTGCGGCGTGTGATGGCGCAGTATCCCCGCACGATCTGCATCTTGTTGACCGCCTATGGTTCGGTCGAAACGGCGGTTGACGCCATGAAGCAGGGCGCCTATGACTTTTTGACCAAGCCTGTCAACCTCGACCATCTGGACATGCTGGTGGCGCGCGCGCTCAAGTCGCGTGATCTTGAGCACCGTGTCGAAACCCTTGAGAGCCAGCTCAACGAGAAGTACGGGATGGAAAACATCGTGGGCGAGTCGGACGCGATGAAACAGGTGTTCGACATCATCCGTCAGGCGGCACCGACCCAGGCCTCGGTTCTGATCCAGGGGCCGAGCGGGACCGGCAAAGAGCTGGTGGCGCAGGCTATCCACCGCCTCAGCACGCGCGCCAAAGGACCGTTCGTGGCGGTGCACTGCGCGGCACTCTCCGCGACGCTGCTCGAGAGCGAGTTGTTCGGCCATGAGAAGGGGGCTTTCACCGGAGCCACCGTGCAACGCAAGGGGCGCTTTGAGTTGGCGGATGGCGGCACGCTTTTTCTTGATGAAATTTCCGAGATTGATCCCTCCATTCAGGTCAAGCTCTTGCGTGTGCTTGAGGAGCGCACGTTCGAGCGGGTAGGCAGCGAAGAGACGATCGAGGTCGATATCCGTGTGATCGCAGCGACCAACCGTAATCTGCGTGATGCCGTGCTTCAGGGCAAGTTCCGCGAAGACCTCTACTTCCGGTTGAATGTCGTGGACATCACGTTGCCGCCGCTGTCGGAGCGCGCCGGAGACATCCCGTTGCTGGCCAGCCGTTTCCTGAAAGAGTATAGTGAAAAGAACGGTAGGCAGATCGAGGGGATGACGCCGGATGCCCTGAATCTCCTTGAGGCCTACGCCTGGCCGGGCAACGTGCGTGAGTTGCGTAATACAATCGAGAAGATGGTGGTGCTGTCGCGTTCCGAACGGCTTACGGCGCGCGACGTTCCGGCGAATATCCGCGATGCCGTCAAGAGCGGCAGTGCCGGAGTGGCGCTCCGGATGCCGGTATTGGCGTCGGGCTCGCTGGCCGAGACAGAACGCCGCAAAATCATGGCGGTACTGGAGAAGAACGGCGGCAACCGCACACGGGCTGCGGAGGAACTGGGGATCAGTCGCCGCACATTGCACCGCAAGTTGCGTGAATACAGGGCTGCTGAGGAAAATGAAGGAAAAGGAGGTCAGTGATGGCAAGCGTATGGCGTTGTTTGGGCATGTCGTTGCTGGTTGCAGGCGCACTCTGGGCGCAGGGTTTGATTGTGTGCGGGAAGTGCGGACGCGAGGCGCGGTCCGGTGATACGGTATGCCGTCATTGCCGGGAAGCCCTGCCCAAGCCGAAGGTTGGCGCACCGCCGGCGGCTGAGCAGCCGACGGCACCGGTCGACGACAAGTCGGAGGCGGGGCGTCTGGCAGCGGGCATCGTGGAAGCGAATGTGCGTCTGGCCCGGGAGTCGGAGGCGAAGCAGCCGGAGTTGGCACTGTGCTATTATCAAAATGCTATGGCGCTGATGCGGCTCGTGCCGGTGGGGACCTTTCCAGACACTGTGAGCGAGGCAATTCTGACGGGCAGCGCGCGTGCGCTAAACCTTGTGCAGCGCGGGACGATACCTTGCAAACGCTGTAACGGCAGCGGACGTTATCAGATCGATCTCAGCAAGGTTGATTCCCGCAAGGGGGTCAAAGCTGTTCCCGGTGTGCCCTGTCCCGCGTGCAAAGGGGCCGGCGCACGCTCCCCGGGCTTAAAGAGGTGTCGAAGGCTAAGATGCAACTCTTGCAGGGGCGGACAGAGTTCGAGCAGCGGCAGATGGTGGCCGGCGATGTCAAGGTCGGGCGCGTCTTGGTGCCGCCCGCGCTGGACAAGTTGCTTTCCAACCGGCAGCGCGCGCTGATTATGACCGGCATGCCGACACCCTGCCGCGAGTGCCAGCAAACGGCGCGCCAGACATGTACGGCTTGCCGTGGAAGCGGCTGGAAACCGTGTGATTTTGAGGGGTGTACCCAAGGTGTGCTCAAAGAGACACGCCGTTCCGGCGCGCGAAAAGAGAAGCGGCTGAATGAGGAGGCGGTCAAGAAGTGTCCGCGTTGCGACGGGTTGGGAGAGATCCCATGCCCAACCTGCAAGGGCAGCCGAAGCGTGGCCTGTTCTAAGTGTGACGGCAGCGGCCTGGCACCGCGTTGCACACGGTGTACGGCGACCGGCCTAATGCCGTGTAAAAGATGCAAGGGAACGGGCGATGTGAAAGGTACACCGTGCCCGGAATGCAAAGGAGAAACCCAGATGCTGTGTCCAGCATGCCGGGGGGAAGGAGCACTGTCCCGATGAGCGAAATACCCGCATTTAAATTGCCGAATTTCGAGGTGCTGGGTCTTCTGGGACGCGGCGGTATGGCGTCGGTCTGGAAGGCGCGCCAGGTCTCGCTTGATCGCTACGTGGCGATCAAAATCCTCGCCTCGTCCTTTGCCACGGATCCCGACGACGTCCAGCGTTTCCGCGAAGAGGCGCGCGCTGCGGCGCAGTTGAAGCATCCCGGCATCGTGCAGGTCTACGATGCAAACTTTTCCGATGGCGTCTATTACTTCGTTATGGAACTGGTGGACGGCTACACCCTTGGCGACTTGTTGCGGCGGAAAGGCCAAGTCGATGAGGAGGACGCCCTGATTGTTGCCGAAAGCGTCGCGGTGGCGATGGACTACGCCTGGACCCATTACCAGATGGTGCATTGCGATATCAAACCCGACAACATCATGGCTGACGCGGACGGGACGGTGAAGGTCACGGATCTCGGGCTCAGCCGCTCGGTGACACTGTTGGCCAGCGAAAGAAAGAGCAAGTCCGATGAGGTTCTCGGCACCCCCGCTTACATGTCGCCCGAACAAGTCTACGGCAGCGACAAACTGGATTGCCGCTCGGACATCTATGAGCTGGGTGCCTCGCTGTATCACATGGTCACAGGGCGCATGCTCTTTCAGGGCAAAAGCGATGACGAGATGCTGCGTTGCCATGTCGGCAACGAGCAGGCACCTGATCCGCGGAGCATTGCCAAGCATCTGGGAACCTCGTTCGCCCTGCTGTTGGAAAAAATGACGGCCAAGGATCCTGACAACCGCCATCGCGACTGGAGACTCCTGCTCGCCGATTTGAACCGTGTGCGCGCGGGGAGACCGCCGTGGCCTGCGTTGCTACCCGCATTCGGCAGCTCGATCAAACTGGATCGGTAAAATCCGGGGTGGCTGTGGAATATGGGTACATGATGCGCGGGGACGAGGTCTGGGTGCGGCGGACCGCGCGCGCCGCGACGTGGTTCGCGCGGTTGCGCGGTCTGCTGGGATGTCGTGCGCTGGGCTCGGATGCGGCGTTGCTGATCGAGCGTTGCCGCGCCGTGCATACCGTCGGCATGCGGTTTGCGATTGATCTGGTGTTTTTGGACCGGGACTGGCTGGTAACGCGCGTGATCCAGGCCGTACCGCCCGGCAGGCTGATGGTGGGGGGAGGGTGGCGTGCAGCG
>DAOTMQ010000148.1:0-8779 GCA_035450385.1 Kiritimatiellia bacterium | reverse complement strand
TAGAGCCGCGTGCTGTCGCGCAGGAAGAGGCGACCGCTGACCAACACCATCGGCCCCCATGCGTCGCGGCCTTTACGCCCCATCACCGCATGTTGCGCCAACACGCGGAAGCCCTCCTGCCCGACGCGCGCGAGCGTGAGCGTGCCGACATCATCCAGCAACACGGCGAGTCCGTCAGCCGTCAGCAGATACGGCCCCAACCCGAAAGTGTGCGCCGGGCCACTGGCCCACAGACGTTCGCCCTCCGGCGTCATGCAGACAAACTGCTGACGCTCCCCGCCACCGTCGCTGGGCAGGACCGTGTAGAGCCGTCCATCATGAAAAACAGGCGTTTGCTGTTCGCTCGCGAACTGCTTGCGGTCGGTCTTGAAGAGGAGGTCAGCGCGCCACGCATCACCGTCACGCGATACGCGGAACATCGCGCCGCCCGAGCCGTATCCCGCCGTCATGAAAAAGCGGCCGTCGCTCAGCGGCACCGGCGAAGGCGCGATGACACTAGGACTGAAGGCCTCGGTGTGCCACAGCAGACGGCCGCGCGCCTCGCCATCCGCAGCTACACCCACAATGCCGCCCAATGCCGCGTAGAGATACTGGCGCACCCCGTCCGCCGTCAGTACTATGATCGAAGAATGTGACATGGCGAGGTCGCCGGGATTGGGTGTTTCGAAAACAGTCGCGCCACTCTTGAGATCAATGCCGACAAGTAGCGTATTCGTGCCGGCCGGTGCCAAAATCGCCAGCCCGTTATCAATCAGCGGGCATTGACCGGCGTACCAGAGCGGAACCTTGGTACCATAGCGCTGCGGCAGACTGATGCCCCAGCGGTAACTCCCATTACGCGCATCCAAGCAGAGCACATGGCATTGCGGCCCGATCGAAACCACGGCATCACCATCGGTGGTCGTTACCGTGCGTGAAATACCGTGGTTGCGCTTGGCTTTGACCGCATACAGATGTTCCCAGCGCTGCTGACCAGTATCGGCATTGAGACAGCGCAGACAGTCACCGCCGCGCGCCTCGTCATAATCGAGTAAGTAGAGGTTGCCGCCCGACAATGCGGGCATGGCGTGTCCGTCGCCCACCGGAATCGACCAGACCACGCGCGGACCGTCGCTCCCCCACGTCTCCGCCAGCGTGCCGCTCTGCGTCGCGATGTTATCGCGCGCGGGGCCTCTGAAGCCGGGCCACGTGCCTGCAATTGTACCGGGCGGAACATCGCGGTCGATCATGAAGCAACCCGCCAGATCGGTTTCGCCGAACGTCGCAGCCGCCGCAGCTTCGGCCAACGATCCATCGGCTGTGGCTTCGCGGATCGCGACAACGGTCGGCGCCTCACGGCTCAGCCAATGGCGCACGCTCCTCACCGCCAGTACCGCCGCAACGACAGTCACAAGATATGGCAAGACTCGACGCACTGCACGTTCTCTCCCCTAGCGCAGCATGCGTTTCATGATCCGGCGCAACAACCGTTTAAGTCCACTGTGCGGAATATCGGAGAGCACGCGCGTGGTCTCATGTTTGTAATGGGCATAGAGCAAATCAACGCGCGTGCGCAGCCCCGCCTCGGTGATCGCATCAATCAGGCGTTCACGACCGGCGGCATCACCCTGCCAGACCGACTGCAACGCATCGCGCACGGCAGGGTGCTCGCTGGTGCAGGCAATTGCCAGAAAGAGCGTCGGACGCATGGCCAGCAGATCGGCGGCCCGTCCGCGCACCGAGTGGAAATCCGTGATGTCATCCTGGATCTGATAAGCGGTTCCGACAGCATGGCTGAACGCCGAAAGCAGCGTACGCGTCTCCGCGCCGACACCGGCCGCCGTTGCGCCGACCTGCACGGCGACCTCGAACGCCGCCGCAGTCTTCTGCGCATAGATGCGCAACACCTCGGCCTCGGTAACCGGTGCCGGCTTACGGCAAAAAGCCAGTTCCTCGCCTTGCCCTAGGCAGAGTTCGCGGTGACCGTTGGCCGCAGCCAGCAGCATCTCCGCGCGCACCGCGCCATCAAACTCAGACGACGCCAGCAAGCGGTAGCCCTCGCCGATCAGATAGTCGCCGACATTGATCGCGGCAGGTACGCCAACCTGTGCGTGGACGGTCGGTTCGCCATAGCGTTCAACGTCACCATCCTCGATGTCGTCATGCACCAACGACGCTTTGTGAAAACACTCGACCGCCACCGCCGCCGCCTTGATCCGCTCAATGTCGCCGCCCGCCGCCTCATAGACCGCCGCCGTCAGCAACGGGCGCCAACGCTTGCCGCCCGTCGCCAGCCACGCCTGCCCCACACGCTGCGCCTCGGTTTCGGGACGCCCCATCAGGGCAGCCAGCGATTCCGGCTCAAACCACTGACGCACGACTGCGGCGACCGCATCCAG
Organism: Kiritimatiellia bacterium; assembly: GCA_035450385.1. Lineage (GTDB taxonomy): Bacteria > Verrucomicrobiota > Kiritimatiellia > RFP12 > UBA1067 > DUPH01. The sequence goes on along the minus strand of DAOTMQ010000148.1, from coordinate 6,401 downwards.
ATCGGTTGCGCCATTCTTGGCTTCAGCCTTGCGGACGCGGATCGACGCCAACGCCCAATCCATATCCAGCGTTGTCCGCACACAGCCATCGGTAAGCAGCGGGATGCCTTGTCCGGGGATGGCGTGCGTGTTCATCACCGGAAAGATACGGCGCAGAGATTCCATGCACCCCACCCCGATCACGGCATCGACCTTGCCGCTCATCAGCAACTTGCTGACCACGGTCGTTCCTTCCGCGATCAATGTCACATATCCCAGCCGGTCCGCCTCCGCCTGCAACGCACCGATCGCACACGCGCCGCACTGCGCACAGAGCAAACCGAGCCCGTCACGGTCGGCGCGACAGACCTCCGCATGGGCAAGGCACTGCGGCAACAGCAGCAACCGCCGATCAAAGGGAATCCCGGCAATGACCTCACGCCACAGCATGTTATTGAGCAGCAACGCCACAAAGGGGAGTTCGTCATCGCATGCGGCGATTGCCGCGCCAAGGCAGCGCGCATGCGCCGCCAGTTCCTCAGCCGTCAGCGGTGGCTCAAGCCGTTCGCGATCCGCGTAGGTCGCGGCGGCATCAGCGAGCTGACGCCGCCGCGCCGGGTCGTGCGGCACTTGCAACGTCGGCCCACCGGCCAGTACATCCGTCAGGCCATCATGCTTTTCACTCGCATGCTCACCCGACAGCATTGTGATCTCTGATTTCAGGGGTTTTCTCCGGAACAAAACAGGCAGGTCAACTCTGCCTCTCCATTTGCGCGCCAGTTTAGCATGCCAGCCCCTCAACTGCCACCAAACTTTGAGATCCATTAGTGCCTTATGGTTCGACAAGCACGATAAAAAACAAGTTGTTCCCTCACGCAAAGACACGTAGACGACGTCTTGGCGGTTCAAAACACTCAACGTGCGGCGCGGGCCTGTCTGACGACATGCGCCGTCAACAATGCGCAGGTGACTTCCTGTTTGTCCAACGTCGGCACTCCGCCTCCGACGAGTGTCATTGCCCCATCCGCTACATGAACAACGGATTGAAACGAACAGGTGGGGAAAAACGGCTGATCAAGTTTGAGGTGAGTCTGGTTGGTAGACGAGGGCACGGAGCCAAACTCAAACGTCTTCCACGTTGGTTCTTCCGTGTATTCAACGCAAAACCAAACGCGGACCATGTCCCCCTTCACGTCCAACTCAGATATACACTGTAGTGCGGCGCCGACCTCTCTCACTTCAAAACTTGAAGGCACGGGGACATTCAGACCGCGTGCAACCACATTGGTCGCCACTTCCGGCGGAACAGCGAATTCGGTTGGGAAGGTGACACTTTTGCCCCCTTTGACAATGGCCTCTACTCCAGAGGCCGCAACGGCTTTGGGCATTGCGAGCAAACGCGCCTTGCCATCTTTCCAATACTGACAGATATGCTCCGCATCGAAATTACCTTCGCGCGCAAGCGTCTCGAAGTCAGCCCGCGCCAGACGCAACAAAATCACCGTGGTCTCAATGAGGGTCGAGGGCGGTGCAAGCTCAGGAGCCGGAACAGTGAACGTTTCGCACGGTGTCTCAAAAACGATCATATCTCTGTTTTGCGGGATAACCTCCCGCGTCTTCAAATCCAGCATGAACGCATGATTCGCCTCGTTGACGATGAAGAGCTGCCCATTTGTGACGGAAAGTGATTTTATGAAAACCCATTGGACGTCCTCTTCTAAACCCGCCACCCTTGCAATGCCGTATACTCTCCTCTTCCAAAGCAAGGTCCCTGTTTTTTCGTCATACGCTTCTATGATCCCTCCCTGCATCCCCGAATGCGGCGCACGATAGATGATGCCCTCGTGCACAACGGGCTGGGGAGGAGGCGTGTTGACACGACGCGCGTGAACAAAAACAACGAGACCGACAAGATGGAAGAAGAGAAACCATTTTTTCGTTTTCATTCACATTCTCCGGAACTCTACGGTTGCGTCCAAATCATCAACTCACCGTCCGTCACCTTTTTACACGAATCGTCATTTCACGTCAACTGTCCAACTTTCTTGTAACGCGTCGCGCCGTTTTAGTGATAAGCTTTGTGATCATGAAATCTTTTCTGCTGTTGCCTTTCGCCGTGTTGATCGGCATCCTGATCGGCGGGTGGGCGCCGAGAGAGGAGCTGAGGATGCTCCGACGGGAGATGGATGACCTCAAAACGAAAACATCGAGCCGTGAGAAGGATTCACGTTTCGACGCGATCACCCGCATGGTTCAAATCCCCGAACGGGCTACCCATGTTCCCGACCCCGACCGTAAACCGGCAGCCGCCGTCCGCGACACGGGCGTGACGGCAGCCGCACCGACAACACACGTCGCGCAGGCAGCAACGGATGCCCCTGCGACCGCCACGAATACGCCTCCGCCTCAAGACGCGGAAAACGAAGAGATCCGCAGGACGTCGCCGGAAGATCTGCAAGCGCGTATCGAGGAGGCCAAGGAACTGTGGGCCACCCGCGTGCAGATCGCGCGCTCACAATGGCTCAACCGCCTCAAGTTGGATGCGGAAGCCACAGCACTGTTCGATGCTTCGATCGACGCCATGAACGCAGAGTTGCAGGCTACCATGCAAGGACTTGCCGACACCCTGGCCTTGGGCGAAGAGATGACGCCGGAACTCGGTGTCCGGTTTTTCAATGAGATGACCACCTCGCTCGTGCGTACCTATGACGACCTCGCCGTGATCGTGCCGGACGAGTTGCGCGGCGAGGCGTCCCAACTCGAAATCACGGACTTCATCGATCCGGCTGTAGCCGAACCTTTGATCGCAGTCCAGCATAAACTCGAAAACGCGCCCGGCTCCAGCGGTCGCCGCCGTTACTCAAGGGGGCCTCGTTGAGTACGCTGGTCCAAACGTGGCATATTGCTTGTTACGAGTGGTTCGACGCCCTGCGCAGCCGACGCGCCTTGGTGGTCTTGCTGCTCTATCTGGCGGCCGCCGTCTGCAACATGCACTGGTCGATCAATCTGCTGCACAGGCTGGAATCCGAACTTGCCACAGCCTTGCAACTTCCGGCTACCGAACAAGCTGGTGTGGTCTCAACCGCCCTCTGGAAGTCCAAACCGTTCCAGCGCATGATGAAACGGATGACGCAAAATGATCTGGTTCTGCACGACATCACCGGCAAACATCCGATAGAGTTGATCTACGCCTGGTTCGCCTTTTTTTACACGCCATTGTTGGTTGTGCTGGTCGCCGGCAATCGTATCGCGGAGGAGATCGGCTCAGGCGCGGTGCGCTACGTGATTTTCCGCACGTCGCGCGCCAGTTGGTCGATCGGCAAATTCATCGGACAAATGTTCATGATCGGCCTGGCACTTCTCCTAAGTGGAACCAGTGCCTATATCGTCGCCAAGATCCGATTGGCCGGTTCCGGCACGCCCGACCTCTTCCTCAACATGGTTCAGTGGTCATTGCGCGCATGGATTTATTCCATCCCCTACTTGGGCTTGGCCATGGGACTGTCACACCTCACACGCTCGCCCAGCAAGGCGACGGTGATGGGCATTCTCGCCATCACGGCTTGTTTCGTCCTCTCCATCCTGATCCGCCACTTCACCGCCGACACCGGCTGGCGCGCCTACCTGCCGCACCTCGGTCAACTGTTGCCCGACGCGCACAAGATGTTGCTGTGGCGGAACGCCCCTGCCCCGTTGATCGCGGGCTCGGCCACTCTCGTCACCCTTGGTTTCTGCTACCTGTTCACCGGCTATGCCTTTTTCCGCACCCGCGACGTTTAATCATGGACTACGCGATTGAATCAACCGAATTGGTCAAACGGTATGGCGCGCGCCGCGCACTAGACGGCCTGACCCTTGCCGTGCCACGCTACGCCGTGCTAGGATTGATCGGCCCCAACGGCGCAGGCAAAACGACATGGATGATGTCCATCGCCGGCCTGCTTCACCTGCACAGTGGCACCATCAATCTGCTGAGCCGCGGCCCCTTCGATCCCGCTCTTCACAGCGGTCGCATCACACTGTTACCGCAAGATTCCGAACTGCCTCTGGAGAGTCGGCCGATCGATCTGCTCACGCACTATGGCCTGTTGCAGCGGCTCACACGCCGCGAAGCCAAACATGCCGCGACCGAGATGCTGCGCGAGGTGCATCTGGGAGACCGCCTGACCGCCACCGTGCGATCGCTCTCGCACGGTATGCGCAAACGGGTCATGATCGCCCAGTGCTTCATCGGCTCCCCAGAACTCGTGCTGCTCGACGAACCGCTCAGCGGACTCGACCCGCGCGAAGCCGCCCACATGCGCACCTTCCTCACGCGCCGACGCGGACGTCAGACGCTTGTGATCAGTTCGCACAACCTGAACGACATCGAAGCCATGTGTGACCGCGTGGCATTTATCGAAAAGGGGCGCACCGTACGCAACACCACGCTGGAAGAAGTGGTCGGCAAGAACAGTACACTTGTATACCGTGTCACAAGCGAACCCGCCGACTACGCCGCGCTTACCGCCGCCGTGTCGGATGCCACCTTCTCGTTCGATGCGGAGACTTCCGATTTAACCTGCCGTTATGACCCGCGTCGTTTCACCGCCGAGGCCATCAACCGCATCCTGCTCCCCGCGCTACTCGCCCAATGCGATGTCTCCACCATCACACGCGGCGACAACCTTGAGAACGCCTATCTGAATCAAGTAATAGGTAATGGGTAAGAGGTAATGCATTAACTGTGTGGTCGCAATAAGAGTTGACTCGCGACCCGCGACTTGCGACGGGCGATTTCGATTTCGATCCCGATAGCGATCCCGATAGCGATTTGGAAATCCCTGTCCCCAAAAAAATCTGCGTCCATCTGCGGATAAAAAATCCGAGCAGTGCCTGAAACCAGAAACCCGAAACCTGCAACCCTTCTCATTTGGCGTGGACATCTCCGTTTGTCCCCTTCTATAATGGCACCCATGCAGTTTCCTAGTTCGCCCATTCAACCGTTGCTCAATATCCGAGGCTTAAAGACTTGGTATCCCGTGAAAAAGGGCGTGTTCGCCCGTACGGTCGGATACGTCCGTGCGGTGGATGGTGTCGACTTGACCTTGGCGCGCGGCGAGACGCTGGGTATCGTTGGTGAATCGGGGTGCGGCAAATCGACGCTGGCCCGCTCGATACTCCGTCTGGAGCGTCCGTGCGAAGGCACGATCCATGTCGACGGGGTCAATGTCCTGCGTGCGCGCGGCGCGGCGTTCCATGCCTACCGCCGCACCGTGCAGGTGGTCTTCCAAGACCCCTACGCCTCGTTGAATCCGCGCCACACCGTGCTCGACATCCTGACAGAAGCCATGCTGGCGCACGGGCTGGTCACGCGCGAGAACCGTCGCGAAGCGGCCGTCCGGTTGCTCGCCGATGTCGGCATGTCTGACGATATTCTCGACCGTTATCCGCATGCCTTCTCCGGCGGCCAGCGTCAACGCCTCTGCATCGCGCGCGCGCTGGCGCTCGAACCGCAACTCCTGATCTGCGACGAGGCGGTCAGCGCACTCGATCTCTCCGTGCGTGCCCAAGTGCTGAATTTGCTTGAAGACCTGCAAGAAAAGCGCGGGTTGGCCTATCTCTTCATCACGCATGACATCGGCGTTGTGCAGCACATTGCGGACCGCATCGCCGTAATGTACTTGGGCAGCATCGTCGAGACCGGTCCGGCGCCAACGGTCCTCGGTGAACCGGCCCATCCTTACACGCAGTTGCTGTTGCGCGCTGTGCCGAAAATCGGCGTCCCGCTACCGGAAGAGACCGGCGTTCCCTCAGAGCCTACCAGCCGTCGCCCCCAGAGCGGATGCGCCTTCGCGCCGCGTTGCCCGCTGGCGGACGACACCTGCCGTGCGGCGGCGCCGATCCTAAAGCCCTCGCCTCGCGACCCGAATCACCTGACCGCCTGCTTCAAGGCGTGATCACGGCTTGATGCGCCACTTGGTCGCCATCAGACACGTTTGCTCGCCCTGCTTTTCCGCCTGATAGTAGATCGTAAGGATCGTGTCATCCGGAAGCTGTACCGAAGCGGGGTAGCCAAGATCACCGTTGAAATGACCGGCCAACTTGATTTCGTTGGCGACATCCCAGGTCCGCCCGTGATCGTCACTAAGACACGCATACTCGCCGAAGCCAGGACCAAGCCTGCGACCGTAGACTGTCAGCAAGCGACCGCCACGCAACTTGATCAGGTGCGGCGGATATCCCTGCATCTCGGTGGGCACCATGCGCGTCCACGTTTTGCCTCCGTCGCGGCTCTCGGCCTGCCGTAGCTTGCATTGTGCCTCGTCGCGGTGCTTCGCGCCCGGCGCGGGTTTGGCGTGGAACCGGAACTGTGCCACCAAACGACCGTCATCGGTCTCCACCAGATGCGGCTCGTGAAACTGGCCGATCTCATCGGGCGG
>DAOTMQ010000147.1:0-8809 GCA_035450385.1 Kiritimatiellia bacterium | reverse complement strand
TGGAAGCGTTCTGGGAAGATCGGGGTTTGAGTGTCAGCCGAACCGCCCGTTTGAATCCATGAGTCAATGGACCGCTTGTAGTCGCAAACGAACGTGTACGCCTGATCCGCCGTCGAACTGAACTCAATGGATCGGTCAGGCTGCACGGTGAACATGCTTGACTTGCCGGTCGGGATGACGTTCTGGTCAACCGTCCCGCGCCATGTCTGGTAGGGGATGTAGATGACGGGAGTGTTGCTGCTGGCCCCGTTGGCCGTCGAGTACATTTGCAGGAACCGATACCCGGCCCCGTACAGGTCTTGACGGATGTCGTCGTAGTCGGCGACTTGGGAAACCAGTGTGGCGCGGGAAAGGACGCGGCCAGAGGAAGGCAGCGAGAACGTGCCCTGCTTCTGCATGAAAAGCCATTGATCCTGCTCGTTCTGGATCGCCCGATACGCATCGGCAACCGACTTCACCAGCTCGAACAATTCCCCCGCCTGGCCGACAACCGTCGTGGGGGCCGTCCCCGGCAAGGCATTCCCGCCGCCAATGTACCGGTGCGCGAACTGGCACAGTTCAAGATAGGTCACGAGAACACCTTGTCGGTCTGGATGCACACGATCAGCGAAACCCTGATCGAATCGGTTGGGTTGGTGACGTAGTGCGGATACTCGTTGCGGAACTCGTACACGTCGCCTGGGGCGGCTTCCAGCTCTTCTTTCCCGACAACGAACTTCTGGCCTGGCGCGCTCTCGACCTGTACGCAAAACTTGCGGTAGGTTTCCGCGTGCCACCCACGATCAATGTGCGGCTTGACGCCGCCAAACGCCGGGATGCGGGTAATCAGCACGCCGCCAAGGCGGTTGCCGTCAACCATGCGCATCAGGTCGTAGCAAAGCGGCTTTACCGGCAGGACGTCCGCGCACGGATACCACACGGACTCATGCGGACCAGGCACCTTCGGATCTGCCGCATAGCGCACGAAAATGTCAGAAACCCCATGGTGCGGGGAATCCGGTGACGCCGTGCGCATCGTGTCCTGATCCCAGAACCCGTGGTCGGAACGCAACGCCGCTGCAAGCGGCGCTACGTTGAACCCTTGCGCGATGCGCTGAATCTTCTTCACGCGGCCATCGCCTCGTCAGCGTTGTCGCCATGCAGGAAGCGCAGGATGTCGTACAGGATGTCCTCGTCAGTCAAATCCTTGTAGAACGCCGCGCCGACCGGACCGTACAGGTCAGACCGAATACCCTGCAAGATTCGTCGATTGAACGGTTTTCCTTCCGGGGTCTTGAAATTGTTGTGCTTCGCGGCCTGCCACTGCCAGTACTGACAAATGCTTTCCGGCAAGTCCTCAGTTCCCGGCTCGACGCCGATGTACTGGAACGCAAGGTTCGGGGACTCGGTTTCGATGTTCCTCACGCCGACCTGCACACCTTCCTCGACAATCGCCTTTTGCGTGATCGTGCGCTTGACAGACGTTTTCAAAGACTGAAAGTGCGGATGCGACATGCTCAACTTGATGCCGTACGCGAACAATAGGGTCTGGCCTTCCCAGCCGACCTTGAAGTAGTTTTGTGGGTGCTCACTGTCCTGATGCGGCTGGAACACGATCAGGTTGTGACGCTTGCCGCCCCACCGCGACCCAGGCAGGAGGTTCGGCTTCGGGTCAAACAGCGCGCCACGGGTGTACTTGCTCAACGGCACGACGGGCGGGACGATCTTTTCAGGCTCTTCGCCTGAATCAATGCCGATCTTCTCGCACAACCGCAGCCGCATCGTTTTCTCGGCGCTTCGCCGGTCGAACGTGCAGTTCAAAACTTCCCCCGCTTCCATCAACTGATCTTTCGTCAGACCTTGGAAACGGCACTCAATCCACCGCTGCATTTCTGATTCGTTTGCCATGCTTTTTCTCGGACTGCGCTTGCGCGTGGGGCGACCATGCCTATGCTTCCGGCCCGCGTCCGAATCCTCTCTCTGTTGGGGTCGCCAAAAGAAAAGCCCCCGATGACCTGGGGGCTTGTTGTGATCGCCTGACTCGGCGAATTACTGCGGATTGGAGCGATTACCCGCCAACGTTGACGAACTCGACGAACACGGTCCAGACAGCAGCCGTGGTCACGATGGCCGCGCGCGTGGTCAGCACCAGTTCGTCACCGGCCACCGGCAATGCCGTGATCGCGCTCAATTGCGCATCGGTCAGTGACACGGTGGTTGCGGTCGTTGCAAACGCGTTGAGTGCCGAAATGGCTGTGACGTTCGAGGTGTAACCCACATCACAGGTCAGTGAAGCATTGGCTTGGGAGTTGGTGAACCATGCCCGGACAGGGCGGACGCCAGTGACGACAGGCGCGATGACGAACGTACTGGCGATGGCGGTACTTGCCGGAACGGCAACCGTGCCACGAATCCAGATCGAATCGCCGCGGGCCTTATTGTCATCCGACAGCAGGTTGGTGTGGTTCCTGCCGTCCGGGGCCAGAGCGTAGTTGTTGCTGTAAGCGATGATTGCCATGGTGTTCTCCTTAGGCCGGGTTCGCCGTGACGGCGCATTTGATGTTTACCAACCAATCGAACGAAACCAGCATGGCCAAGTCATACCACGCCGCAGAAACTACGGATCGCGAGTTGGTCAGGTCGGATTTGTCCGCGCTGTCCAGAATAAACGTTTCCACGTTTCCGTAGCCTTCCTTGCCGGAACCGCCGAGGCTCACGTCAACGAGCGCACCCTTGGCGCACACGATGAAGTTGTAGACGTCAGGGAATCCGCCAGTGGAAAGCAGCGAGGAATTGGTGACGGAGGTTGCGGCACCGGCTGCTGGGGTGAACTCGGACGATGACACGAAGATGATGTTGTCCACGCTGCCGAACGTGCCAATCGGGTAGTTGCCAGGGGCCATCTTGGCCTTCGGAACGAATCCAGGGATGTTGCGAATGTCCGGGTTGGCGTTGGAGTGGTGATAGCAGTAGTAGCCCGCTTCAACCGGAGTCGTGCCGACTTTGGTTGTACCCGTCGCGTCAGACGTGAAGGTCTGGCCCTTTGCGGCCTGAATCGTCGCGATGGCCTTCTGCAAACGGCCAAGGGTAATGACCCCGTTCACGGTCTGCACAGTGGTGATCGACGGGCTGTTGTAAAGCACGTTCGTGGTCGAGATCGCAGCGTTGTAGCGGATTCGCTCACGGGTCGATTCAACCTGCGTCATCAGGACATCGGTCATTCCCTTCGTCCAATCGAGTGGACTCAGATCGCTGGTGTAGCGCGACGTTGCGAACGCAGCCGAATAACGCTGCATGGTGCCGTTGTACGACTCTTGCGTGAGCGCCTGGGTCGTCGGATTCTGGCCCTCTGGTTCAGGTGTGGTCGAAATGGCAGCGTTGACCCAGCGGGACAGACTCAGCGTGCTGCCGGAGTTTTTGTTGATCTTGCGGGATTGAAAAGCCGAGCCAATACGCTTTTCAGCTTCTGCCCGGTCGAGCATCTGCTTGGCCATGATGGCCGGGGTATTGGCGGGCAAGGTTGCAATTGCCATGGTAGTAGCCTCTGGATGATTGGTTTAGACGTCAAACCCAGCGGCCCGAGCAAGCTCCAGGTCTGCGCTGAATTTATCTTCCCCGTCCAGCGAGCCTGCCGAATTCGAGTGCGCGAACGCAGTCGCTCGTCGTGTCGTTGGATTGGGGTCTGCTACCGATCTTGCCAGCGGCTTTTTGGCCGGTGTGTTCGGTGACGCAGTGCCGGACGCTTGAAGCAGTCTGGCGTATTCACGGTCACGCTTGAAGTTGTGCAAGACGAAAGACGTGCTGCTTGCCTTTCCGTCCATGAGCAGTTCTTTAACTTGGGGTTCGACCGCTTGGAGCCAGGCTTTGAACTCTGGGTCTTGGTCGATCTCAAGATAATCCGGATGCTCATTCCGGAGCGCCGAAATCTCGCTTTCACGTTGTCTTGTACGCTCAAGTTCCTGCGTTTGCAACCGGATGTTGCCTTCCAGCGCCGAAAGCCTCTGCACCAGTTCCGCCTTTTCGCGTTCGGCCTGCTCAGCATAGGACTCGAATTGGCTACTGACAGCGGCGATCACTTCCCCTTCGTCGGGGTACTGCTCGCGGAACTTCTCAAGTTTCTCCCGTGCGCTGGATCGACTGGATACCGATTGCTTGGCCTCAAACTCCTGCAATTTCTTGCGCGCCGCTTCCAGTTCTCGCTGAGTCGGGGCAAGCCGCGCGACTACTGCGCGCCTGTCGGCCTCGGCCTTTCCAGCCATGTGCTGATATTCAGCCGTTTTCTTGGCCGCTTCGAGACTTCCCCGGATCAGTTGCTTTGACTCTTCCGGCAATGACGCATAGCCGGGGAAATACTCTTCGGCTTCTGCGGCTTGGGCCGGGGTATCGACCCGCTCCTCAGCCTCGGCCTTGGTTTCCTCAACAACATCAGGCTTCGCGTCGCTCAAGCCTGCCTCTGCCACGCTCTGCGCAAAGGCTTCCTCTTCATTCACGTCTAAATCTGCCATAAAACGCTTCCTTCAATGGGTGGTTCTTCTGCGGGCATCGCCCACGAAAGCACGTCCTCGAAGGCGCGGATTCGTGCTCGAACCCGCGTCGTGCCATTTACATCAAGACTCTCGTTCTTCAATTCGAGAATCAGCCTTGCAATCTCGCCTTCCGCACGCTTGGCGACTTCCGCCCAGGTCGCCGACCGATGATCGATCATATGCCGGAACCTGTCGCACGCTTGAGCGCCATTTCCTGCGCCGTGGCCTCAAGTTCCATGCCTTTTAGCATGAGCTTGTTCTTCTGCTCGCGTTCCTTCTGAATGGCCTGTTCCTGCGCCTTCTGGCGCGTTTCCGCCATGCGCGCCGCTGCGATAAGGCGGACGCCTTCCTCACGCATCTGGGCAATCTTGAGCGCGTTGTCGGCTTCCTTCTCGTCCAGTTCAAGCTGCTTTAACTTCAAGGCGAACCCTGGGTTCGGTCCTTCGGATTGCGGCTGCGACGCCAGTTGCAGTTCCAGCATCTCGCGCTGCAACTTGATCTGTTCGGTCTGCGCCTTGACCAGCTCGGTCTGCTGCTTGGCCTTCTCGGTTTCTGCGCGGACGGCAAGGTACTGCTGTTCCAGCATTGCCGGGTCTGGCGGCTTGTTCGCCATCGCCTCCATGTACTCGGCTTCCGGAATGAGGATGTCGGCGTACTGCCCGTCCAGTTGCGAGACATTCATCTCCAGCAACTTCCGGTTGTCCACCATGCCCTCAAAGCGCGGGTCGGAAACCATCTGCGTGAACGCCATGGCCTGCTGCTGACGCACGTCCTTCACCAGGCGCTCGGCCTGCACCAGCGGACGCACCATGTACTCGCCCTTGATTTCCTCGTCATCCCCGTGGTCGTTGTTCCACCAGATAGCCCGGCAAATGATCGGCTCGAACACGTCATCATCCGCAGCCGCAGCAACGCGCCCCTGCATGATGCTGCGAACGTTCAGGATCATCGCCAGGCCGGACGCGGTTTGATGCTCTTCAGCGCCTTCCGGACTTGCCCACTGCGATGTGTTCAGTTCCTCGTCCATGATCGCGATGGCGCGATCCATGATCCTGAGCGCGCCTTCTGACTCGTTCGGGATGTTGAACGCATAGATGACCTCAGACGGCACGCCGCCATCCTTCGTGTACAGGACTTTCGGCCCTCTCAGGGCCCACTGTCGATCCGCCGGTTGCAACTTGCCCTGGTCCATCACCACCAGCGGACCGGATGACACGCTCTGGTTGTGCAGCGCCATGAGCCATGCCGCGTTCGCCACCCGGTTTGAATCGCTCGCAATCATTGGCATCCCTATGCCGAACATCAAATCATCGAGCGGGAACGGCGCGAAAACGTAGTACGGGATGCGGAAATCGTCAGGGACCGGAGCGAGGCGGGCGCGCAGTATGAAGTCTTGGCAGAACCAGATGTCGGCCATAGCCATCGCGACCGGCTCAGGATTGCCCTCGTCGTCGTTCGGCGTGTCCTCGCAGCCGCACAAGTCCAAGACCTCAAGGTCATCGCGGCTCAGGACGCCCGTGTAACGCCAGACCGCGTACCTGCCCTTGTATGCGTGCTTCTGGTCAAGGTATTGCGCACGGATCGCGAGCGTCTTTCCGATCTCGCCAAGGTCAGGATCGGTTCGCAGCAAGGCATTGACCTGGAACTCATCGAACCCCGGTGCCAGGTTCTGCACTTCCATGCGCCCCATCAGGTGAACGTAGAACGCCTTTTCGGCCTTCTCGGCGCGGTCCGTCATTTCGGGGAAAAAGAAAAACGGATCGGCTTCGGCAAACTCCGGGACAAGTGATTCCTCGGCCACCATCATGCTTTTCTGCTGGCCATCTGGGCGGTACGTGCGCTTGCGACGAACCGCGTTCCTTGGACCCATCAGCAGCCCGGTCCCAATCTGCGCCGCGTCCTTGCACATTCGCCGAATTGACCGATCAAACTTGCACCATTTCAACTGGTTCTTGATGGCCATCTCCATCCCGTCGCACCTGGACTGCACTATCGCCGCAAGCTCAGGGTCTTGGCGCAGCTCGTCAGGATCACAATCCGGCTCAAGGCTCCATGGGTTCGCGCTCAGCATTTCCACCATGCGCGCTTCCCATCGATCCGTCCTGGCCTTCAGCAATTTCTGTCTGGGTGGATTGCTCGCCCCATCCGAACTAACCGGCTGGGCCTTCGTCGCGTCGTTGTACGCGTCATCTCCACGGTAAATCCTGCGCGAGTCCAACATCATCATGTCGATGTCGCGCTTGGCCTTGATAAGCTCATCCCGTTCTTCAGACAGCCTTCTGACCAAGTTCTTCATGGCCACCAGCTTGCGTATCTTCGCCTCCTTCGCCATTTCCTCGGCGAGCGCAACCGCAACACGCAACGCTTCGATTGATTCAGGATCAGCCGGGTTTGCATCGGTCACAACGCCGATGGTCAGTTCTTCGTTCAAGGTCGTGGGTTCCTAGTACAAGCCGAACGTCTGTTCTGCCGTGCTTGGTAGTGGGTCTGCTCTGCGCACCCGCGCATGCTCAAGCCCCATAATTGCGTAACGCATGGCGTCCAAACCGTGATCATCCTCTTTCCGCACGCGGCCCTTGTCGTCGTACGAGTAGCGCCGAAGCTCGTCCAGGAACTTCTCGCAAGTGTTGTAGACCTTGAGCCGACCTGTTGACAGTCTTTCCAGAACCGTCGCAATGCCAGCCTCGACCGCCTTGTTCGGCAGCCTGACAATCAAGCCTTGCTTGCGGTACAGGTCCATGAACGTGTCGCCCGTGGTTTGTGACCCGCCCGCCACGTCGCCAATGCCAGGTATCCAATGGCCGTGCGCCTTTACAGCCGACGCGTGGATCGGAACTTCGGCCTCACCCCGGTAGTAGTCTGAATACATGTAAACAATATCCGTGTCGCGGTCATGCGCCAGCCATACCGCCGCCGTCATCCGCCATCCGCAGTCAATCCCGAAGATGCGCGGCCAGTGGTCGGGGATGCTTTTCAACGGTTTGATGACAAACTCGGACTCATCCACCGGGTAAATCCTCCCAGCGCCAGCAACGGCCTCGCCGTTCATGCGCGCCTCTCGCAGATATGGCGGACAACCCGCCAGCATCTGCGCTTTCTCTTCTTCGGTCAGGTGCGGGACATCGTCCCACCGGCACTTCACCAGCATCTTGCTTGACCCGTCCTCTGCGGTTCGGCCAAATGACCGGACAACATCTGTTGGCCCGGACAACGGGGTAAACGTGAGCAGGATCATGCCGTTCACGGTTCGCCCTCGAAAAAGGCATTCCGTGTAGATGTCCATTGGTGGCTCTTCGTCGAGCCAGATCAGATCCTTTTCCGTGCCCTGAAATGACTCGCGACGCTGGTCGTAGCTCTTGAAACCGACCGTCGAATGACCGCCGGACTTGTGCTTGACCCGCACGAAGTCGCAAGCGTAGTTCGTGCCTTGCCTGAACTTGCCGTTGAACTGGCCCTGATCGTTCAGCATCGCGGCTCGCGGGATCATCCCGGTCCCCAGCGCGCCGATTCCGCCTTTCGCAACATCCCCGATCAGCTTGACCTGCGTGATGTCGCGGACCGTCTCTTTCGTGTCGCCAGCGACCCAGATATCAGTCGGTCGGTCGTACCGCCTGCCGACCCACCAATCCGGGTATTCGCCTGTTGCGTGAAGCGTGACCTCGTACGCCCCTACGCCTTCCGTCTTGCCAGTGCCGTTTCCGCCTTGCATGCAGCGTTCTCGGCATGTCGCTCCACCCTCAAAGACGCGCATGTGCTTTGGATACAACTCGCGCCGCAATGGCCCGATATCAGGGTAGAACCTGGCAATCTTGTTGAACCGTGCGCGCCTTTCCCGCTCGTCGATCAGCTCAAGGATTTCAATCCGCGGGTCACGCATGCACTCACCATGTCAATGCCGGGATTCCACCGGCTCCGGGGGCACTCCCCCTAGTATTCATCGCCATCACCGGCCAGTGACCAGATCCAGCGGCGTTGCGGTCAAGCGTGCACCGGCAAGCAACTGAGCCGCCGTTCCGTTTGACGCCTTCTGCGCCCAAGCAAGCGCCAAGGTGCCCGACGTGTTGAACTTGGCCGTGACAGTCGCATAACCGCGCGTGTGGTTTGCCGCCGTTGGGCTTACCGCCGTGTTGACCGCTGCGATATCCACAGCCGCAACAGCCGCTTGGTTTGCGGTGTACAGCGTGGCCACGCCGACAAAGTAGTCCGTTTGCGTGGTGCCAAGGGTTCCGCCAGTGAAATCAAACTGGAAACCTGGCGTTGCTCCCGTGGTGATAGGAAGTGTGACTTCGATCAGGTATGGGACA
>DAOTMQ010000146.1:0-8848 GCA_035450385.1 Kiritimatiellia bacterium | reverse complement strand
ATTTCGGCCCAGCGTTCGAAGGCGGCCTCCAGTTCTACCTCGGCCTGGGGCAGACGCGCTTGCGCGGCGGCGATGGCGTCGGGGTCGTTCTGGTAGAGGGCGACATCACCCAGCGTCTCGTGCAGGGCCGCCACTTCGGCCTCCAGCGCTTCAATCTGCGCGGGCAGTTCCTCGCGCTCCCGTTTCTCCTTGAAGCTCAACCGGGTCTGTACGCGCGCAGGCCGTGTCTTGGTTTCAACCGGTTTTTTGGCGGTATCATCGGGTTCGGGCGCGGGGCGTTGCAATAGCCAGTCGGCATATCCGCCGGGGTAGAGTGCCACGCGTCCATCGCCCTCCAGCACAAATGTGCTGGTGACCACGTTGTCGAGGAAGGTGCGGTCGTGGCTGACCAGCAGCAGCGTGCCGGCATAATTCAGTAACTGCTCCTCCAGCAACTCTAGGGTCTCGATGTCCAGATCGTTGGTCGGCTCGTCCATCACGAGCAGGTTGCCGGGCTGCAGAAACAGCTTGGCCAGCAACAGCCGTGCGCGCTCGCCGCCCGAAAGCGCCTTGACCGGTGTGCGCGCACGGTCCGGCGTGAAAAGGAAATCGCCAAGGTAGCCGAACACATGCTTACGCACGCCGCCCACGGAGACTTCGTCCCTGTCGCCGGCAAGGTTCTGGACTACGGTGGCTTCCAGATTGAGCCGGGCGCGAAGCTGGTCAAAAAAGGCGATCTGTACGCGCGCGCCCAGCGTCACGCTGCCGGCGTCGGGTGTCAGGCGTCCGCACATCAGATCGAGCAGCGTGGTCTTGCCGGAGCCGTTGGGGCCGATGATACCGATGCGCTCGCCGCGCAGAACCTTGGCGCTGAAATCGTGGATCAGCGTTTCGCCGCCAGGGTAGGCGAAAGAGAGTCCTTCGATCTTCAATACCTGCTCGCCGGAGGCTTCGGCCGCATCGAGTTGCATGCGGCTTACGCCGGTCTGGGTGCGCCGCTGCTTGAATGTTTCACGCAGTTGGAGCAGTGCCGCCACGCGGCCTTCGTTGCGTGTGGTACGTGCCTTGACGCCGCGCCTGATCCAGGCCTCTTCCTGGGCGAGCCGCTTGCTCTTGCGCTCCCAGTAGACGGCCTCGTCGTTGAGCAGGTCCTGCTTACGCTGCAGGAAGGTCTCATAGTCGCAATCCCAGCCGACAAGCTGGCCGCGGTCGAGATCAAGCACCTTCACCGCTACCCGCTTGAGGAAGGCGCGGTCGTGCGTGACGAAGAGACAGGCACAACGGCTCTTGCGTAAAAAGCCTTCCAGCCACTCGATGGTTGCGATGTCCAGATGGTTGGTGGGCTCGTCGAGCAGCAACAGGTCGGGATCGGCGACCAAAGCACGCGCCAACAGCACACGACGGCGCATGCCGCCTGAGAGCGTATTGAACAGGGCGTCACCGTCCAGCCCGAGTTGGGTCAGAAACAGCGCAGGGCCAGGGTGGTGGGTATCGCGGGCCTCATGGCTCAAGCCTCGCGCGACGATGTCGGTGACGGTGCCGTCGGTATCGCGCGGCACGTCCTGCGTCAGAAAGGCGGTACGCAGGCCCGGCTGACGGATGATCTCGCCCGTGTCGGGCTGGATGGTGCCGGCAATGATTTTGAGCAGGGTGGACTTGCCCTCGCCGTTACGTCCTGTGACGCAGGCGCGGTCGCCGGGTTCGACACTGAAGCTGACTTCGTCCAATACGGCGGGGCCGCCGTAACTGACACTGACATTGCGAAGAGATAAAAGCGCCATAGGAGAGCGAATAACAAATGGTGAATAACGGATAGTTAGTTGGGGGTGATGATACGGTTTCCGGCCCATGTCGTCAACGCGACACGCGGCGGTAATCGTAATCGGTTAGTGGCAGGGGGGCACGCGAGTCGAGCGCGTGGTTTGTGTCCATTTCGGCACTCACAAGTCGGACGGAAATCATGTCGTTCATGCGCCCGCGTAGCGGGAAATCATGTCCAAAAACCGCACCCCCTTTCATCAGAAACGCACGATCTTCGTACTCCTCTGTCACTAACCGATTACTCATTGGTCAAAGGTTGAACTGGAAACAGGCGGTCGAGTGTGATTAAATAAAACTCCGATTTTCATCAGGAAGGGCAGTTTGCGTTAGCCCTTAGGAGCACAAGGTTGACACATGAACTTAATCAAAACGATTTTCGGAACGAAAAATGAACGCGATCTAAAGCGGATGCAGCCGCTGGTAGAACAGATCAACGAGTTTGAAAAGTCCTACCAATCGCTGACCGACGATCAGCTTAAAGGCAAGACCGTCGAGTTTAAGGAGCGCGTGGCGCAGGGGGAGTCGCTGGACGATCTGCTATGCGAGGCTTTTGCTGTCGTCAAAAACGCCTGTCGGCGGCTGTGTGGCACGTCGCGCGAGGTGTGCGGACATGAGCTGGTCTGGGACATGGTGCCGTTTGATGTGCAGCTCATCGGCGGCATCGTGCTGCACCAGGGGAAGATCGCCGAGATGCAGACGGGTGAGGGTAAGACGCTGGTGGCGACTCTGCCGCTGTATCTGAACGCGCTCTCCGGGCAGAATGTGCGGCTGGTGACGGTGAACGATTATCTGGCCCGCCGTGACGCGCAGTGGATGGGGCATGTGCTGGAGTATCTCGGCCTGACGGTCGGCTGTATCCAAAACAACATGACCCCGTCCGAGCGGCGCGAACAGTATGCCTGCGATATAACCTACGGCACCAACAGCGAGTTCGGTTTCGACTACCTGCGCGACAACGGCATGGCCGTCGAAGCGGCACAGGTGGTGCAGCGCGGGCACTATTTCGCGATCATCGACGAAGTCGACAGCATTCTGATCGACGAAGCGCGGACGCCGTTGATTATCTCCGGCCCGGCGGCGCACTCCTCGACCGCGCAGTATGTCGAGTTGAAGCCGCGTGTGGAGCGGCTGGTGCGCGAACAGAATGAGATCTGCAACCGCTTCATTGCCGAGGCCAAGAAGGCGCTCGAAGAGGAAGACGACGAGACGGCCATGCGCAAGCTGTATCAGGTGTATCACGGCATGCCCAAGCATAAGCAGTTCCTGCACATGATCGAAGAGGTTGCAGTGCGCCGTCTGCACGAGCAGGTCGAGAGTATGATGATGACCGAGATGCGCAAGGAAGAGGCGCGTGATCTGCGTGAGGATCTGCTGTTCACGATCGATGAGCGGACGCGCGAGGTGGCGCTGACCGATAGCGGCAACGAGACGCTTTCGCCCTCCGACCCCGAGATGTTTGTGATGCCCGATCTGATCTCCGCGCTCTCAGCACTCGACGGGGATGAGACGCTGAGCGCGGAAGAACGCGCCAAGCGCCGCCAGCAGCTTCAGGCCGATTTCATGATTCGCAGCGAGCGGGTACATAACGTTGACCAATTGCTGCGTGCCTACTGCCTGTACGAAAAAGATGTGGACTATGTGGTGCAGGACAATCACGTCTACATCGTGGACGAGTTCACGGGACGCATCCTGCCGGGGCGGCGCTGGAGCGACGGCCTGCATCAGGCGGTCGAAGCCAAGGAGGGCGTCGAGATTGAACGCGAGACGCAAACGCTGGCGACGATTACGATCCAGAACTATTTCAGGCTCTACAAAAAGCTGGCCGGCATGACCGGTACGGCGGAAACCGAAGCTTCAGAGTTCCACGACATCTACAAGCTCGATGTGGTGGTGATCCCGACCAACCGGCCGGTGCGCCGCGTGGACGGCAATGACCAGATCTATAAAACCCAGCGCGAGAAATACAAGGCGATCATCAGCGAAGTGGAGCAGCGCCACCAGCGCGGCCAGCCCGTGCTGCTGGGCACGGTGACGGTCGAAACCTCGGAAGTGCTGAGCCGCATGCTGCGCATGGCGAAGATCCCGCACAATGTGCTGAACGCCAAGAACCACGCACGCGAGGCGGAGATCGTCGCGCTGGCGGGCCAGCCCGGTGCGGTCACGATTGCGACCAACATGGCGGGCCGTGGTACGGACATCAAGCTTGGCGAGGGCGTGGTCTGGGTGCCTGACTCTACGATCAAGTCACAGATCAAGTTGGAGGACAAATACGACAACGGCCGCAAGACGCTGCGCGAGCTACTGATCGAGAAGCCTTGCGGTCTGCATGTCATCGGTTCCGAACGGCACGAGTCGCGTCGTATCGACCGGCAGTTGCGTGGCCGCTGCGCACGTCAGGGCGACCCCGGTTCCTCGCAGTTTTACATCTCGCTCGAAGACAGTCTGATGCGCCTGTTCGGATCGGACCGCATCTCCGGCATCATGACGCGTCTGGGTATGCAGGAGGGCGAGGCGCTTGAGCACAAGTGGCTGAACCGTTCGGTCGAAACAGCGCAGCGCCGCGTGGAGCAGCAGAACTTCGCGATCCGCAAGCGCACTCTGGAGTACGACGATGTGATGAACCGGCAGCGTACGGTCGTTTACGACTTGCGCGGCGAGGTGTTGATGTCGGAAAGCGCGCATCCCCACATTCTGGATGTGTTCAACGATTTGATTCTGACGCAGTGCGAGCGTTGCCTTGCCTCGGCCAAAGAAGCGCAACCAGAGGAGTTGGTCGCCTGGGTAACCGAAACCTTCCCGGTGGCGTTGCATGTGGAGGATGTTGCGTCGTTTAAAGGCGAGCCGGAAAAAGCAGCCGAGGTGGTGTATGCGCGGGTCGCAGAGGCGTACGAACTGAAGTGCTCGGTGGAGGACCCTCAGGTGCTGCCGATCATGGAGCGCGCGGTGTTTCTCAGTGGCATCGACCGGCAGTGGCAGGATTACCTGCGTGCGATGGATGAACTGCGCCACGGTGTGAATCTGCGGGCGTACGGCCAGCGCGATCCGCTGATTGAGTACAAGCGCGAGGCCTTCAACATGTTCGAGGAACTGATGACGAATATCAAAACCGAGGTGGCGACTTCGGTGTTCCGTGCGACCACGCTGCAGAACTTCCAGCGGATGATGTCGGCCGGACCGGCGCGTGTGCAGACCGTACATTCGGACGTCAACATGCTCGCGGGCGGGGTGCAGCCGCAGCCTGGGGCAGAGCCGTCCGGCAGACGGTCGCCGTCGGTGGATGTGCCGGATTCGGCGGTGGCCGGGTTCGATGCGATGCTGGATGCGCTTTCTGATCGTGCGCCGTCGCCGCAGGCCAGCGGGCCGCAGCCGGTTCAGTCGCGCGCTTCGGTCGGGCGCAACGATCCGTGTCCGTGCGGCAGCGGTAAAAAATACAAGAAGTGCTGCGGGCAGGGGCTCTGAGGAACGTAGAACGCTGAACGCTCTTTGGTTTCATGGTTTCAAGGTTTCATGGTTTCATCCAAATCGGGATCGGGATCGCTATCGGGATCGATTATCAGCCCTGAAAGGGGCAACTAAGGGACAGGTATTTAGACGATTTCAGTGCGCGGAGGGAAAACTCAACGTTCAGCTCTCAACGCTCAAGTGGCGCGGCTCGCGAAGCGCCGGGAGGGGCAAGCGTCTGCTTGCCCGGCGGCGGTCACGCCGCCACTTTTACACTCATCGTTGCGAGCCACTGCGTGGTCGCAACAATCGATTTGCGAAGCGCGCGTACGCGAGGCAGAGCACACCCAGCACGAAGAGGCCGAGGCTGATGGTCTGGCTGATCGAGAACGGGCCGACCGCCAGGCGCGGGTCACCGCGCAGAAACTCGATGCCGAACCGCAGTACGCCGTATCCGATCAGATAGCACCCCGTGATGAAGCCGCGCTCGGTGTGTTTGCGCGGATAAAGCGAGAAGAGCAGGACGAAAAGCAATGCGTTCGCGGCGGACTCGATCAGTTGCGTGGGGATCACGGGCAGGCTTTTCAAGGCGGTGCGTTCGATCAACGGCGGCACGGCTGAAACCTGCTCCCACCAGGCCGGCGACTCGCGCGGGAAGCAGACTCCAATCCAGGAATCAGTGATTTTGCCGTAGCAGCAGCCGTGCATGAAACAACCGATACGTCCAAGGGCATGGCCGAGGGGCAGGACCGCCAGCACGAGATCGGTGACTTGAAAAAGGTGCATTCGGCAGATGCGCGTGTAGACAATCAGCACGATTGCTGCGGCGATCAGTCCGCCGTAAAACATCAGTCCGCCTTGATCGACACGGAGTACCGAAAGCGGATTCCCCGCAAACTCAGTCGTCCAGTGCTCCAACACGTAAGCCGTGCGCGCGCCGACGACAGCCGACAGCATAAGCCACGTGAGCAGGTTGGCGAGCGCGTCGGCATTTTGCCCGGTACGTTTGCAAAGACGAGCGGCGGCCAGCCATCCCAACAGAAAGCCTAATGCCATGCAAAGTCCGTAGGAACGGATCGGCGGTAACGAACCCAATTGAAAAAGTATCGAATGCATGCCCGTCATATTAGTGCCTTAGCGGCTAAAAAGGCGATAAAAAACAGGTTACTTATTTACGTCGTAATCTGCGTGTGGTACCTTTGAGCGAACGATGTTTAAGGATACTTTATGACACGACGCGAGTTTTTGACGGGGGCGGCGATGGTTGCTGCGGTGCCGACGGGCATGGCGCGGGCGCAAACGCCGGAGGCGGTTCGCCTGCATGTGTTCTCGAAGTCGTTGGGTTGGCTGGGCTATGATGATCTGGCTGAAACGGTGGCGCAGGCGGGGTACGGCGGCATTGATCTGACGGTGCGGCCCAAGGGGCATGTCGAGCCGGAGCGGGTCGAACAGGATTTGCCGCGCGCCGTCGAGGCCGCGCGCAAGCAGGGACTTGAGGTGCGGATGATCGTGACGGCCATTCAGGCGGCCGACGAGCCGTTGGCGGAGCGCACGCTTAAGACAGCGGCGCAGTGCGGCGTCCAAGTTTATCGCATGGGGTATTTCGCGTATGACCATAAGGTGAGTGTCGAAGATACCATCGAGCGTTTGCGGCGGCAGACCGCCGCGCTGGCTGCATTGAACCAGCGTTGCGGCATCACGGGGTGCTATCAGAATCATTACGCATGGAACGACACCCTGTTCGGCGGCGCGGTGTGGGATGTTCATGCCGTGCTCAAAGGACTTGATCCGCAGTGGATCGGTTGCCAATACGATGTGCGGCACGCGGTCGCTGAGTCGAACGGTTCATGGAGCATCGCGCTGCGGCTGATCGCGCCCTATATCCGCAGTATCTGTCTCAAGGATTTCGTCTGGACCCAGAAGAAGGGGCGTTGGGTGCCGGAGACGGTTTTCGGTGACGAAGGTACGGTGCCGTGGGAGCGTTACCTGAAGCTGCTGAACACGCTCAAGCTTGTGGTGCCGGCGTCGGTTCATTGCGAATGGACGCTGTTCACGCCGGAAGAGTCCGCGTTGCCCGAAGGCGAGCGACGCCGGATCGCTGTGGCGAAGATGAAGCGCGAAGGTGATTTTTTCAAGGCGCAGTATGCGAAGGCAGGACTGAAGGCAGGGTGAAAAACGAAGGAGAGGCGAGTAGTATGACACGACGCGGATTCATGAAGGTGGCAGCAATGGGGGCCGGGGTTGCGGCGGCCGGCGGATGCGTGACTTCCGGCGGGAGCGCCCGTCCAGGTGCCCGGCGCATCACGGTGGCGGATACCGGGTGCGAATTCGAGCGCGAGCCGTTGCTGCGTCCGTTCGGGTTCAAAGGCGGGTACTTGACCAATATCTGGCAGAGTGCCGCGATGATTCGCAGTACCAGCGGGAAGCACGGCATCGGCATCTGCACGCACAGTACGTTATGGAGCGACGCCAAGGTCTTTGCCGAACACTCTGAAAGCGCGGGGAATGCACTGATGTTCGCGATGACGGCTCACGCGCTACGTCTGTTGAAAGGGCAGACGTTCACCGATCCTGTCGCGCTCAACGACGCCCTCTTTGAAGAAGTCTACCGTTACGGAAAGCAGATCACACGGCATCCGAAACTGCGCCAGACATTCGCGCTCAATGCGCTGGTGGGGGTCGACAACGCGGCCTGGCTGCTCTACGCCAAGGAGAACGGCCTGACGACATTCGATGCCCTGATTCCGGAGGCGTATCGCCCGGCGTTGGCGCAGCGTCATCCGAAGGTGGCATCGATTCCGCTGATGGCCTATGCAATTCCGATACCGGAAATCCGGCAGGCTGTGAACGACGGCTACTTCTTCATGAAGATCAAGATCGGGCAGCCCGGCACGCAGCAGGAGATGCTGGAAAAGGACATGGCGCGTCTGAGCGCGATCCATGCGGCGTTGGATGGATGCCGTACACCATATTCGGTCAGCGGCAAGTTGCCGTACTACTTTGATGCGAACGGACGTTACGAAAAGAAAGAGACGCTGTTGCGGCTGCTGGATCATGCCAAAAAAATCGGCGCGTTCGAGCAGATCGCCCTGATCGAGGAGCCGTTTGACGAAGAGAACGAGATCGACGTTCACGATATTCCCGTGCGGCTCGCTGCAGACGAAAGCGCGCACACCGACAAGGATGCGGTAAAGCGCATCGAAATGGGGTACCGCGCGATTGCGCTCAAGGCAATCGCGAAAACGTTGAGCATGACAATGAAGATCGCGCGCGTCGCCCATGACAAGGGCGTGCCCTGCTTCTGCGCCGATCTGACCGTCAATCCGATTTTGGTCGAGTGGAACAAGTGCGTTGCCGCGCGGCTGGGTTCGTTCCCTGGGCTGGAGGGCCTCGGGCTGCTCGAGACCAACGGCCACCAGAACTACAAAAACTGGGCGGCGATGCGCAGTTATCATCCGCACCCCGACGCGGCGTGGTCGAAGACCGAGCGCGGCGTGTTCAATCTGGATGCCGACTATTACGCCAAGAGCGGCGGTATCTTCGCGCCGTTACCGCATTACGAGGCGATGTTTCCCGGTTTGACTCAACGCGGTTGAGTCAAACCGGA
>DAOTMQ010000145.1:2768-9038 GCA_035450385.1 Kiritimatiellia bacterium | reverse complement strand
GATTACACCAAGGCGCGCGATGCCTACGTCAAATTGAATGCCTACCTGCCTAACGACCAGACGATCTTCAAGCAGCTCAAAGACGCCGAGGCGCGTGTGACGATGGCGGCGGGGTGGGAAGAGGCCGCCGGCAAGAAGGATGCTTATCGCGATCTGATTGCCGACAAGGATCAGGCGAAAAAACTGGACATGCAGGCCAAGGCGGTCGTCGCCGGTGCCGATGCGGAGGCGCTGATCGAAGAGGCCCGTGCGCGTATCGAGCAGGAGCCGAACAACCTGAACTACTACCGCGCACTGGCACGGTTGCTGTCGCAGAACAAGCGGTTTGATGAGGCTGTCGAGGTGTTGGAGGCGGCGCGCAAGATCAATGCCGCAGATCCTGAACTTGACCGCGCGGTCACATCCACCCGGATCTCCGCGTTCGAAGCCAAGATTGACGCACTGAAGGAGGCTGGCAACGCAGAGGGCGCGGCAGAGATGGAAGTAGAGATGAATCAGTTCATCTTTGATGACTTGAGCGCCCGTGTGCAGCGCTATCCGAACGATCTCAGATTGCGTTACGAACTGGGCATGCAGTATTTCATGTACGAGCATTACGACGATGCGATCGGGCAGTTTCAGCTCTCTCAGCGCAGTCCGAAAGAACGCATTGAGTCGCTCTACTATCTGGCGATGTGCTTCGCCCACAAGGGGCAGCGTGACATGGCGGTTATGCAACTTGAAACCGCCAATGACCAACTGCCGATCATGGACGACCTCAAGAAAAAGGTGGTGTTCGCCTTGGGCAAGTTGGCCGAGGATGCGGGCGATATCGAAAAGGCGTTCGGGTATTACAAAGATGTCTATGGCGCGGATATCGGCTTTGAGGACATCTCTGCGCGCATGGAGCGTATCTACAAGTTGAGGCAGTCCCAGCAGGGCTAGTACCATGGTGCCGGTTTCTGGATGCCAAGCAGGCAGGCGGCGTTGCCCCCAAGCGCGAGCTGTTCGTGCGCGGGGGATCCTATTCCAGAGCGCACGAAGTCGAGGCCCTCGTCGAAGCTCAGCCAGGGCCAGTCCGTGGCAAACAGCAGCCGATCAACGGGGTGCTCGCGCAGTACCCGCTGCGGGGCTTCTTCCGTTGCATTCATCGCCAGAATCGACGTGTCAAGGTAGATGTCCTGTCCCACGAGATGGATCAATGCCTCATCCCATCGGAGCCAGCCGCCTAGATGCGCGGCAATCAGGCGCAATCCGGGTACACTGCGCGTGACGCGACCTATCCGCGCCGGATTGCATACGGGGTCAAACGGAAAGCCGATGTCGAAGCCGCAATGGCATTGAACCACCAGGTCGAGATCGCGACAGCACCGGAAATATTCCAGCATTTCAGGTGAGTCTACCACACACGGCTGATAGTACGGGTGCAGTTTGATGCCGCGGATTCCACTCTCTGCCACCTGCCGCAGGTGGGTGAAGCGCTCTTCATCTTCAGGATGAACGGATGCAAAGGGGATCAGGTGCGCCGCCGCTTCTGCTCCGCGCTCTCCCGACCGCAAGGCGTCAGCCTCAGCCAAGATCCCCGCAAATTGCGCCGGTCGCGTGGCGATCGGGCACACCACCGCATAGTCAACCGCCGCCGCGCGCATCTGCTTCAAGAGCCCGCCGACTGTGCCGTCTCCGACGGCGGCGATTTTATTGTCCGCCTTATCGACAAGCTTTTGCAATGCGCGTGCCGCGAGGTCGTCAGGGAAGGTGTGGACGTGAACATCGATGACCATGTCATCCTCCCGTATGCTCTCGGCGCGTGGTGTTCACGGTGTTGCGGTGGTGCTTTTAAATGTGAAAAGGGTGTCGGGGAACATCTTTGGCGTGATGCCGGCTTGTCGTAACGCATTGACATGCGGCCAGAACTCGCCGGCTTCTGCCAGATCGTGGGCGTCAGAGGCTAGCGCGATTTTCACGCCCTTTTCAGCACACATGCGGATGAATGCCGTCTCGGGCTGATAGGCGTGGAAATTAACCTCCGTTGCCACTCCGCTATCGGCAAGCAGACCGGCAAGTGTGGCAAATAGGCGGGAAGGTACCTTGAGGCGGTTGAACGTGAAGAAACGGAACGGGTGGGCCAGCACATCGATGTCGTGCTCAAGCAATCGCTCGACGTCGCGCAGGAAGAGTCGCTCGGCTTCTTGCTGCGATGTGCGCCCGGGAACAAAGCCCTGTATCACATGAATGGCGCCGATGGCGATATCCCAGTCACAATCAAGGTCCTCCGGTGCAAGCAGCAGACTCCCGTCATCAAGGAGATCCAGTTCTAGGCCGATCTTGACAAAAGGCGAGCGCAGCTTCTCCGCGAACCGACGGTAGGCGGCCATGCGACCGCGTTCGGACGTCGCCCAGACCGCCTTCACCATGGAGGGGTCGGACTGCCAGCGAAAACTCATGGCATTTGGCTTGTCAAAATAAAGCTGGAAGGCATGCTCAGTGATACAGAGGGTTGAGACACCCAGCGCCTGCGACAACGCCACGCATGGCGCGGTGTCGGCAGTCGTGCCGCAATAGGCGTGCTCGGTGTGGCAGTGCACATCGATGATGTTCGGCACCTGCAAGCCGAGGCACAGTTCCTCGATCTCTACGCGCGAATCAACCAAGTGAATGAGACTGAATCGGAACGGCGGTTCGCACAGTGCAGGAACTGTATGGTAGAGGATCCGTTCATGCACGCGCGCCTTCTGGCCCTTGTGATAGTGACCGCTAAGCGAAAGAATCACGCCGGACTTTTGATACGCATCGATGATCTCTGCCGCGTTGGTCGGTCGATACGGGTAATGCGAGTCGATCGGCGGATAGATCGGCGGATGCTGCACGGCGACCAGCGGCAGATCGGGATGGTCTGCGGCGCATTTTTTGAGTGCCGCGAGGTCCGCTGTCGCGCGTACGCATTCGCGGTTTTCATTGTAGCAGTCGTTGAACAGCATAAAGCCGTAACCGCCGATTTTATGAAGGCCCGGCTCGCTTCCGAAGAGCGTGTTGAAAGTGGCGGGATCGCCGTCATGGTTACCCGGGACAACCAGAAAAGGAATACCGCTGCGCAGGAGTTCACCGTGCAGCGACACCATGTCCAGCGGGGCGTTGCGGTCCGTACCGTCCTCCACCAGATCACCAAGAACAAGGGTCGCGTCCGGCTTGATCCCCATGTGGTGAAGGCGCAGGAAGACTTTTTTCAACAAAGTCCGCGTCAGTTCACCGCGCATATACTGCGCTTGCGCTGTCTGACGAGCCAGTCCTGTATAGTGCAGATCAGAAACAGCTAAAAGGGTTAAACGATTCTCACTCATGTGTCCATGCAACTTTCATCATTGAATACTCGGCATATCAAAAACACTGGTCCTGAAAAGTGGCCCTAGCGTACGGGAACTTAGTGTGTCGGTCAACAGGAAATGGTAGGGGGAATAGCTTGCGCACGCGGTGAACTTGTAATCGGTTAGTGACAGGGGTTATGCGAGTCGAATGCGTTTCAGGGCACCATTGCGGCGCCATCGCTATCGCCATCGGGATCGGGATCGGAATCGCCGCCACCTTTACACTCGCCGTTGCGAGCCACTTCGTGGGCGCAACAGTCGGTTTCGATAGCGATACCGATAGCGATAGCGATCCCGATACCGATCGATAGCGGTGAACTTCTTGCTTCCGCTTGAACGACTGATTTGTGTATCTTCTTGGCATGAGACTTTTTTTCGCGATTCCGGTCCCTGATGATGTCAAAATCTCACTGTGCAATGCGATTGATCGGTTGGCGCCGGTTGCTTCGGGTGTCACGTGGTGCAAACGTGATCAGCTCCATATCACCCTCGCCTTTCTGGGTGAGGTGGCACCGCTGATCTTGCCGCATGTAACCGCAGCAGCCGACCGCGTGTGTGCGACGCTGCCGCCGTTCGTGTGCCGCGCGCATGGATTGGGGATATTCGGAACCAAGCGCATGCCGACGACCTTGTGGACGGGCATCGATCCTGCGCCTGAGCTTGACCTTCTGCACGAACAACTGTGGTTGGAGTTGGAAAAATACGGTTTGAAAAACACGAAATTGGATTTCCGGCCGCACATTACGCTCGGACGCTGCCGCAGCAAAACCAACAACCGAAGTATGGTCCGAGCGATGGAGAACGACGAAGAGATCGAGTTCGGCAACTGGAAGGTCAAAGGCGTGGCGCTGTATGAAAGTCGTTTGACGCCGCACGGCGCGCTTTACCGCAGACTGAATCAATCACCTTTGTCGGGATGACTGGCGGTCCTTACCGTGCAACCGGCGGCGGGGGCGGCGGCGGGGGCACGGCCCCCGCAGTCGATGTGCGCGGCGCGGCGGCCGATACCGGCTGTTGCAGTGCACCCGGCAGCAGCGTGAAGGCCTTTTCCAACAACTCGCGCGCCTGAGCGTCGCGAAGCTTACGGTTCTCACTGCCCAGCACCACGACGATCACGCGCCGTCCATTGCGTTTCGACGTCACGACGATCGACCAGCCTGCGCTCTCTGTATAGCCTGTCTTGAATCCGTCGCAGCCCGCCACGCGCTCTTTGAGAAAAGGGTTGTGCGTGCGCATGTCAAAGGGGCGCGGCGTGTTGGCGCGGAGTTGACGGTAGACGGCGGAGGTGTAGGCGAAAATCTCGGGATGTTTGCACAGTTCGCGTCCGAGCAGAGCCATATCGCGGGCGGTCGAAACATCGGGGCGCTGTCCCGCTGAGGGTGGCAGGCCGTGGACCGAGGTGAAGCGCGTATCTTTCATGCCGATCTGTTGGGCGCGCGTATTCATCAGTTCGACAAAACTCTCTTTGGTTCCCGCCACATGCTCGGCCAGCGCAACCGCCGCGTCGTTCGCGGACTGGATCATCATGGCGTATAGCATCTCCTCCAGCGGGAAGGTCTCCCTCGGGTCGAGATACACTTGCGAGCCGCCGGTTTTATAAGCCTCGACCGAAACTTTAACGGTATCATCAAGTCTCACCTTGCCAGCATTGATCTGTTCTTGTACTACCAGTAGAGTCATCAGCTTCAGCGTACTGGCGGGGTAGCCCGGCACATCCGCCCCGTCCTCAAACAATGTCGCTCCGGTGTCAGCATCTACGATAATCGCGCCGATGTAGGGCGTTCGTGAAATGCAACCTTTAGGGCGCTGAGCGATCACGCTGCCAGCAAGCACCAGTACCGTCAAAAAAAGAAAAACACGCTTCACAGAAAAAAACCTCCATCGTCATATCGTCATCGTGTCTGTCGCGCCAACACCTCTTGCAGGCACAAACATCGCAGATGGCGGGGTATTTAAACAGGTTCGGTGCGTTTTGAAAAGCATTCACCCGTTCGACTTCCAACACCCAAAAAGACCTTGTGCCCGTTGAACAGCGTTTGCTACGATCAATCTATCAATGGAGCGGATTGATTTTGGTTCCGTGCGTATTCGGCGATCGGCGGGGAAAGAATGAAAAAAAGTTTGGCAGTCACCTTGTTGCGAATGTTGATTGGGTGGCATTTCCTGTATGAGGGAATTTGGAAGTTGATCCAGCCCGGCGGTTGGTCATCAGCCGGATACCTGCGCATGAGTTCGTGGTTTGCCGCGCCGCTGTTCAAGATGATCGCCGATACGCCTTGGCTCCTGCGGATCGTCGATCTAGTCAACATGTGGGGACTGACGCTGATCGGCTTGGCGTTGATTATCGGTATATTGGTGCGACCGGCCGCGGCGGCTGGCATCTTGCTGTTGGCGTTTTACTACGTGGCGCAGCCGCCTTTCCTGTCGGCTTATGCTTATTCCGAGGGCCACTTCCTCTTTATCGATCGTAATGTTGTCGAGGCGGTGGCATTGCTGGTTGTCATGCTGGTACCGTCATACGGGCTGGGCTCCTATCTGGCCTCCTTGCCGCGTACCTGTTTCAAGCGCAGCCTGCGAAAAGCCAAAGAGGGGGTACAGGGTGAACCGGTCGCCTCCACCGCTCGCCGCGATCTGTTGCTGAGCCTCAGCTCGCTGCCGGTACTGGGGGCCTTCGGTTATGCGCTCTTCCGTCGGCACGGGCGTGTGTGGGAGCGCGAGAACCTGCTGGCCCAGCCGGATGCCGTGACGAGTGCGACCGTCAAGACCTTTAGCTTCGTCGATGTTAAAGACCTCAAAAAGCCCATCGATCAATATGGGACAATCGGTTCACTCAAGTTAAGCCGTATGATTCTGGGCGGCAACCTGATCGGCGGTTGGGCGCACGCACGCGACCTGCTCTATACGGACAAGTTGGTCAAGGCGTACCATG
>DAOTMQ010000145.1:0-2668 GCA_035450385.1 Kiritimatiellia bacterium | reverse complement strand
TGGGCGCACGCACGCGACCTGCTCTATACGGACAAGTTGGTCAAGGCGTACCATGAAGACTGGCGCGTGTTCCGCACGTTCAAGATGGCCGAGGCGTGCGGGATCAATTCGATTTTGACGAACCCGGCGTTGATGCGGGTGATCAATGATTACTGGCAAAAAGAGGGTGGTAAGATCATGTTCCTCTCGGATTGCGGTCACAAGGATGGTTTGATCCGCGGTGCGCAACTATCGGTTGAGCGGGGAGCCTCGGCGGTGTACACGCACGGGGGAATCTCCGACAGAATGGCCGAGAAAGGTGACTACAAGCAGTTCGCGCAAGTTTTGGAGGGCATGCGTAAGCTCGGAGTACCGGTTGGCATTGGCGCGCATAAACTCGAGACGATCAAGTTTTGTGTCGAGCATGACTTGGTGCCCGATTTCTGGATGAAGACACTGCACCAATTGAACTATTGGTCGGCTCGCCCAGATGGTCCGCAACACGACAATATCTGGTGCATGAACCCGGAAGAGACCGTGGCGTTTATGGAAAAGCTGGAGCAGCCGTGGATCGCTTTCAAAGTGTTGGCGGCCGGTGCGCTCCGCCCCCAAGAGGCGTTCCCTTATGCGTTCAAGAGCGGGGCGGACTTCATTTGCGTCGGTATGTATGATTTCCAGATTGTTGAGGACGTGAATCTGCTTACGGGCATTCTGGATCAGCCTGTTGAGCGCAAGCGGCCTTGGCGCGCGTAAGACACGCATAGGAGCAATTGGTGACGACCGGTTTTGGACGAGCCCGTGTGTAGGGCGGGAATCAATGACGAGGAATAGATTGAACAAATGAAAACGAGTATGTCGACGATCGCCGCGCTGGCGTTGCTGCTGTGTGCAGGCTGTTTTGAGAACCGTGAGGCCCCGTACCGGCCCGTTACGGCACGTTCATTGGATGAGGCCATCACGAATCAGGCTGCGGTCGAGCGTGTCATTCTTGCCAAACAGAACCTTTCCGGCTTTCCGCGAGAGCTGGCCAGTATGCCGAAGCTTACTGTGTTGGAACTGCGCGGGACACAAGGGTTAGGCACGTTGGAGGGACTCGCTGACCTGAAGGCGTTGAAACAGTTAGACCTGTCCGCTACGCAGATGGAAACGGTACCGGATGCGGTGTTTGCGTTGGCCGGACTCGAAAGGCTCTATCTGTCAGACAACAAGATCAAGGAACTGCCAGCGGCCATCGGCAATCTGACCGCGCTCTCTTACCTCAATTTGGATGTCAACCAACTCGGCGCGTTGCCGCCCGAATTGGGTCAGATCAGTGGGTTGCGCTGGCTGAGGTTGAACAGCAACAAATTGACCGCTTTGCCGCAGGAACTCGCCGGGTTGAAGCGCCTGCAGCGCATCTACCTGCGCGACAACCTTTTGACGACGGTTCCAGAATGCCTCAAGGACCTGCCCCTGTTGGAGGACATTAGTCTCAGCGGCAATAAAGTGACGCAGATACCGCCGTGGGTGACCCAGTTGCCAAAACTGCGTCAGGTGGATCTGAACGGCTGCCCGGTGAGCAAGCTGCCGGATGATTTGTCGGGCTGGACCTCTTTGCAGGTGCTCTCTCTGGTGCGCTGTCCGATCGACGACACGGAGAAGGCGCGCATACGTGCCGCACTGCCAAAGGTTCATGTCGCCTTCTGACACCGTGAGCGTCCAGTCCCCAACGCATCGCCTTCAATGTTCACCCGCAGAGTGGCAGGATTGGCGTTGGCAGATGCGCCATGCAGTCGTCGGTCCCGTGCCCGAACTCGCGGCGTACGGCGTTGACCTCGACATGGCGGAGCGGGTACACCACCGTTATCCGATCCGGCTGACACCGTATGCTTTATCGCTGTTACGTCCGGGAGCCCCCGCCGATCCGCTCGCGCTGCAAGCCTTGCCTGCGGCGGCTGAGCTAATTGATGAGCCCGGCATGACGGCAGACCCGTTTCACGAAACCGCGCAGGCGGCCTGTTGCCACGGTCTCAAGCAGCGTTTTCCCGACCGTGTGCTGGTGATGGCGCATGACCAATGTGCCATGGCCTGCCGACATTGTACCCGCAAAGGGCTGCTCGGTACGGCCGACGTCGTGCGTACGCCGTCGCAGGTGGCGCAAGCCGTGGCGTGGGTGCAGGCGCACCCCCAGGTGCGCGAGGTGCTGCTTTCGGGGGGCGATCCGTTACTGCTCTCCGACCGCAGACTGATAGGACTGGTACGCGCTTTTGCTCGCTTGCCTCAGATCGATGCCGTGCGCATCGGTACCCGTGTGCCGGTGACGCTGCCCATGCGCGTGACGCCGGAACTGGCGCGTGCGCTGGGGGTTTCCAAGAAGGTCTGGGTCAACACCCAATTCAACCACGCGCGCGAAATCACTCCGGAGGCAGTCACGGCGTGCGCGTGCTTGGTGGACGCGGGGATCCCCGTCTCCAATCAAACCGTGCTGCTCAAGGGTGTCAACGATTCGGTTGAGGCGCTCTTCGCGCTCTGCGCGGGCCTGCAGCGCATCCGCGTGCGGCCGTATTATGTGTTTCTGTGCGATCCGGTTGCGGGGATCGCGCACTTCCGCGTGTCGTTGCGACGCGCCCGTTCGCTCGAACGTGAGTTGGCAGAACGGATCGGCGGTCTTGCGTTGCCGCGTTTTGTGATGGACGTACCGGGCGCGCTG
>DAOTMQ010000144.1:0-9067 GCA_035450385.1 Kiritimatiellia bacterium | reverse complement strand
GGATCCACCACGTGGCGTACGTGCTGAACTTGTAGCCACGGCGATACTCAAACTTCTCCACGGCTTTCATCAAGCCGGTGTTGCCCTCCTGGATCAGGTCCAGGAAAGAAAGCCCGCGGTTCATGTACTTCTTGACGATGCTGATCACCAGGCGCAGGTTGGCCTCGACCATCTCGGTCCTGGCCTTCTGGCCGGAACGCAGCACGTCGCGCAGTTCCTCGAACCGGACGAGGAACTCCTCGGGATCCATGCCGAATTCCTGCTCGATGCCCGCGCAACGCACCTCGATTTCCTGAAGCGCCTGATCGCGCTTTTTGGTCTGGCGCTGCTTGAGCAACTTGGCGCGCTCGCCCAGCAGGTTCTTGTACGGGCGGTAGATCTTCTCGTCGGCCTCAGCGCACAGACTCTCAAGAATCTTCTGTTTGAAATTCAGGGTGTAAAAAGCGGCAAACAAATCTTGCCGCGCCTTCTCAAGATTCTTGACGGCACGTTTGCGCTTGGAGCCATCCTCTTCGCCGCAGGCAGCCACCTGATTGTACGCCCTAAGGATTTTGGCCTGCACCGACAAGAGGTTTTTCTTAATCTTGTCGACGCCCTCCATGTAAACGTCGCGGCTTTCCGAAAACTTGTCAGTCACGACCCGGTCGAAACGCTCCATACCGGTCTCAAGGCGGTCCAGCAACTCCAGATAAAGCCGAGGCGTGAAGGCGAACTGGTTAAACATCTCCCGCTCTTTGCTTTCGGCCACCTCGATGCGCTTACAGATTTCGACTTCCTGCTCGCGCGTCAACAGCGGCACTTGCCCCATCTGATGCAAGTACATGCGGATCGGATCGTCAAAGAAATCCATCCGACTGCTGCGGCTGCGCTGCTCCTCCTGCTCGTGCTCGCTGCGGAAGCGCTCGACTTCCGACGCATCGATGATCTCGATGTCCATGCCGCGCAAGATCGCCAGATACGCCTCAATGTCGGTATCCTTGATCACCGCGTTCGGCAGGACTTCATTGATATCGTCGTAGGTCAAGTAACCGCCCTGAGCCTCGGCGCGCTTGATCAGCGTTTTGATCCGCTCGCTGCGCTCTTCGCGCTTGGCCTTGGCCTCGAGGTGATCCGCATCCAGCGCGAGTTCAGACTCGAACCCCACGCTGAAATCGGCCCCTTCAATTACGTCGAAATCGACGCCGTCCTCGGCATCTTCATCGTCGTCGTCATCGCCATCGTCAAAATCATCATCCCTCTCGTTGAGGTCACGACTAAGATCGTCCAGAACATCCGCATCGCTCAAATCCGCGTTAATGTCGGCGTCGATATCCGCACCAATGTCGGCGTCGTCCACGCTGAGCGACGTATCATCGGCATCGAAATCCAATTCGCCGACAGCAGGCTTGATCGTCTCTGCCGCCTCCACGATGCCCACCACTTGCTCGTCATCAGTTTTCTTCGGCGCCGCCGAAGCCTTGACGGCTTTTTTCTTCTTAGGTTTCGCGGGGGGAGTCTTCTTTTTCGCGGTTTTTTTGGCCGGGGAAGCCTTTGCTGCCGCAGGTTTCTTCGCTTTTGTTTTGGTTGCTGCCATCGGGTCTTGATTCCTCGTACGTTCCACCGTCGCGGCGGAAGCCCATCGTTCCAAGATAGACTCCACCTATTATACGCAAGAAATGGGTGGCGACTATACTCAATCTTGTCCTGAATGTCAAGGCGCGGGGCTTTTTCTTTAGGGCTGCAGGTTGCCAGGTCTAGAGTCCCCCACAAAACGAGCGATGAGTGCTTTTCACGATTGGGCGTGAGAA
Source organism: Kiritimatiellia bacterium (assembly GCA_035450385.1). Lineage (GTDB taxonomy): Bacteria > Verrucomicrobiota > Kiritimatiellia > RFP12 > UBA1067 > DUPH01. Next base: position 7,280 of record DAOTMQ010000144.1, on the reverse strand, counting down.
AAGTATAGGGAACGGGCCGCAGCAACTTGATCAACCTGTTCTTCGTGCAGTTTCTCGAACTGCGGTAGCGTCTTAACCCACGGCGCCGCGAGGAATCCCCGGATGTTATCCGGTGCGCATGTTTTTTTGATGAACTTCGCCGTTGCGGCCATGTTTTCCGGCGTTGACCAGTTCGATCCCGTCGGCACCTGATCGAACCCCGCCTCGTCCAGCCATACGTAGGCGTTGCCATACGCCTTACGGTTTTGGGGCTTGTCGAGGTCAATCTCGCTGAGTCCGTAGTACCAGTTCGATTGGAGAACGCTTTTCGGCATGCGCTTCAGGAATTCGTCCTTCGCGTGCCAAATCTTGTCGCTCCAGCACCAAGCGCGAACGCCGCGTTTCTCGACCTCTTTCACGACAAAGAGGAAATCATGCCACCACAGGTCGCCCTGGCGGACGATGGCGATGGAATGACTTTGCTGGTGCTTGGCGGTCTCTTCGTCGAATCCGATATGGAAATAGCGCGGCGTATCGAAGGTCTCGATCACGTCGGCGATCACATCCGCGCAGACCTGATAATATCTCGGCGTCGAGACCATCTTATGATAATCCTTGAGCCAGATGTCGTGTGTCGTGGAGAAATTGAGCTTGGGTATCGGCTCCAGCCCCTTGGCGCGCAACTGGTCCAACTTCCGGCGGAAACGCTCGACGCTCCACGTTCCCTTCACCGCCAGTTCCGGGTGGCTGGGATAGTACAGCGCCTCTTCCAGATCAATGACAATGGTGTTGAGCCCTTTCGCCACCATGCGGTCGGTGATGCGGTCGAAAACGCCTTCGTCGAAGCGCACATGATCCGCCGCCGTCATCAGCTTGATGTCATCGCCCTGATACTTCCCCCACTTCTCGACTGGAATATCGCTCTGGATATTCACACCGAAGTGTAGCAGGATGGCCCACATGAAGTCCGGTTGCGGCCGCACCGTCGTCGATCGAGATGTAGCACACCCCGCAGCCGCAGCCAGACCGGTTCCGATAAACGCTCGTCTTGTCACGTCCATTTAATTCCCTCGCGACACGGCGATCGCGGTAATCGGCTGGGTAGTCGAACTTAACAGGCTTTTGGCCTTTTCGATGCGACAATCGAGTAGAAAGTGTATGGGGGCAAGCCGGTGATCGCCGCTGTACAGCGTGAGCGCACCTCTCAGACAAAGACCGAACTCGAGAACGCCGGGATGCACATGTTCTCGAACCGGATCGGTTTGGCGGCGAATGCGCGTGAGACCAAGTACCGGGACGCCGGGCGCACCGTGCTTTTCCAGATCCAGCGCGCGTATGTCTGGGATGTCGGTGTAACGGATAGGCAGTGTGAAAGCCATGCAAGCCTCCTCGCTTTTACAGGTGAGAGTTTACGATATCCGGCTGGCAAAGCAAGCGGTATATGTGTATGATACTGCAACTGTAACCTAAAGCAAGTTTAGCGTAAGGCTTAGGTCTATACTGCGTATCGTACTGGTAGAGATCGTGTTAAGGCAAAGGAGTAAGTTCGTATGTTAAAGAAAACAGACTCTGGATGGATCCGGCGTGCGGTATGGATCGCGGGTCTGACAGCCTTGGGCGCACACGCTGCGCTGGTGGATACCGGCGACGGTCGCCACTGGCATCAAGCCCTGACTTCGCCGATAGTCCTGACGTGGAAAGAGGATTGGTTTGCAAGCACGGCTGATACCGTCACGCTGACAATGCGCGGGACGTTTCTGAATCAGACGGTAACGCTATCCGCCGCCACCAGAGAATATGCTTGGACGCCAGTGTTTGATCAGGTGCAGGAGGACCTCTGCACGGTGTCGATCACGTTCAAGGACGGAATCGGCAATGTTTTGGGGGCCTTCACCAACACCATGGCGGTCGCAGCGGATGCCTTTCAATCCGATAGCGTCCTGCACGATATGACTGCGCCGGAATGGTTGAATATTTCTGGCATGGCTCTAATACCGTGGGACGCGAATTGGGCAACCGATGCCGACGCGCACACCGCTACCGTGCTCTCATGGTCGAACGCTCAGACAGGCAGCATTACGAATGATTCTCCGTTCGGATATTACCCGCTCAACGTCTTCCGCCACCCGCCCGGACACTATGATTTCACTCTCGCATTTCTCAATGCCGCATCCGAGAACATCGACCCGCCGCTCACGGGTAGCGCGAGGCTGCTCAGCCGCGGCCTTCTAATCACAATCCGTTAGAAAACAGTTCGCAAAGGAAAAACGCCATGAAAACAACAATTAGCATGATCGCCATTCTCCTGCTCGCCGCAGTCAGCGTCAAAGCTGAAGACCTCTACACCGTCTCGGACATCTCCGTGCGCCAGCGTTGGCCGTGGAGCAAAAAGGTGGATATCGATTTTCTCGTCTCCCTGCCGCCAGACGGCAATCCGACCGTCGGTGTGGACATAACCGTGATGGCGAAGGATGGTTCGACACCGCTGAGCATCAGCCAGAGTTCCCTTTCCGGCGACCTCTCCCTTGTCGGGCCGGGGTGGCGGCGCATTGTCTGGGATCCCACAGTGGATTATCCCGACACCACCTTCACCCAGTTCAACGTAACGCTCTCCGTCACGCGCAGCAAGCCGACTTACATGATCGTGGATCTGCGTAAACAACTCGGGGATGATGGGTTCATTACCTATCGCTATGAGAAAGGCGTCTGGGACGCTGCCACAAACTACAATAACTGTTATTACTGTTTCGTTATGCGCCGTGTACCGGCAACAACCTCGGACGAGTGGAAAGCGATCAGCGGCGGTAAGGACTACTTTGTCCTCGGCTCGCCGACGACCGAATACACACGGAACAGTTCACGCGAAGGACCTAACAACTGCCGACTGACCAACGACTTCTGGGTGTCGCATATAGAATTGGGCGAGGGGCAGCTTTACAACGCGGGGGCAGGCTCTGTTCAGTCAGTCCGTCGTGCGCAACGTTCTTACGACGCCATGCGCGGCACAGTCGCGCAGGGTATCAACTGGCCGTCCACAGGCCACGCCGTCGCGGGCGGCTCCATCCTCAAAATCTTGCGGGACCGGACAGGGCTTGAGTTCGACCTGCCGACCGAGGCCGAATGGGAGTACGCCTGCCGTGCCGGCACCACGACACCCTTTGCCGACGGGGTCTACAAAGAGACCTACACGGATGCTGATTACGAGGCCAGCATGAACACGCTCGGACGCTGCAAGACATCCGGCGGTACCGTCTGGAACGATCCCCCTTATGCTTATTCGCCGAACGCCTGGGGCATCTTCGACATGCACGGCAACCACAACGAGTGGTGCCTCGACTGGATGATCGACAACGTCAATGCGGCGCAGGCCGACCCGATGGTCAACCCCGTAGGTCCGCCCAGTTCTGTCGGCAACACCCGCGCTGTCCGCAACGGCGGTGCGACCTATCCTGCGAGCGGCTGCCGCTCCGCGGCGCGTTCACACGTAGACCCCTCAAACACTTCTTACGGCGTCCGGCTGGTCTGTCCCTACACGGATCCCGCGCAGTGAAGTGGTTTGGTGCTATGCCCTGAACAGTGTGCAACCGCCCTCGGGTTTATCGACCGGAGGGCGCTGGCCATCAAGTTTTCCCTACCAAGGAGTAATCTTTTTCATGAGAATCATCATCGTTTTTTGGGCTATCTGCCTTGTTTGTACCGCCCGTGCGGCTGAATGGATGGTGCTGGACCTAACCAAACCGGCCTGCGCGGTCGGGCAGGTCGTCTATCCTGACGACGCGGCATTCACGGAAGCGGAACGGAACGCCGCTGTTTACAAGCAGGAAAAGGTCATTTTCCGCCGTGACCAGGCGCACTGGGTGTCGGACGCGGTCTTGACGAAGGCGCAAGTCGGTATTTTGCTACCGCACACCTATGGTGTCGCCATCAGGAAGCGGCAGGACAAACTAGCCGCAGCGGATGATCTTGGTACGGCAGCCTTCAATGACGCACTAAAGATCCTCAACGCCAAGACGATTTTGCCGTTCGAGGGCGTGCCTGACGGAAAGTCTTTCCGCCTGCGCCTGCCTGTTGTGCGCGAGTCGCCGGTCTATGGCGAAGACACCATGAGGCCTGTCAACATGGACGGACGGCTGGAGCTTTTCGTTAATCACAGTATGATCGCCTCTGCGGTCAGCTGTGGGCTCACGCTCCACCACCCCGTCATGCAGAACATCGCCGTCACGCACGATGGCGCATGGGAGGGCAACGCCTGCTGTTACACCACCGTCTTTCAGGATGAAGGCAAAGCCCGGATGTATTATCGGGGCTCGAATCTCGAGGGAACGACCATGGAGAATCTCCGCGGCACCCACGGCGAATTTGTCTGCTACGCCGAAAGCACCGACGGCATCAACTGGGTGAAGCCGAACTTCGGATGGGTGAATTTCCAAGGCTCGACCTCCAACAACATTCTGGCTTTCATTCTGCCGGACGGCAAGATCGCCAATCTGGCGGCGCACAACTTCACGCCTTTCCTAGACAAGAATCCGGCCTGTCCTGCCGAGCAAAAATACAAAGCCATTGCCAGCGGGAGGGGCGGTATGGTTGCCTTTGTCTCGGCCGATGGGTTGCGCTGGCACTCCCTGCGTCCCGAGCCGATTCTGACCAAGGGGCGGTTCGATTCGCAGAACATCGTTTTCTGGGACACCATCAAAAAGTGCTATGTGTCATATTACCGGGATTTTCGCGAACAAACGCGCATCGTCACGCGCGCGACATCTCAAGACTTCCTCAACTGGTCTGATCCGGTGCCGATCGCTTTCGAGCCGGGCACACCGCTGGAACACCTCTACACGAATGCCATTGAGCCATATCCGCGTGACCCGCATTATTACTTCGGATTCCCGATGCGCTTCAACGAACTGGCCAACCCCACCGGGCATTTCATGGACGGCGTGTCTGACGGCGGGTTCATGGCCAGCCGCGACGGAGAACACTTCAAGCGCTGGCGCGAAGCTTTTCAGCGGCCGGGGCCGATGCCGTCCCGCTGGCTCAACCGCAACAACATGATCGCTTGGGGGACGTTGCTCACCGACTCGCCGTTTCCCGGATGCCCCAAGGAGATTTCTCTGTTTTCATCAGAGAGCTACTCGGGCATCGGACCGGCAAAAACACGCCGCATGACAATCCGCCAAGACGGCTACGTCTCGATTCGCGCGCCTGGGACAGGCGGAACGCTGACCCTGCGTCCCATGCGATTTTCAAAGTCGGCGACCGGTTCCATCCGTCTCATTGTCAATGCCGCCACGGCTGCGTTCGGCGGTATCCGTTGCGCGATCCTCGATGCCGACGGACACAGCTATCCGGGATTCGCGCTGGACGATTGTCGGCCGTTGCTGGGAGACGGCATTGATATTCCGATGGAATGGCGCAGCGGCACGGATCTGTCCGCTCTTGCAGAGAAACCGATCCGTTTGCATTTTGAGATCAAAGATGCCGACCTGTTTTCCTTGCGATTCCTGCCCTGAAAGGGTTTTTATGAGGTGGTTAATCGTTGTTGTATGGGCTAGCGGTGTATTGCAGAGCTGGGGCGGCAACAGACAAGCGCGGGCGTCCCCGCCCGCTCTGTGAAAGGCCGATCGAGATTCCGATGCGCGGCTTGGTTCCCTGGGGAAGTATGCGCGTCAACCTCTTGCAAGACACGCTGTTGCGGGCGAGGGCGCCCGCGCTCCCGACTCTCCGCCCTCCTTTTCACCAGAAACGCATTGTCTTCGCCCCCCTGTCACCAACCGATTACACCTGAAACCTTGAATGCGCTTGAGTTGGAGACTAGGGGTGTAGTAAGGTTGGCACCCGTCACGACCTGATACCACACGTCTACCGACCACCTATGAAGCCGATCTATTTTGACAATAATGCCACGACTTGCGTCGCTCCCGAAGTGCGCGACGCCATGATGCCGTTTTTCAACGAGCTTTACGGCAACCCCTCCAGCATGCACACGTTCGGCGGCCAGATCGCCAAGCATGTGCAGCGCGCGCGCGAACGCGTGGCCGCCTTCCTCAACGCGGATCCCTCCGAGATCATCTTCACGAGCTGCGGCACCGAAAGCGACAACATGGCGATCCACGGCACCGCCGAGCTGCTGGGTCCGCAGTCCAAGGTCATCACCTCGCGCGTCGAGCACCCGGCGGTGCTGAGCCCCTGCCGTCGTCTCAAAGGCATGGGGTACCGCGAAATCGAACTGCCGGTGGACACGCTGGGACGGCTCGACCTCGAAGCGTTGCGCGAGGCACTGAAGGACGGCACGCCCGCGATCGTCAGCCTGATGTGGGCCAACAACGAGACCGGCGTGATTTTCCCGATGGAGAAGATCGTTGAAATCGCCAAGGAGGCGGGTGCCATCGTCCATACCGACGCCGTGCAGGCCGCGGGCAAGATGCCGATCGACGTGAAGCGCGTGCCAGTCGACATGCTTTCGATCTCCGGCCACAAGCTGCACGCGCCCAAGGGCATCGGCATCTTCTACCTGCGCCGCGGCACGCGCCTCAAGACCTTCATGCTCGGCGGCCACCAGGAGAGCGGGCGGCGCGGCGGCACGGAAAACGTGCCGTACATCGTCGGGCTCGGCAAGGCCGCCGAACTCGCGGCGGCCAACATGGATGAGGAGCGGTGCACGCTCGCGCGCCTGCGCGACAAACTGGAGAACGGCCTGCTCGCCACCTGTCCGGACGCGAGCGTCAACGGCGACCGCGCGAACCGCCTGCCCAACACCTCCAACATCAGCTTCGAGTACATCGAGGGCGAGGCCATCCTCTACCACCTGAGCGACCTGGGCATCTGCGCGTCGACCGGCTCAGCCTGCGCGACCGGCTCGCTCGAACCGTCGCACGTGATCCGCGCGATGGGCGTGCCGTTCACGGCGGTCCACGGCTCGGTGCGCTTCTCGCTCAGCCGTTACAACACGGAGGCGGAAATCGACTACGTACTCGAACACATGCCGCGCATCGTGCGCAAGTTGCGCGACATCTCGCCCTTCGGCCAAGGCGACACGTTGCCGGTGGAACTATAGAACGCAGAACGCAGAACTTCGAACGTAGAACGCAGAATGGAGGATGGAGAATGGGGAACGGGGAATGGAGAACGCAGAACGCGAAACGTTGAACGCAGGATAGAGAACGAGAGTTGGGGCCGACTAAGGGACAGGTATTTAGACGACCTCAAATCCTAGTAATCGGTTAGTGACAGGGGAGTGCGAAGGTCATGCGTTTCAGGGTTCCATTGCGCCACCATCGGTATCGCTATCGGTATCGGGATCGGGA
>DAOTMQ010000143.1:0-9191 GCA_035450385.1 Kiritimatiellia bacterium | reverse complement strand
AAGCCAATTTGCTAATTTACTCGCCTTTGTTCGACGCAAAGAGGCGAATTTCGCGGGCGGTTGAGCCCGTTTTAGGATAAGCCGGCAGGGTTGCCGGAAAATCCGCTGTTCTTTGAAAAGTCAGGGTGAAGGGTGAGCGTCTTGGAAAGCAAGGCAGACAGAGAACGTATGGCTGCGGCCGGCGGTGTGCCGGTCGGCGGCGATGTCTCGCTTTGCGGGATCCGGAACATCGGCATCGTGGCCCACATCGACGCGGGCAAGACCACGACGACTGAGCGCATTCTTTTTTATGCAGGGCGCACGCACCGTCTCGGCAATGTAGACGAAGGCAACACTGTCACCGACTGGATGATCCAGGAGCGCGAACGCGGCATTACGATTACCAGCGCCGCCATCACTTGCTCCTGGCAGGATGTGCAGATCAATTTGATCGACACGCCCGGTCACGTCGATTTTACGATAGAGGTTGAACGCTCATTGCGCGTGTTGGACGGCGCGGTGGGCGTTTTTTGTGCCGTCGGCGGGGTGCAGCCGCAGTCTGAGACGGTCTGGCGTCAGGCGGATCGCTATCATGTGCCGCGGATTGCGTTCATTAATAAGATGGATCGCATGGGCGCCGATTTTGAGGCCTGTGTGTCGGAGATCCGCTCGCTGCTGCATGCCAATCCGGTGTGCGTGCAATTGCCGATCGGCAAAACAGAGACGTTCAGCGGCGTGATTGATCTCTTGGAGATGCGCGCATTGACGTATGACGATGGCACCGAGGGGCGCGGCGTCAGCGCGTCGGAGATTCCCGCCGAGTTGAAGGAGGCCGCTGTTGCGGCGCGCGCCGCGCTGTGCGAGCAGGCGGCCGAGGCCGACGATACGTTGATGGAGGCCTATTTCGAGAATCCGGAGTTGTCGGCGGAGGTGCTGCGCGCGTCGTTGCGGCGTTCGACGATCGCCGGCAAGGTCGTGCCGGTGCTGTGCGGTTCTTCGCTGCGCAACAAGGGTGTGCAGCAGTTGCTGGATGCGGTGGTGTGGTATTTGCCGTCGCCGCTTGACCGTCCGCCGGTGGAGGCCACGGACCTGAAGAGCGGGAACAAGGTGACGCGCGAGCAGAGCGCGTCGGCGCCGTTGACCGCGTTGATTTTTAAGATTGCGACGGATTCGTATGTGGGGCGGCTCTTCTTTGTGCGGGTGTATGCCGGCACGCTGAAGAAGGGGCAGAATGTTTACAACCCGCGCAGTCGCAAGCGTGAGCGGATTTTGAAGCTGGTGCGGCTTTTCGCGGATGACCAGATTGAAGTTGAGGCGCTGGGGCCGGGTGAGATCGGCGCGATTGTGGGGCTCAAGGAAGCCACCACCGGCGATACGCTCTGCGCGGAGCACCAGCCGGTTTATCTGGAGCGCATCACGGTGCCGGAGCCGGTGATGTTCATTGCGATCGAGCCCCGGTCGCGCGCGGACAAAGAGAAGCTGGAGCAGTCCATGGCACAGTTGGCGGCAGAGGACCCGACCTGCCAGGTGCGCGTGGACGCGGAGACGGGGCAGACGATTTTAAGCGGCATGGGCGAGTTGCACCTGGAAGTTCTGGTGGACCGTCTGCGCCGCGAGTTCAAGTGTGAAGCGAACACAGGCCGTCCGATGGTGTCGTACTACGAGACCGTCACAACCACGGGCAAGAGCGAATACCTCTTTGACCGCGAGTTGGGCGGGAAGCGGCATTGCGCCAAGGTGACGGTTGAGGTGGCTCCTCAGAAGCGGGGCAGCGGGCATGCGGTGGCGATTTCCGCCGCCGCGCGCCGCCAGCTCCCTGACGAGAAGCTGGCCGAGTGCGTGGAGCAGGGATTGACAGACGGCATCCTGACCGGGGTGCTGGCGCGCTATCCGGTGACGGACGTGCTGGCGACCGTGACGGAAGTCGCCGTCTCGGATGAGGAAACGGCGACAGACGTGGCTTTCAGGACCGCGGCCGTGATGGGGTTCCGCGAGGCGGCTTTGGCCGCCGCGCCGGAGTTGCTGGAGCCGATCATGTCCCTCGACATCGTGACGCCTGCCGACTATGTCGGCGACATCATGGGGGACATTAACGGCCGCCGCGGTTCGGTGCGCGACATGACGACGCGTGGAGACATGCAGATCGTGCGCGCGCAGGTGCCGTTGGCAGAACTTTTCGGGTACTCAACCGCAATCCGGTCGCTCTCGCGCGGCCGCGCCAGCTATACGATGGAACCTGGCGAATTTGCGGTCGTGCCACGGACAGTGAGAGAACAACTACTGAACAGGTAACGTTAGAATGCAAAGTCAGCGTATACGCATTCGTTTGCAGGCGTACGATCACAGGGTGCTGGATCAGGCCGTGAGCGCGATCATCGACACGGCCCGCGGTACCGGGGCCCAGGTTGTCGGACCGATCCCTCTGCCTACGAGGATTGAACGGTTCACGGTCAACCGCAGCCCCCACGTGGACAAGAAGTCCATGGACCAGTTTGAGATGCGCACGCACAAACGGTTGTTGGATATCGTGGGCCCGACGGCGAAGACCGTCGACGAGCTCAAGAAACTGAACCTGCCGGCTGGCGTGGACATCACAATTCGAATCTAAGGACGGTGACACCATGGAAGGCATTTTAGGCAGAAAAATTGGGATGACGCAGGTCTTTGATGACCAGGGGCGTCGGATTGCTGTGACTGTGCTTGAGGCGGGCCCGTGCCCGGTCGTGCAGGTGAAGACGCCTGAGACCGACGGCTACCGCGCGGCGCAGCTCGGCTTTGAGGAGCAGAAGCCCTCGCGCCTGGCCAAGGCCGAGGTGAAGCACTTCGAGAAGGCTGGGGTCAAGCCCTGCAAGATGACCAAGGAGTTCGCGTTCGACGAGGGCACGGAGGTCAAGGCGGGCGACACGGTGACGGTCAACATCTTTGAGGGTGTCAAGTACGTCGACGTCTCGGGCGTCACCAAGGGCCGCGGTTTCGCGGGCGTGGTGCGGCGTTACCGTATGGGCGGCGGCCCGATGACCCACGGTGGCCATTCGAAGCGCCGTATCGGCGGCATCGGCGCGCGTGACTTGCCGGGCTGGGTCGAGAAGGGCAAGCGCATGCCGGGCCACATGGGCGCGGTCAACCGCAAGGCGCGCAATCTGGCTGTCGTGGAAGTCCGCGGCGAGGAGAACCTGCTGCTGGTGGCCGGCTCAGTGCCGGGGCCCAACGGCGGCGTGGTCATTATCAGGAAAGCCCTGAAGAAGTAAGGGTGGAGAGCCGAGATGAGTACGATCAAAGTTTTTAATCCGGCCGGTGAGCCCGCGGGCGAAATGACGTTCGCTAAAGAACGGCTGGAGCTGGAAAAGGGCGAGCAGGCTGTCAAGGACGTGGTGGTGGCGTTTCGCAACGCTTACCGCGCCGGCACGGCCTCCACGCTGAGCAAGGGCGAGGTCGCCGGCAGCAACAAGAAGCCGTGGCGGCAGAAGGGCACCGGACGTGCCCGCGCAGGATTCCGCCAGAGCCCGGTGTGGCGCGGCGGCGGCGTGGCCTTCGGGCCCAAGCCGCGCGACTACTCGCAGAAGATCAACCGCAAGGTGCAGCAGCTCGCCTTCACGCGCGCCCTGAGCGAGAAGATCGCCGGGGGGCAGACGCTGGTGATCGACGCGATCGATCTGGCCGAGCCGAAGACCAAGCTGTTGAAAGAGCTGCTGGCGAAGCTGGGCGTGGATCGCTCGGTGTTGATCGTTTTGGATCAGCACGAGGAGAAGGTGATGCTGGCGGCCCGGAACCTCCAGAAGGTTGAGGTTGTCAGTGCGGCGGAAGTTGATGTATATTCGCTACTTCTGTACCGCACGCTGGTGGCCACCAAGGCGGGGTTTGAGGCGCTGACGGCGCGCATGACGAAGAAGACGGAGGTGAGCGCATGAAGCACGCCGGAATCATCCGCAAGGTACAGATCACAGAAAAAGGCACGAAGCTGGCGTACGAGAACCAGTACATTCTCGAGGTCGCTCCCGAAGCGAACAAGATCGAGATCAAGCAGGCCGTTGAAAAGCATTTCGGCGTGCATGTGCTGGCGGTCAGAACCCAGAACTACAAGGGCGCGTTGCGCACCCTGAAGAACCGGCGCGTCGTCCGCGATCCCGGCTGGAAGCGCGCGATCGTGACAGTCAAGGCGGGCGAGCGCATTGAGAGCGTCAGTTAACTGCCGTCGGAAAGGATAACAAGGCCATGGGGCTTAAGACATTCAAACCGAGAAGTCCGGGTTTGCGACACCGCGTCGCGTCGAACTTCGAAGAGATCACTGAGGTCAAACCTCTCCGCAGGCTGACCGAGGCGAAGAAGAGCAAGGCTGGGCGCAACAATCAGGGGCGCATCACGACTCGCCACCGCGGCGGCGGCGCCAAGCGCCGTTACCGCATCGTGGACTTCCGCCGCAACAAGATCGGCATCCCGGCGCGCGTTGAGGCGATTGCCTACGATCCGAACCGCTCCGCCAATCTGGCGCTGCTGAAGTACGTCGACGGTGAGAAGCGCTACATCCTCGCGCCGCAGGGCTTGAAGGTGGACGACGCCGTGATGGCGGGGCCGGAAGCCGAGCCGAGCGTGGGCAACTGCCTGCCGCTGTCGCTGATCCCGCTGGGGCTGTTCGTGCACAACATCGAACTGGTGCCCGGTCAGGGCGGCAAGTTGGCCCGTTCGGCGGGCAACAGCTGCCAGGTGATGGCGCGCGACGGCGATTTCGTCACGTTGCGCCTGCCCTCCGGCGAGGTGCGCCGCGTGCTGGGCAAGTGCATGGCCACGATCGGCCAGGTCGGCAATGCCGAGTGGAGCAGCATCAATCTGGGCAAGGCGGGCCGCAAGCGCTGGATGGGCATCCGTCCGACGGTGCGCGGTGTGGCGATGAACCCGGTTGACCATCCGATGGGCGGCGGCGAAGGCCGTACGTCCGGCGGCAGTCACCCGCGGTCGCCTTGGGGCAAGCTGGCGAAGGGCGGCAAGACGCGGAGCCGCCGGAAGACCAGCAGCAAGTTTATTGTGAAGCGGAGAAAGTAACGCATGGCACGGTCTATCAAAAAGGGCCCTTACGTAGAGAAGAGCCTGCTCGATAAAGTCGAGAAAATGAACGCGTCCGGAAGGAGGCAGCCGATCAAGACTTGGTCGCGCCGCTCGATGATCCTGCCGGATTTCGTCGGGCACACATTTGCCATCCACAATGGCAAACAGCATGTGCCGATTTTCATCACCGAGAACATGGTAGGGCACCGCTTGGGTGAGTTCGCGCCGACGCGGACCTTTAAGACGCACGGTATCCATACTGACAAGGCTGCCGCGAAATAACGGAGTTTGAGAATAATGGAAGTGACTGCCATTACCCGAAACGTCAGGATGTCGGCGCGGAAAGGCCGCCCGCTGGCGCGCAAGTGCCAGGGGCTGCCGGTGTCCGCCGCCCTGCAGATCGTTGAGTTTAGTCCGCGCAAAGCGGCGACCATTTTGAGCAAGACGCTCAAGTCGGCGGTCGCCAACGCGCGGAACAATGCGAACCTCGATGTCGACACGCTCAAGGTCAGCCTGTGCGTGTTTGACGAGGGGACGCGCATGCGCCGGTTCTGGCCGCGTGCCCGCGGAAGCGCGAGCCCGATCGCCAGAAGGCTGTGTCATTGCAAGGTTGTCCTGACCGACGGTCGCAACGACATCTAAGGAGCAGAACTGTGGGACAAAAAGTAAATCCTATCGGTTTCCGGATCGCAGTTGACAAGCAGTGGCGCAGCCGTTGGTTTGCCAACAAGAAACAGTTCGGCGAGCTGTTGGCTGAAGACATGATGATCCGCGAAATGGTCAAGAAACGCCTCGATACCGCAGCGATCACCAAGATCCTGATCGAGCGTTACGCCAACCGTGTGCGCATCAACCTGCACACTGCCCGTCCGGGCGTTGTGGTCGGGCGCAAGGGCCAGGACATTGACAAGATCCGTCAGGATCTCGCCAAGCAGACCGGCAAAGACATCTACATCGAGATCCATGAGGTTCGCGATGCCGATGCCAATGCACAGTTGGTCGCCGAAAACATCGCGCAGCAGGTCGAGCGCCGCGTGGCCCTCAAACGCGCCATGAAGCGCGCCGAGAAGGTCGCCATGTACATGGGCGTCGACGGGATCAAGATCCGTTGCAGCGGCCGTATCAACGGTGCTGAGATTTCGCGCGTCGAGTGGAGCAAGCAGGGCAAGGTCCCGCTGCATACGCTGCGCGCGAACATCGACTACGGGTTTGCCGAGGCGTACACCACGGCGGGGCTGATCGGCATCAAGGTCTGGATCTGCAAGAAGGAAGATTTCCAGCCGGCTCGCACTGGCGGCCATAAGGAGGAGAAGAGATGCCCTTAATGCCTAAGCGGGTTAAGTACCGCAAGCAGACCAAGGGGAACCGCGCGGGTTTTGCGACATCTGGCGCTGAACTGGCGTATGGCGAATTTGGACTGAAATCACTGGAGCGCGGCTGGGTCACCAACACGCAGATTGAAGCCTGCCGTGTGGTCATCAACCGCGAGATGAAGCGTAAGGGCAAGCTGTGGATTCGCATCTTCCCTGACAAGTCCGTGAGCCGTAAGCCGATCGAAGTGCGTATGGGTGGCGGCAAAGGCAACCCCGAGTTGTGGGTCGCCGTGATTCTGCCCGGCAAGATACTGTTCGAGATCGGCGGCGTGCCCGACTCCGTGGCGCGCGAGTGCCTGCGCTTGGCAGACACCAAGCTCGGTATCCGCACGCAACTCGTCACGCGCCGCTAACTAACGGGAGCTTACGGAATCATGAAAGCAAGAGAAATGAGAGAACTCGGGGCGGCGGAACTCGACCAACTGATCCGCGAGCGGTCACAGGAACTCTATGACCTGCGGATCAAGCATAAGTCGGGTGCCGGCATTGAGAAGCCGGCCCGTCTGCGTACGATGCGCCGTGAAATCGCGCGCATGAAGACAGTGAAAGCTGAGCGGGAGGCTAAGTAAAATGGCCGAGACGACAACAGAGAAACGCGGTAGCCGCAAAGTCCGCAAGGGCGTCGTGGTGAGCAAGAGCGGCGAGAAATCGGTGGTCGTGCAGAGCGAGCGCCGTGAGCGCCATCCGATTTACGGCAAGGTGGTTCGCCGATTCAAGAAGTTCCATGCCCATGACGAGGCAAACACCGCGAAGGTGGGCGATGTGGTGACCATCGCGGAAACCCGTCCGCTGAGCGCGACGAAGCGCTGGCGTATTGTCAACAAACCTGAGGTGAATTGACATGATCCAAGAACAGACAATGATGGTGGTCGCGGACAACAGCGGCGCTAAGCGCGCGATGTGCTTCCGCATTCTGGGCCAGCGCAAGCGGTACGCCCATCTGGGCGATGTCGTGCGTGTGGCCATCAAGGAAGCGACACCGTCCAGCGCGATCAAGAAGGGCCAGGTCTGCACGGCGGTTATCGTCCGCACGGGCCAGCCCATCCGTCGCGATGATGGCTCGTATGTCCGGTTCGACCAGAATGCGTGCGTGATCGTGGACAACAAGATGAACCCGATCGGTTCCCGCATTTTCGGACCTGTCGCCCGCGAGTTGCGCGACAGGAACTACATGAAGATCATTTCGCTGGCACCGGAAGTGGTCTAAGCATTGAAGGGCCGTAACGCCGATGAGGGCCTTCTTGCCCGCGCAGGGCAGCGGTCGTCAAAACGGTTACGGGTTAGGAAACAGCATGAGTGTTGCTAGAATCAAGAAGAACGATATCGTGATCGCCATCACTGGCGAAAGCGCTGGAAAGACAGGCAAGGTGCTGCGCGTGCTGCCCAAAAAGGGCAAGGCCGTGGTGCAGGGCCTGAATATGGTGAAGAAGGCTATCCGCCGCTCGCAGACCGCCCCCGAAGGCGGTTTCGTGGACCGCGAGGCCCCGATCGACCTTTCCAATCTGATGCCCTACGATCCAGATGCGAAAAAGGGCGTCCGCGTCCGCCGCGTCCTCGAGGGCGACAAGGTGGTGCGTAAATCCAAGGCTACAGGCAAGAGCCTGGACTAAGGGAGAGCGGACATGGCCAATCTTAAAGAGACATTCACGAAGGAACTGGCGCCGAAACTTCAGGAGAAGCTCGGCATCAAGAACAAGATGCTGGTCCCCCGCCTGCAGAAGGTGGTGATCAACATGGGCTTCGGCATCGTCGAGAAGGATGTGCAGAAGGCGATCCTCGACGATCTGAGCAAGCTCTCCGGCCAGAAGCCGGTGCTGTGCAAGGCCCGTAAGAGCATCTCTAACTTTAAGTTGCGTGAAGGCATGGTGATCGGCGCGAAGGTGACCCTGCGCGGCGACCGCATGTTCGATTTCGTGGAGCGCCTGATCAACAGCGCGCTGCCGCGTATCCGCGACTTCCGCGGCGTCGCAACCCGCGGCTTTGACGGACGGGGCAACTACACGTTGGGCCTGAAAGAGCACACGATCTTCCCCGAACTCATGGACTCTAGCGGACAGGGCAGTGATGCCGGTATGGACGTCACCTTCGTCACGACGGCTAGAGACAATAAAGAGGCCCGCGAGCTGCTGACCATCCTGGGCATGCCGTTCGCCGGCAAATAAGGAGGATTTTCACAATGGCCAAAACCTGTCTGATAGAAAAAGCCAAACGCACGCCCAAGTTTTCGTCGCGTAAGTATCATCGGTGCTCCCGGTGCGGGCGTCCGCGCGCGTATATCCGTAAGTTCCAGCTCTGCCGTATCTGCTTCCGCGAGCTGGCGTTGTCGGGCATGATCCCGGGTGTGACCAAGGCAAGCTGGTGAGGAGAGTAACATGACGTCGGATCCGATTTCTGACATGCTGGCGCGCATCCGTAATGCGCTGAAAGCTGGATTGCCCTCGGTCGAGCTTCCGGGCTCCCGGATCAAGGGCGAGATTCTTCGCGTGATGAAGGAAGAAGGCTACATCACGGACTTCACGATGACCGATGGCGTTCCGCGCCTGCTGAGCATCGAACTGAAGTATAATGACGACGCCGAGCCGGCGATCCGCGGCATGCGCCGCGAGAGCAGGCCGGGCCTCCGCAAATTCTGCGGCGTGCAGGAAATCCCCAACGTGCTGGGCGGTCTGGGTATCGCGGTTTTGAGCACGTCGGGCGGTATCCTCAGCGGCAAGGACGCCCGTAAGCGCAAGCTCGGCGGTGAACTGATCTGCACAATCTGGTAAGGGGGTTCAACGATGTCGAGAATTGGTAAACTAC
>DAOTMQ010000142.1:0-9282 GCA_035450385.1 Kiritimatiellia bacterium | reverse complement strand
CCGTCCGTGACGCTCTCCGGCGGCGGCACCAACATCCACAACGTCGCGACCGCCACACTCGGTGCCAATGTCAGCGGCGGCCTCTCCAAGCTGGGCGCCGGAACGCTCTTGCTGAACGCGGCCAATACCTACGGCGGCGCGACGACAGTCAGCAACGGCACGCTGAGTCTCGGTGTGGCTGGCGCACTGCCGGAGGGCTCCGATATCGTACTGGCCAGTGGCGTCCTGAGTCTCGGCGGTTTCACGGTCACAGGCGGTGTGGTTACGGCCGAAGGCGGTCTGCTTGCCGACGGGCACCTGCGGTGCGACGGCCTTACCAAGGTCGGCGAGAAGGTGCTGACCATCGCGACGGGCATCGACGCTACAACACCGATCATCATCAATGAGGGCGTGTTGCAACTCCGCGGCGCCCGGCCGGGATTGTACGAAGCTCCGGTGACCGGTGCCTTCAATACCACCGAGGCGATGTCGACCAGCATCGTCACGCGCCTCACGACCCGCATGGCCAATATCGTGTATACGGAGCCCTACTACACCACATGGATCTATAAGGGTTATGTCTGGAACCGGTCGCCGACGAACGAGACTTGGACCTTTGCCGAAAACTTTGACGACAACGTCTTGCTGGTGATCGACGGCGTGACGGTGATCACCAATGGCGTCTCGTGGAACGTTCCGACGATCGGCTCGTACACGCTGACACCCGGTCCGCACGCCTTTGAGGCACGCTTCGGCCAGGGTGGTGGCGGTGGCGGCCCAGTCAAATCGCAATGGTGGACGACGACATCGTTCGGTTTCGGCGTGGATTTCTACGGGCGAAACGAAACCAACATCGCGTATTTCGTAACCTTGACCGACCCCGGTGACGGCTCGCTGCTGACCACCGAGTTGACCGGCGAAAGCCCGCTGTCCGTCGGCACCGAGCTGGTGATCGCTGAAGGGGCCGGGCTCGATCTGAACGGATGTGCCCCGACGCTCGCTGCACTGAGCGGCAGCGGTGCGGTCAGCAACGGTACGCTGATGGTGACCGGCACGCTCGCGCCCGGCGGCGTGGGCACAGTCGGCGACTTGACGCTCGCCTGCGACACGACCCTGACCGGTACCCTGCTGATCGACATTGCTGCGGTTGACAACGACTGCCTGCTGCTTGACGGTTCGCTGACCCTCGGCGATGGCGCGACGCTGATCGTCGCCAACCCCGAGTTGTTGGATACCGCCAAGCAGTACACTATCGCGACGGTCAGCGGTGGCAACACGATTTCCGGTGTACTGGACTGGACCAACAGGCCCAATAGCCACTGGCAGGTTAAACCGTTAGCGGATGGCACGCTGAAGCTCTTCTACGTCAGCGGCACCGTGATGGTTTTGCGTTGATTATTCTACCGCTTTCCGGTCGCCACTCTTGTGCGCCGGTAAAGCGTAAACAGAAAGGAAGCATGTGTGAGCATGACGTCGCCAATCCTGATCGGTGGCGCAATCGCTGAAACTGGAGTCGGGCGCCGAGACACCGCAGGTGCGCTTCTTGTTGGACGGCCATGACCTTCTTTGCCCGCCAGGAAGCCGCCCGCCGCCGGACGTATGTGCTGCTCTTGTATTATGCGGTAGCCGTGGTGCTGACCGTCTGCGCCTTCTATATCATCCTGCGGGGGCTTGCGGCACTCTTGATGAATCTGCTGCTTCTCATGTCGGGGGAACGATACTCGCCGGATTGCGCCTATATGCGGGTGTTCGTGTGGAATCCTGTCTGGGTGCTGATGACCTCCGGGGTAAGCGCGGTGTTCATCGTGGGCGGCACAATCTATCGCCGCATCTCGCTGACCAAGGGTGGCGCGGCGGTGGCGCTCTCGGCCGGCGGCCGTGAAATCACCCCCGATCGTTCCCTCGAGTTTCCTGAGCGGCGTCTGCTCAATATCGTGGAGGAGGTGGCGCTGGCTTCTGGCGTACCGGTACCGCGAGTTTTCGTGCTGGATAAAGAGCGGAGCATCAATGCCTTTGCGGCGGGCTTCTCCCTGCACGACGCAGCGATCGCCGTGACGTGCGGTGCGCTGGAACGGCTGTCGCGCGAGGAATTGCACGGCGTGATCGCGCATGAATTCAGCCACATCAAAAATGGTGACATGCGGCTCAACAGTTGGTTGCTGAGCCTCCTCTTCGGCATCTTGTCGACCTCGATCCTGGGCAACTTTATCATGGAGGACGACAGCAACGACATGGTCATCCTGGGGATGGTGATCTGTTTGATCGGTGGCGTGGGAGTCGTGTTCGCGCAGAAGATCCAGGCATTGGTGTCGCATCAGCGCGAATTTCTGGCGGATGCCTCCGCCGTGCAGTTTACGCGCAACCCTGCAGGACTGGCCGGTGCGCTTAAGCGGATCGGCGCATCAAGCCACGACAACAAGATGCGCTGCGCCAACCGTAGCGAGCTTTCGCATCTGCTCTTTTCGGCCGGCACACCAGACGAGATCTTCGACTCGCATCCGCCGCTGTTGGAGCGCATCCAGCGGTTGGAGCCCGGATTCACGGGCGACTTCACGCCGTGGAGCGAGTCGCCGCAAGAGGACGCACCTGTTCCGGCGACGGATGCTACCGCAAACCCGGTATCAGCGAGCACGGCACCGTCCGAGGCTGCGGAAATCCCGACGGTTGCCGTTGTACTGCCCACACTCGATCCCGACCTGCGCGAAACACTGGTCCACCCCGACAATGCCGCCGCCGCGCTTTACGGGCTGCTGCTGAGCGAAGACGAGGACGTGCGCCGCCGCCAATGCAACCGGATCGCCGTCGCGGAAACGACCGCGCTGGCCACAACCGCCGAACGCTGGCACGACGCACTGCGGGGTATGGATCGCACGGTACGCCGCCAAGTGCTGGACCTGGCGACTGTGGGGGTTCGGCAACGACCGCCCGCCGGTCGCGAGTCTTGCCTGGCGCTGGCCCGCGAGCTGGCGGATGCGGATCACGAGCGTTCGCTGTTTGAAGTCTTACTGCTCGGGCGCATGCAGCGCGCACTGTGGTCAGCCGGCGTGAAGCGTGCTGTATTCGACAAGCCGCTGCCACCCGCGCGGGGGCAGGCCGAGGCCGCAACCGTGCTGGGGGTGGTGGCCTATCTGGGACAGCCGCACGATGATGCTGCCGCCGAGACGGCATGGCGCGAAGGTGTATCGCACGCGACCTCCTTCCGCGTCGACCGGCTGCCAATACCAGCGCGCCGTGATTGTACGTTGGCTAACTGGGAGGCCGCCGTGCAGCGGCTTAACAGTCTCACGCCTCTCTCTAAGGGTGAGCTGCTGAATGCCTGCGCATTCGTGATGCGCGCCGACGGCACGCTGACCGAGGATGAGACAGAACTCCTGCGCGCGCTGGCCGATCTGCTGGACATGCCGCTGCCGGATGACAGTCGTTTTCAAGCCGTGTGAAGGAAAGTGCGGCGGCATCCTTGACGCGGCAAGATCGAGAATGGTATTTTTCCCTCGTGGAGAGAGGTTCACTCTTGTGCGCCGGTAAAGCACAAACAGAAAGGAAGCATGTATGAGCATGACGTTGTTAATTGTGATCGGTGTTTTGGTGGTGCTCGCCGGATGGGCAATCGGCGTGTACAACGGATTGGTGCAGGCGCGCAACCGCTTCAAAAATGCGTTCGCCCAGATCGATGTGCAGTTGAAGCGGCGCTATGACCTGATCCCCAATCTGGTGGAGACCGCCAAAGGCTATATGAAGCACGAACGCGAGACGCTCGAAGCCGTGATCGCGGCGCGTAACCAGGCGTTCGCCGCCGCCAATGCCGCCGCCGCCGCGCCGACCGACGGCGCGGCCATGCGTGCGCTGGCCGGCGCTGAAGGCGCGTTGCGCGGTGTGCTCGGCCGCCTGATGGTGGTGGTGGAGCAGTACCCCGACCTCAAGGCCAACCAGAATATGATGCAGCTCCAGGAGGAGATCGCCTCCACCGAGAACCGCATCGCCTTCGCCCGTCAGGCCTACAACGACGAGGTCATGGCGTACAACACCCGCCGCGAGGTGTTTCCTAGCTCGTTGATCGCCTCGATGTTCAACTTCGCGGCGGCGCAGTCGCTGGAACTGGAGTCGGACGCCGAACGGCAGGCACCGCAGGTGCGCTTCTGATTGAACGGCCATGACCTTCTTTGCCCGCCAGGAAGCCGCCCGCCGCCGGACGCGCGTGTTGCTCGTATACTACGCGGCAGCCGTGGTGTTGATTGTCTGCGCCTTCTATCTCGCCTCGCGAGCGATTGCGGTGCTCGCGGTGGAGCTGTCGCGTGACGAGGAGGAAACAGAGGAGCGGCAGACGCTGGATCAAGACCGTGTCGGCATCCGGGTGTTCGCGTGGGATCCGCACTGGATGCTGGTGACCGCCGGGATCAGCGCGCTGATCATCGGGGGCGGCACGCTCTATCGCCGCATATCGCTGGCGGGGGGCGGCGCGGCGGTGGCACGTTCGGCCGGCGGTCGCGAGATCGCTCCCGGTTATGTCAAAGGGTTCCTGGAACGGCGTCTGCTCAATATCGTGGAGGAGGTGGCACTGGCCTCGGGCGTGCCGGTGCCGCAGGTTTTCGTACTGGACAAGGAGCGCGGCATCAATGCCTTTGCGGCAGGCTTCTCGCTGCACAATGCGGCGATCGCCGTGACGCGCGGCGCGCTGGAACGGCTGTCGCGTGAAGAACTGCACGGCGTGGTCGCACATGAATTCAGTCACATCAAAAATGGCGACATGCGGCTCAACTGTTGGTTGCTCAGCATTCTTTTTGGCATCTTGGTGACCTCGATCCTGGGCTACCAGTTGATGCGCTCGTTGCGCTACGCACGCTCGTCGGACGATAAGAAAGGCAATGGCGGCGGTGCTCTGTTGATCCTGTTCCTTTCCGGGCTGGCGCTCTGGGTGATCGGCAGCATAGGGGTCCTTTTCGCACGGTTAATTCAGGCCTCGGTGTCGCGCCAGCGTGAATATCTGGCGGATGCCTCTGCCGTGCAGTTCACGCGTAATCCTATGGGACTGGCCGGCGCGCTCAAGCGGATCGGCGCATCGCAACATGGCAGCGAGATGCGCTGTACCAACCGCAGCGAGCTTTCGCACCTGCTCTTTTCGGCCGGCACAGTAGACAAGCTCTTCGCCACGCATCCGCCGCTACTGGAGCGTATCCAACAGTTGGACCCCGAATTTACGGGCAACTTCAAGCCGTGGCGCAAACCACCAAAAGGAAATGAGCCGCCTCCGCCACCGGCACCCCCGCCTGTGCCTCCATCTGCGGCAGGAGTCGCTTCAGAACTGAGCCTGGCATCAGCGGCGGACACAGCGTTGTCCGAGGCGGCGGAAATTCCGACGGCCACCGTGGTATTGCCTACGCTTGATCCCGGTCTGCGCGAAACGCTGGTCCGCCCCGACGATGCCGCCGCCGCGCTTTACGGGCTGCTACTGAGCGAAGATGAGGACGTGCGCCAACGTCAGCGCAGCCAGATCGCCGTCACAGAGACAACCGCGCTAGCCACGGCTGCCGAACGCTGGTACGACGCGCTGCGGAGCTTAGACCGCACCGCACGCCGCAAACTGCTGGATCTGGCGGTTGAGGGGGTCCGGCAGCGTCCGTCCGCCGGTTGCGAGACCTGTCTAGCGCTGGCTCGCGAATTGGCGGATGCAGACCATGAGCGCTCGCTGTTCGAAGTCCTGCTGCTCGGACGCATGCAGCGCGCGTTATCGTCGACCAGCGTGAGGCGCGGCTTCTACGGCAAGCCGCTGCCGCCCGCGCGGGTACAGGCCGAGGCCGCGACCGTGTTGGGCGTGATGGCTTATCTGGGGCAGCCGCACGATGACGCCGCCGCCGAAGCAGCATGGCGTGAAGGTGTGGCGCGCGCGACCTCCTTCCGCGTCGACCGGCTGCCGATGCCGGCACGGCGCGATTGCACGCTGACCCAGTGGGAGGCCGCCGTGCAACGGCTTGATGGCCTCACACCACTCTTTAAGGGCGAACTGCTGAACGCCTGCGCATTCGTGATGCGCGCCGACGGTATGCTGACCGTGGACGAAACCGAACTGCTGCGTGCGTTAGCCGATCTGCTGGACATGCCGTTGCCGAACGCCAGCCGCTTTCACGCTGCATGAAAGGGAATCCAATGAAACGCCTATTGATGAGCTTGACGCTCCTTGTTGCTTGTAGCCTGATTGCCGCAGTGCCTGAGGGCGGTGTGCCCGCGATTCAGGAAAACGCCATCGCGTCGCTACGCGCGGAGAGCCAGACCGAACATGCCACCTTGACGCGCGTGAAGGTCGAGGGCCAGCCTTTCGCCGAAGCGATCCGTTGCGACATCCGCACACAGCCCGAACGCCCTTGGGCGGTTCAGTTTCAGTTCCGTACGACACGCCGCATCGAAAAGGGCGAAGTGCTCTGGATGCGTTTCTTTGCGCGCACACTGGAATCCCGCACAGAAAACGGCGAAGGACAGGTCCATGCGATCTTTGAGAAGGCCGGACCGCCGCATGACAAATCGCTGAGTTGCGGTGTCACGCTGGGGCGCACATGGCAGGAATATTTCCTGCCCTTCAAGTCGCGTGAAGCCTATGAGGCCGGTCGCGCCAGCGCGGGGTTCCATCTGGGTGTCATGGCGCAGTGTGTCGAAATCGCGGATGTCGCGCTCTACGCCTTTGGAACCGGCTACGACCTCGCACGCTTGCCGCGTACACGGATCTCCTACGCGGGACAGGCGTTGGACGCACCTTGGCGCACCGCAGCCGCAGCACGCATCGAGCAACACCGCAAGGCCGATCTTGCGGTGCGCGTGACCGACAGCACAGGTCGGCCTGTGCCCGGCGCCAAGGTGGCGGTGGAGATGCGGCGGCACGCATTCGGTTGGGGCTCGGCCGTGACCGTGAAGGGCATTCTGCGGCAGGATGCCGACGGCGAGAAATACCGTGCGGTCATCGAAAAAAACTTTTCACGCGTCGTGTTTGAAAACGACCTCAAGTGGAACAATTGGGACAAACCAGATCATCAAGCGTCTGTTCTGCGGGCGCTTGACTGGCTGCGCGAGCGGCGGATTGACGTGCGTGGTCATTGTCTGGTGTGGCCCTCATGGAGGCACACACCCCGCGACCTGCAAACGCTCAAAGACGACCCCGAAAAATTGCGCGCGCGCATCAACGCACACATCGCACACGAGGTGTCGACCCTGAAAGGCCGACTGATCGACTGGGATGTCATCAACGAACCTTACACCAACCACGATCTGATGAAGGTTCTCGGTGACGAGGAGATGATCGCTTGGTTTAAGCTGGCCCGCCGCCACGATCCGGAGGTCAACCTCTACCTCAATGATTACGCCATCCTGTCCGGCGGCGGTTTGGACCGGGCACATCAAGATCATTTCGAAAAAACCTTGCGGTTTCTCAAGCAGGGCGGCGCACCGATCAACGGACTCGGCATGCAGGCACATTTCGGAGGCACGCCCACGCCGCCCGAACGCATGCTCAAAATCTTGGACCGCTTTGCCGCACTCGGCCTTGCGATTTCGATTACCGAGCATGACATCGACACCCAAGACGAACAGCTCCAGGCCGACTTCACGCGCGACTTCCTGACTGTCGTGTTCAGCCATCCTGCCGTGGTCGCGCTGCTGACATGGGGGTTCTGGGAAGACTCGCACTGGCGGCCCAACGCCGCCTACTACCGCAGCGATTGGTCGCTCAAGCCAGCCGGACAGGTCTGGCTGGATCTTGTCACCCGGACTTGGTGGACTAACGAAACGCTCACCTCCGGCGCGGACGGTACGGCGCGGACGCGCGGTTTCCTAGGCGACTATGTCATCACGGTCATGCGGGACGGCAAGACCGTATCGCGTCCTGTCACACTGACAAACTCGGGATGTAACCTGACTGTTGAGCTCTGAACACAGAACGCTCAACGCTCAACGCTCAACATTCAACTTTCAATGCTCAAAGTGGAGCATGGCTACGTAGTTTTTTCATACGAAGAACGCGAAAGGAAAGGTAATGACTAGAAAGCGGAAGTGGTTGTCTTTCTTTCTACTTCAGTTCATCGTGTTTGCCTGCTGCATAGGGTGTACACAAAAACGGGTGGTTTGCCATGAAGCCCAATTGATGCATGAGGACGAGGAGATCGCGCTCGTTGTTAAGCAACGCCTCCGTCGTATCATCATTCCTGAATTCGAAATCGGACCGCCAAAGACCTTGGTAGACGCGATTTATTATTTTTCGGAGGCCAGTCGCAACCATGAGGATCCTAAAATACCGATTGAGGAACGAGGCGTGAGCTTTGTATTAAAGTTGCGAGCCAGTGGCGAAAAAGGACACTTAGCAGACAACGAAGATCCCTTTACCGCTCCGATATCACCCCAAAACAACGCACCCGTCATTCCCAAAATGAGCGCACGTTTCATCTCTTTGTACGATGCCATCAGCCTAGTCTGCGACACCACGGGCTATACGTTCGACTTGCGGAATGGATTTGTTTTGATCGCTCCCGGAGAAGATGATGTTGAGCCGGTGAGACCAGATGAAAACTCTCGATGAACGCTCGGCGTACAACGCTCACTTTTTTTAAGTAGAAACTGGGAGAATCTGAAAAAAGTTTTGTTTAGAGACGTTTTTGAGCCAGAGTTGTGTCTGTGGGAAAGGGCGGAAGGGACTCAAAATCGAGGGGACTTCCTGCGTGCCCATATGCCGCCGAAATCCTGCGATTACTGCGGCCGGAGGTCATCGTCATGGAGGAGCGGCGCGGTTGGCGGCCTGCGGGCAAAGGGTGGGGGACTTGGATTCACCATGCCGAAATTTCTGCAAAACTGGGCAAGAGGCACCAATCTGCCGCTGTCATGACGACTGATCTGGACGGCAGCAAGGTGGCTCTCGTCCTCGCTAACCACCCGTCGCGGAGTGGACGGAACTATAGGGAAACCATCTTGCTCCCGGCGATAGAGGAAGCCATCTGTCTTGTTGCTGGGCGTGAATGCTGAATGACCAACGTGGACGGAGTCCGTAACCCAGGGGCCGTAAGGCATTAAAATCCCACAGCCAGTCGTTTCCTTGAAGTGGCCCTTCAGGCCACCGAGTGTTGGCGTCGCGACCTAGGGCTGCGCTTCGCTTGCCCTAGGCTAGGATGGGGCCGCCCCTTCGGGGCTTTGGTGCCGCGTGCCCGGTGTTGCGACCCAGGGTGACGCGTCCTAGTTTTTTATACGCCGGTAGGTTACAGCAAACGGCTCCAAAACCGACACTTTTTGAGAATTTTTAGGATTGACTTTTACCCCCCCCCCCCCCCCCCCCCC
>DAOTMQ010000141.1:0-9374 GCA_035450385.1 Kiritimatiellia bacterium | reverse complement strand
GGGTGACTCTCGTTTCGAGTGTTATTAACTTCTCCTCCCATTTTTCACCGGCAATCCCACACCCTGATATCAGGAAGGAGACGGTGACTATCCTGACTTGGCGAAAACTAATGGTGTTCATCATCCACCTCACCTGTTACGGGTTAATAAAATGGGCTTCGACCTCTCCGGTCGAAATTTCAGATCCCGATGCCCCTTTGGTTATGCGAAGCGTCGCGTTGGTCGAGTTTCCGGTCAACCGACAATCCTGCCGGACCGTACAAATCTGCGTGTATGCGCCGTCTCCCACTTTGTACTTCCACGGAATATCATGCCAGGCATATCCATCCCTGACGGGAACCATAGACACATACTCCGAAGCCCCGGTAATTTCATCTCCGTTTGCCCAATCGGCTTTTGTACCTTTCCCTTCGACAACACTAGAACCTCCAACACCACGTGGCGTATCCTCCCATGACGAAGGTTTAGAAAAAGCGTGATGCTTGGCGGACATCGTCGGCGATTTGGCGTGTGAGTGCCTCGGATGACGTGAAGGCGCGTTCATCGCGCAGCCGGGCGAGGAAGGCGACCTCGATGGTTTGTCCGTAAAGATCACCATCGAAATCCAGCAGATGTGTTTCCAGCAACGCGCGGTCGGGAATTGCGTCCGTGAAAGTCGGGCGCATGCCCAAATTGGCAACACCGTTGAACGTCTTCCCCTGCGCCTTCACGCGCACGGCATAGACGCCGTTGGGCGGCAACACTTCGGCACTGGGTTGCAGATTAGCGGTGGCGATGCTCAGCGTGTGCCCTACGCCGCGGCCGCGGATCACGGTATCGCGCACGGAGTAGGGTCTGCCGAGCATGGCTGTCGCGTCGTCGAGACGCCCCTCGCGCACGGCAAACCGAATGCGCGTACTGGAAATCTCCATGCCTTGGTATTCGGCGTACGGCACGATCGTGACGCGAAATCCATACGGCCGCCCAAGTTGCGCCAGCAACTCGGGCGTGCCGGTCGCACGTCGGCCAAAACGCCAGTTGCGTCCGCAACGGATCTCGCTAAGCTTGGCGGACGCACTGCTTGTCGCGGTCTGCGACGCGATGCGCGGCGGGCCGCACAACCAACGGACAAAAGTCTCCGGTTCTTGCACCGCCAGTTTCCGCGTGAACTCAAGCGCCAGTATGCCATCGACCCCGCTCTGCTCCAACAATGCCAGCCGCTCTTCCGAGGTGCTCAGCAGAGGGGGACACTTTGAAGGCGCAAGCACCGCCAGCGGGTGCCGGTCAAAGGTCAACGCCCAAGCTTGGCCGTCCAGTTCGCGGGCACGTTCGACCGCGCCAGACAGCACACGCTGGTGGCCAAGGTGGACACCATCAAAAAAACCGGCGGCCAGAACCACGGGGCCCGGGATTTTGCGGAATTGCGCGGGCTGGGAAATAATCTTCATGGCAGGTGAGCGTGTGCGGCCTGCGCCAGCGGGATCACACGATCCGCGAGTTGGCTAGGCGTCAATGCGAGAATCTCGTCAAGCGGCAGAGCGTCTTTCACATGAAACGTACCGGACGCTGTGCGGCGCAAGGCGTCCAAACAGGCACCGCACCCAAGCATCTGGCCGATGTCATGGGCCAGCGTACGCACATAGGTGCCCTTGGTGCAGTCCACCTCAAAGGTCACAAGGGGCGGTGCCCACGTCGTCAGCGCCATGCGATAGATGTGGACAAAACGCTGCCTGCGTTCGACTTCCTGGCCTTTCCGCGCCAATTTGTAAAGCGGCACACCGTTGACCTTAATCGCCGAGACCATCGGCGGAGTCTGAAAGATATCGCCTGTAAGCGCGGCCATCTGCGCCTCGACCTGCTCGCGCGTCACATCCTGCCACGGCTTTTCCTCCAGCGTCTCACCGTCGCAATCCTGCGTGGAGGTGGTGCGTCCGAGCCGCATGTCGCCGGTGTAGGCTTTATCGCCGCCCATGATGCGGTCTGAGAGCTTGGTGCCCTTGCCGAGCAGGATCACCAGCAGTCCGGTGGCGTTGGGATCCAGCGTGCCGCCATGCCCGACCTTGCCGATGCGGAAGATTTTGCGGATATCGCGGACGACATCGTGCGAAGTCGGCCCGCTCGGTTTATCAACCAGCAACACGCCATCCAGAGAAGTCGGGGAAGGAGAAAAAGCAGTCATGGTCACGCACAGAACGAAAGCAACGGAAGACTAACGCGCGCGATGCGTCAGTCTTCCAGTTCTATCGGCTCATCTGTTTGAGGTACATCGAGCCCACTCAGCACCGCCAGAACACGGTCGCCTTTTTCGATAGAGGCATCGAGTTGAAAACGCAGACGCGGGGTGTACTTGAGCCTCAGTTCGCGATTGATGATCGCTTGCAGGTCGTGCGCTTTGCCGGCCAGCTTACGGATGATCGCGGGACGTTCGTTCTCGTAGCCGAAGATCGAGACGCTCACCGTGGCGTTGCGCAGGTTGCGCGCGGTCTCGACTTGCGTCACCGTGATGGCACCGAGATCAAGCGGGTCGCCTGCAAAGACTTTATAGAGCGCCTCGCCGATCGCGCGCCGCAACAGCGCGTTCACGCGTTCAAGACGGTCGACAGCCATAACACCTCCTTATGGGGCCGCAAAAGGCGGCTACACTTACAGGGTACGCGGCAACTCCTCCAGCGCGTAACACTCGACGATATCACCGACTTGGAACTCTTCGAATCCGCTGAACAACATACCGCACTCCTGTGCGCCCGTGATCTCAGAAGCTTCGTTCTGGAAATGCTTCAGCGATGCGAGCTTGCCTTCCCATAGCTTCTCCTTGTTGCGGAACACCCGGAACATGGCATCCGCACGGAGCATACCGTCCAGCAACTGGCAGCCCGCCACGCGACCGGTCTTGCCGATATCGAAGATCGCACGGATCTCGGCATGACCCTTGACCACTTCCTTGTACTCAGGCGGCAGCAGGTCGAGCATGCGCTGCTTCACGAAGTCAAGCAGCTCATAAATAATGCGGAACGTGTTGACGCGCACGCTGTGATGGCGCGCCAACTGCTGAACGCCGGCATCGCAACTCACATTGAAGCCCACGACCAGGGCCTCCCCTGCGGCGGCTTTGTTGACGTCTGTGGCTGATACATTGCCGATCGCTGATTGGATAATGTTGAGCGAAACCTTCTCGCTCTTGATCTCTCCGAGTGCCTCACAGACCGCCTCGGCCGAGCCCTGCGTATCGGCCTTCACAATCAAGGCCAACTCGCGCCGCTGCGTCTCTTTAAGCTGATCCATCAGGGCGTCCAGCGAGGTGGCCTTAGTGCTGGAAAGCTCCACCAACTTACGCTCTTCGGCGGCCTCCTCGGCCAAACCGCGCGCACGTTTCTCATTCAGCATCACGCGGAACGCCGCGCCGGCCTCCGGCACTCCGGACAGCCCCATGCACTTGACCGCCGTCGCGGGTGTCGCCGATTTGACACGCCGGCCGCGGTCGTCGATCAGGCCGCGCACGCGCCCGAAATGCTCGCCGCACAGCACCACATCGCCGACGTTCAGCGTGCCGCCCATAACCAACAACGTGGCTGTCGGCCCGAGCCCCTGCTCGAGCTGCGCCTCAATGACATAGCCGTCCGCCCGCCGGTTCGGATTGGCGGTCAACTCCAGCATGTCGGTCTGCAGGAGAATCATCTCCAACAACTGGTCGATGCCCTTACCGGTCATGGCCGAAACTTCGGTGCAGATGATATCGCCGCCCCACTCTTCCGGCGTCAATCCATCCCTTTGCAGCATCTGGCGCACCCGGTCCGGCTTGGCAACCGGCAGGTCGCACTTGTTGATTGCCACCATGATCTGCACGCCGGCTTGTTGCGCAGCCTTGATCGCTTCGCGCGTCTGCGGCATGATGCCGTCATCGGCCGCGATGATGATCACCGCGATGTCGGTGAGCATGGCGCCGCGAGCGCGCATGGCCGAGAAGGCCGCATGACCGGGCGTATCCAAAAAGGTGATCTTCCGTCCGCTGACATCCACTGTATAGGCGCCGATGTGCTGGGTGATACCGCCGGCTTCGCCCTTTACCACATGCGTGTTGCGGATGCGGTCCATGAGCGAGGTCTTGCCGTGATCGACATGACCCAGAAAAGTCACGACCGGCGGACGCGGCAGCATATCTTCGGGCTTGTCTTCGGGAATGTCGTCGTCCGCGTCCTCGCTGCGCAGCACCGGGCGGCGCTCAACCGAACGCTTGGCACGCTCAAGTTCAATCTTGAATCCATACTTCTCCGCGACCTTTTGCGCGACATCCAACTCCACGCGCTGATTGATCGAGGCCAGGATGTTCAACTGCATGAGATCGGCAATCAGGCGGTTTGGCCGGAGTCCTAGCTTTTCGGCCAGATCCTTGACGACCACCGCACCACGCAAAGGAATCACGCGGTCCGGCGGAATCGACGTGTCCCGCTGGGACGGCGCACGTACGCCCGGACGCTGCCCCGGAGCACCGCGCGCCGCAATACGTCCGGACTCCTTCTCGCGCCCGCTCTTCTGCACCTGCGTCCGAGTCGCCTTGGGCATCTCACGGGAGGGTTCCTTGGAAATCCGCCCGATGAAAGCGGAGGCGAGTTCGTCTTCGGGCTCAAACTCATCGTCGTCCTCATAACGGGACGGCTTCGGCTTGCCAGCGGTCTTGGCGGCAGTTTTGGCAACGCGGTCACCGGCCTTGGTCGCAGGCGTGGCCGCAGTCCGAGTTGGATGGGCGGTATCTTTGGCGGCATCTTGGACAACGGGCTTGGCCTTGACGACCGGCGCCGTCGGCACGGGCGCGGCGGCAGCTTGGTCAGCCGGGGGAGTGACGAGTTCCAAGGCAGGCGCAACAACGGGCGTCGGGGCTGCCGCTGCATCTGCTACCGGCGTTTCGGTCGGTGCTTCGGCCACGGGTGCCTCCGGGGCGAGACCACGGGCCTTCGCGTCCATCTCCAGCGCACGGGCACGATTAACCTCCAAAACCGCAAGTTCGGCCTGCAACTGCGCCGTGCGCCGCGTCGCGGCGGCCGTCCGCTTCTCTTGGTAACGGGCGGCGCGTGCCGCATTTTCCGCCTCGATATCGTTCGCGCTCCGTTTGGCAAACACTTCCTGCAGACGTGACGCATCCGCCGTGTCGAGCTGAGAAAGCGGCGAATAGGCCTCGATGTCCAAAGCATCGGCCTGCTTGAGAACCTCCAGACTGGAAGTCCTCATCTTCTTCGCAAGTTCACATACTCTTATCATAACTCTCTCACTCTCCCGCTTCGTCCACACCACTCGCAGCCTGCGCAGCAGCCCATATCTTGTCCACGGTCTCTTCGTCGAGTCCCGTCACTTCCTGCAAGTAGGGCTTCTCGGCCTCGATGATGCCATCGGTCGTCAGGAAGCCATTCGCCACCAAAGTGGACGCGGTCTCTTCGCTGATATCCAACACCTCGGCCAGATCCTTGACTGCGGTTTCGCGCTGCTCCTCAAAAGACATCTCCTCGCCGCTCTTCTGGATATTGACGCGCCAGCCCGTGAGTTTCGAGGTGAGGCGAACATTCTGGCCGCGCTTACCAATCGCCAGTGAAAGCTGGTCAGGCGCGACAAGCACATGCACCGTGCGGGACTCGTCCGGATCAATCGTGACCGACTCCAGTTTGGCCGGTGCCAGCGACTGCGTCACGTACTGCCTGATGTCCTCGTTCCAGCGCACGATGTCGATCTTCTCGCCGTTCAATTCGCGCACGATATTGCGCACACGCACACCACGCAATCCAACGCACGCGCCGACCGGATCGACCTTCTCATCCAACGTCTTGACGGCGATTTTGGTGCGGTAGCCCGGGTCACGGGCGACCCCCATCACTTCCACGATGCCATCCGCGATCTCCGCGACTTCAAGACGGAACAGAGCCTTGACGAATTCCGAACAGGCGCGCGACAGCACCACCGCCGGGCCATTCACACCGGACTGCACACGGTACACATACGCGCGCAGACGGTCACCGATGCTATACTCCTCGTTAGGCAGACGCTCCTTGCCCGGAAGGATAGCTTCGGTCTTGCCCAGTTCCACGATCAAGTCACGGTGGATGATCTGCCGGACGGTTCCGTTGACGATGTCGCCGATGCGGTCTTTATACTCGTCATACATGTTCTTGCGTTCCGCCTCGCGGATTTTCTGCAAGATCATCTGGCGCGCCGTCTGCGCGGCGATACGTCCCAGACGTGAGGGCGGAATCTCAATGTCCAATGTCTCGCCGGGCTGCACGTCGCGTTTCAGCCTGCGTGCCTGCCGCAACGGCAACAAACCCGCACCGCTCTCCGTTTCAGAGACCACGACGGTGTCAAACGCCTTGATCTTTAAGGTCTTACGGTCAACATCCACGCGCAGGGCATCAGAAACACCCAAGCTCTTACGGGCGGCCTGTTGAATTGCCGACTCGATCGCCTGGATGATGATCTCCCGGTTCACCCCGCGGTCACGCTCCAGATAACTGATAACCGACAGCAATTCGTTACTCATCACTGCACCGCCTTCCGCTTCACGATTCCACAACAAAAAAGAGCGGGGAACCCCCACCCTTTTTATCTCCTAAAAAATCACAATCAACGCATAGTAGCTTATAGATTGGGCGGTGTCAATCGACAATGCGACATAAAAAAGCGCCTAGCCTAAAAAAGCCTAGACGCGCATCTCCCAGCCTTTTTCGTACTCGCGCGCCCAAAGCTCGGCGCCGGGACTGCCAGCCGCCAAGCGACCGGTCTCCGGATTGACTTTGACCGTCTCGCCGGTGCGGTGCGCGATGTTGGCGAGGTGCGTCAGCAGAGTGCTCGTATGCGCGATCCCTGCCGGCGCGGCCGTCGCCGGGTTCTTCTCGCGGATGCAGTTCACGAAGTTCGAGAGATGCGTCGCGTCGAGCCCCTGGGTCGGGTCAGTCCGGTTGGTGGCGTCGCCCACGACATCTTTGGCGGTCCACTTTTTAAGCTCTTTGCCGCTTGGGTCAAACAGCGTGCAGACGTTGTTCGGCGTGAAGAGCACCGCGCCCTTCAGCCCGTAAATCATGCACCCCGTGCTGAAGCCCTCGTAGGGCCGTGCCCTGACCGAAGTAAGCCCCTCCCACGTCATAAAACGGTTGCCGGGGAACTCAAAGGTCGCGGCCTGCGTGTCAAACCACTCCCAGTCGTCACCCTCATGGAAGAGACGCCCACCTCCGCAGGTGACCCGCGTGGGGAAAGTGGCATTCAGCGCCCAGCGCGCGATGTCCACATAGTGCGTGGCGTTGTTGCCGCACTCGCCGGTACCCCAGTGGTGGAACCAGTGCCAAGTGTAATGCACCACATTGTCCTGATACGCGCGGCGCGGTGCCGGGCCCTGCCACAGATCCCAATCCAGCCACTCCGGCACCGCGACTTTGTTGCCCTTGCCGATCGGCGCGCGTTGCGTCGCATACCAGCAGCGCGCAAAACGCGGCGCGCCAATCAGACCGCCGTGAATCTCCTTGATCACCTGCTGATACACTGTAGATGAGCGGCGCTGGCTGCCCATCTGGAAGACCGCGCGGTATTTGTCAGCCGCCTCGACCAGCATCTCGCCCTCGCGGGGATTGTACGACACAGGCTTCTCCACATAGATCGCCTTGCCCGCCTGCATGGTCATCAATGCGGCCGGGGCGTGCCAGTGATCCGGCGCGGCGCACACCACCGCATCCACCTCCTTGTCCTCCAGCACCCGCCGCAAATCCTTCTCTTTCTTGGGCGTCTTTTGCGTCCGCTTGAGCACCTCGGCCGCCGCATCATCGAGTGCGCGGGCGTCCACGTCGCACACGGTTGCAATCTCCACGCCCGGCAGCCCCGCCAGCGTCTTCATCAGGCTGAACCCGCGCCCTTTGGCATGGCAACCCATGACCGCCACGCGCACCCTGTTGGACGGCGCGTCCTGACCGAGCGTTCCCGACGCGACGCTCGCTATCGCCGCAGTTCCCAGTGCCGTCTTCATGAAATCCCGTCGTTTCATTGTCATCCTCCAGTTTGCGTTCTTATCCGCGCGTTATGGTAGCGATTTCCGTGCAATTCAGCAATTGCACACTCGAAAAAAAACATGCAAATTATTCAGGGACCAGCGAGACGCAAGACACCGGCGCATCACGGTTGCGGTTGAGCACCGCGACCGTGCCCGATACGCTCAAGCGGGATACGCTTGAACCAAGGCGCCAGTTTCCGGAACACCTCGCTCTCCTGTACCTTGAATCCGGTCTGATCAGGTTCGTTACTATCCGGCAAGGTCTCCGTCATGAATGCAACACGCTGCCGCCCTTCCTCGCTCTGAGGGAAGGTCTCGGCGTCCTTCGCATGAACCGCCCCGAACACGAGATTATCACGGAACGTCAGGCGCGGCACCGCCGTCTCCTTGACCGTTCCGTGCATTTGCAAGAAGCGCGGGCAGTTGATAGCCACATTCTTTTCAAACACGTTGTGCAACGGCAACTTCGGTTCATCCTCCATGATGTTCACCAGATGCGGATAACGATCCTTCCACGGCGACTCCTGCCAGTTGACCGCCTCCAGTTTGGCCGACAGATCCCAGCCGTCCTTGGTCCCCTCGCCCGGACGTGCCCGTTTCAGACCGCGGTCGTCAAGATGCAGCGCGGAGGTGCACTCGATAAAGAGATTGTTGCGGATCGTGTTGTAGCGCCCGCCACCGACAAACGCCGACCAGCCGGTACGGAAAAACAGGTTGTCGCAGACCGTTTCACCGCTATCGCAGTCATCCAGATAGACGCCCATGACCATCACGCTCTCTTTGAGCGGCTCATAGTCTGGCGACAACCCCTGCGCTTTCTGCCACGCCACCCCCGGTTGTCCGAAGTGATGGAAATAATTGCAGCGGATGATCGTCCCCTGCGACCCCCAGTCGCGCCCCGTATAGAGACCGCCGCCGTCACCGCTCTCCATCATCGCCGAGTGAACCTCGTTATACTCGAACACATGGTCATTGCCGCCGTACGCGACCGCGATGTAGGGCGAATCGTGGATCAGATTGTGCGCGATGCGCACGCCGACCCCATGAAAAACCAGGCACTTCCCCTGCGTGCGTTGCAACCGTCCACAATGGTGCAGGTGGCAGTTCGTAACGAAATGACCGCAACCGACCAGCGTCTTCCTGTCGCCGCCGCTGACCATCACACATGTGCCGCCCGTGCCGTAGACCTCACACCCGTCCAGCCCGCAGTTACGTCCGCCACCGACGTTGATGCCGTCGATCGTGATATGCGTCACGCGCAACCCTTTCAGCAGCACGTTCTCGCACCCTTCAACCGAAACCGCACGCCCGGTGCTGAAGGCGAACTGAAGCCCCTCCAGCCTGACATGGGCCGTCTTGACCAGCTGGATCAACGGTT
>DAOTMQ010000140.1:0-9400 GCA_035450385.1 Kiritimatiellia bacterium | reverse complement strand
AAAGCGTGAAGGCGGGTACATTGCGGTAAGAACAAAAACCGCCCCTCGCGCGCGCACGCCCGAACAACTTAATGCAATTCTTACACGGGCCCAACAAAGCGCTCGCAGTAAGGAGATATCCTTAGCGCCGAACCCAGTACATACCAAGTTGTTTCTCGCGAAGGCACGAAGGGGCACGCAGGGTGATAAAAATTTTAAAGCCCCTTCGTGCCTTCGCCTTTCTTCCGCGCTACGCTTGTCACCATGCCCCCATTCATGTATAGTCCCCGTTTGCCTACGTGCCCAACGCTCACGCTGGTGCATTGAGCGTCCGCTTGCTGATCGCAACGAGAAGGGTAAAGGGGAGCAGGGAGTCGGGAACTAAGGACTAAAAAATGCTCGATATCGATTATCTCTTATGGTGGCAGCATATCCGGGAACTGACCGGCCATCGGTTTGATGAGGTGGCCTGGCATCTCTCGGATATCGGTCACTGGTTCGAAAGTTTTTTTATCCCGGCAATCGTCTACTGGGCCATCGACCGCAAAACCGGTGTATTCTGTAATCTGGCGCGGAATATGGCGCTGGTGTTCACCCAGTTCCTAAAAACCTCAATCTGCGCCTATCGGCCGTGGGTACGCGACGACCGCATCGTACCGATCGCGGCGGCATTGCCTTCGGCGACAGGCTTCTCCTTCCCCAGCGGACATACGGTCAATGCGACGACCGTTTTCCTCGGGCTGGCAGCGTGCTGGAAAAACACGGCGTTCCGTTGGTTCGCCGTCATCTTTGTGTTGCTGATCGGACTGTCGCGCAACTTCCTGGGGGTTCATACGCCGCAGGATGTACTCGGCGGATTCGCGGTCGCCATCTTCGCGCTTTTCCTGATGAGCAGAATCGCGCGTGCGTTGGAACAACGTCCCGAAAGAAAAAACATCTGCTTGGCGGTCGGTGTGGCGGCTGGTGTGGCGCTGCTCATCTTCTCGATGATACGGGAGCCAATCATCCGCGCGACCATGCCGAAGATTGATTCGTTCAAGATCGTGATCGATGATTACCGCTGCGCCGGATGCTGGATGGGCTCGTTGATCGGATGGTATCTTGAGCGCCGCTACGTTCGCTTTGAAACCGCCGGATTGCGTCTGTGGCAGCGTGTACTGCGCGGTGGACTTGGCGCGGCAATCATGCTGTTCGCCATCATCCCTTGCTTCCATTGGATCGAGGGGCTCTTGGGGAAACACGGCGGCGGCACGGTGGGCATGTTTGTGATCCAGTTCTACATCATGTTCGTCTGGCCGTGGGTGATGAAGCGCTTTACGGTGTTTGGTACCGGTGAATACAAGGAGACAGAATGACTGCCGAGCAACAGAAAAAATTCAAATACTGGCAGCGGCGCACGATCATCGCGACCATGTTCGGTTACGCGCTCTTCTACTTTGTCAGGAAGAACCTCAGCGTCGCGATGCCGGCGCTGTCGGAGGATTTGGGGATATCCAAAGCCGATCTGGGAATTTTTCTGACGCTGCACGGATTGCTGTACGGCTTGTCGCGTTTTGTGAACGGTTACTGGGCGGACCGCATGAACGCGCGGATCTTCATGACAGCGGGACTTGTGCTCTCCGCCATCATGAACATCGCGTTTGGCTGTCAGTCGTTGACGGTACTGCTGGGCGCGGCGTGGGTGCTGAACGGCTGGGTACAAGGCATGGGCTTCCCGCCGTGCGCGCGCCTGCTGACCCACTGGATACCGCCGGAACAACTGGCCACAAAGATGTCGTTCTGGAACACCTCGCACTCCATCGGGGCAAGCTTGGTCGTGGTTTTCTGCGGCGCGCTAGTGGGCTTCGGCTGGCGCTGGTGCTTTTTTGTGCCTGCGGCTATCGCCCTGTTCGGCGCGGGCATACTGTGGCTGGCGCTGCGTGACACGCCCTCGTCGGTCGGACTGCCGGAACTGGGCGAGGGCGAGGCACGTACGAAACAAAAAGAAAACACCGCCGAGTTCCGCGCCTTCTTGCGCAAGCATGTGTTTCGCAACCCGTCCATCTGGTTTCTCTCCTTCGCCAACTTCTTTGTCTACATCGTGCGCTATGCAGTGCTGGACTGGGGCCCCACTCTGCTGAAAGAATCGAAGGGACTCTCGATCGTCCACGCGAGCTGGATGGTGGCCGCCTTCGAGATCGCGGGCGTCGTGGGGATGGTCGCCGCAGGCTGGGCGACCGACCGCTTCTTCGGCGGACGCGGGCCGCGCACCTGCGCGGTGTGCATGACGATGACCGCGCTGTTCGTCTTTCTTTTCTGGTGGCTGCCCTCGCCGTCGATCTGGTTGGCGACAGCCCTGCTGATGGGCGCCGGCTTTTTCATCTACGGCCCTCAGGCACTGATCGGTATTTCGGCGGCGAACCTGGCGACCAAGCGCGCGGCGGCGACAGCCTCGGGCTTCACAGGCATCTTCGGTTATTTGAGCACGATTGTTTCGGGCTGGGGACTGGGCTGGATCGCACACCACCGTGGCTGGGATGCGGTCCTTATGACCATGCTGGGCGCGGCGGCCATCGGCTGGCTGATGTTCGTCTGCATCTGGCGCGAGAAACCCCACGGCTATGACGCATGATGGAGGAGAAAACGCTTCGCATGTCTTTTGATCTCAACAAAAAAAAGGTGTTTGTGTGTGACCTCGACGGCACGCTGTTTATGGGACCGCACCCGATTGAACCGGCGGTCCGCTTCGTGATCGACTCATGTAACAGCAAACGATTCGCCTTTTACTATCTGACCAACAACACTTCAAAGACGCCGGACGCCTACATCAAAAAGATCGGCGGTGCGGGCATACCGGTCACCGAAGAGCAGATACTGACGCCTTTGATCACACTCGAGAACTACATCCGCGAACAGGCTTACCGCTCAGTGTATATGGTCGCCAGCGAAGCGGTGGTCGCCCATCTGCAAGGGCTGCTGCCGGATGTCTCCTTCGAGTTCGCGCCCGATCGCAACGAACTGATGGTACTGGCGTATGACGCGGAACTGACCTACGAAAAGCTGCGCCGCCTGGCCGTCCTGTACAACGCCCGGCCTGAACTGGACTTCGTCGCTACGCACCCCGACACCTGTTGTCCGAGCGAGCACGGTCCGATTCCAGATGTCGGCGGTATGCTCAAGCTACTCAAAGCCACCAACGGCATGACGCCCAGACACATCTTCGGCAAGCCCTCACCCAGCCTGATGGACCCCGTGTTGAAACGCTTCGCACGCGAAGAGATCGCGGTGGTCGGCGACCGGCTTTATACCGACAAAGCGATGGCCGACCGTGCCGGCGTGGATTTTGTCTGCGTGCTCTCCGGCGAAACCACCCGCGAAAGCCTCGCCGCCTACGACGGCCCTCCCCCCGCCGTGGTGGTCGAGCAGTTTGGGGAATTGTTAGTTCATTAGCGTGTTGCACTACGCGCGGGGTTTAAAGTTCAATGCCCGACTCAGTATCTGAAAGAAATGCACGACAGCAAAGGGAGGCGGTATGAAAAATTTTCTTCGAATGGGCATTCGTTTTGTGTTTTTGAGTCTGCCTCTGTTCGGGTTCACGTTGTTTGGAAAAGAGCCGACGGACCTGCAACTCTTTCTACTGATCGGCCAGTCTAACATGACCGGGCGCGGTAAGGGCGAGGCCGCTGACCAAGTGCCGCATCCGCGCATCCTGATGCTCGACAAAACCAATGCCTGGGTGCCTCCTACAGACCTCGTACACTTCAACCGCGAGGCGTTGATAGCATTCGGACGACGCTATTTTGAAGCGTACGAGAGACTGAGAAAAACTGCCAAGTAACGCGGAATGTGTGCTATGTCTCATAACGGAAAAAAGATGCTGTGGTGGGGTCGGTCGGATCCTGAGTACTCGCGGAACGGCGTGTTGCGTCAACACCTGCGGGCACTCGGTTGGGAGATCGCGGATTTTTCTCCGGGGGTCTCATCTCTGGGCGACATTGAGGCCGCGCTGCGCCGTCTGCCTCGGCCTGATGTCGTGTGGGTGCCGTGTTTCCGTCAGCGTGACCTGTCGGCCGCACGCCGTTGGTGCGACCGTAAAGGTGGTGTGCCGTTGGTGTTTGATCCGCTGATCAGCGCGTATGACAAGCAGGTATGGGAACGTTTCAAGTTCAAGGAGAGCGACAGCGGTGCGAAGCGTTTGCTGGCGTGGGAGCGCGCGTGTTTCGCCAAGGCCGACCGAGTGCTTGCCGATACCGCGAGCCACGTCGTGTATTTTGCAGAGACGCTGGAGGTTCCGCGCGAGAAGCTCCACTTGGTTTACGTCGG
Organism: Kiritimatiellia bacterium; assembly: GCA_035450385.1. Lineage (GTDB taxonomy): Bacteria > Verrucomicrobiota > Kiritimatiellia > RFP12 > UBA1067 > DUPH01. Next base: position 5,119 of record DAOTMQ010000140.1, on the reverse strand, counting down.
CGCGGACGAGACACTTTTCCGGCCCGCGCCAGAGTGTGCGCCGAGTGTGCCGATCGACGTGCTTTTTTACGGTAGCTTCATTCCGCTGCACGGGGCGCATACGATCATCGAGGCCGCGCGCATTTACCAAGGGCCGCCTGTCCGCTGGTGTCTGCTGGGCGATGGCCCGGCGAAACCCAACTGCCAGAAGGTCGCAGAGGGGCTGTCAAACGTCTCCTTTGAGGATCGCATCCCGTACGCGCAACTGCCTGCGCGCATCCATCGCGCCGACATTCTGCTCGGTGTGTTCGGCGAAACACAGAAGGCCGGGCGCGTGATTCCCAACAAGGTGTTTCAAGCACTGGCATCGGGGCGGCCTGTGGTGACGCGTGTGTCGGAGGCATACCCGGTGGCGGCGCGGCAGAGCGAGGCGATGGCCTGGGTGCCGCCCGGTGACGCATACGCCCTAGCCGATGCGGTGGCGGCGTGGGCATCGGAACCGACACGGCTCGCCGCGCGTAACCAGGCTGCGCATGGTCTCTACGAGAGCTGCTTCGCGACAACGGTGGTCCGTGAGCAACTTGCGGCGGCGCTGGATGGGCTAGTCTAAAAAGAGCAATTGAACTTTCGACGCTTTGGTTTCAGGTTTCATGCATTACTCGGTTTTTTCTCACACGAAGGCACCAACACAAAGATTTTTGGAGGGCGAGTGTCCCCGCGAGCCGCACGGCTTAGTCTTCCATACACTGGTCGATTGAATAAGCGACGAGTGTGAAACGACTAAGTGGAATGACTAAGGGCTAGGACTAAGTCTGGTGCGGCGCTCTCGTCCAGTGATCCGGCATACACGATGCGGCGTACCTTCAGGGTCGATGTCCGTTCCAGTGGGGTGTGGTACACAATCAGTTTGCGCGGCGTTTTGTAGTCCGCCAGCAGAGAGCGGCAGTGTTCCAACACGGTTTCGCGCAGGAGTGCTTCCGTATCGGGCTCTGATAGCGGCTCGCCTTTGTTGTGCGCGGTGACGGCGTCGGTGTCGGGGACCAGGATCGCACCGATCCGCTCGCCGCTCTCGTCGCCGATACGGTAACCGAGCACTACGACATCGCGCACAAGCGGACAGCGCTCAATGATCTGCTCGATCTCTTCGGGGTAGATGTTCTTCCCCTCACGATTGACGATCATCGCCTTCTTGCGACCGCAGATGGTTACGTTCCCGCGGTCGTCAATACGGACCAAGTCGCCGGTACAGAAGTAGCCTTCGTCGTCGAACACTTCGGTAGTTGCCTCGAGATTCTTGTAATAGCCCTGCATGACATTCGGGCCCCTGACGCACAGCTCGCCCGCGCCGGTCGCGTCGACATCCGCCAGCTTGAACTGCATGTTGTCCAGAACGGGGCCAACCGTTCCCGGCACGAAGGCATCCAGCCAAGGGTAGGCCACGCCCGGCGAACATTCCGTGAGCCCATATCCCTCCAGCACCGGGATACCGATATCTATAAAACCTTGCAGCACTGACAGAGCAGTTGGCGCGCCGCCGATCCCAAGAAGACGCAGGCGACCGCCGAACGACTCGATGACTTTCTTGCTGACGACGCGCTTGAGCCCGATGCCCAACAGGCCGCGCGCGACCAAGTTTTTCCGGAGTCTTTCGGCGATGCGCGCATACAACTTCTCAGCCATCAGGGGAACTGCCAGCAGAACCGTCGGCTGCAAAACCGTCATGTCTTCGGCGATTGTCCGGATTGAGCGCACGAAGCTACAGCACCCTTTGACGCCCAGAGGCAACATGAAATTCGCCGTGAAAGAGAAAGAGTGGAAGAGGGGCAGGACATTCAAAAAATTGTCTGTCGGATAAAAACTCACGCGTTCGAGCGTACCGGCCACATTGGATGTGAAGTTGCCGTGCGTGAGCATGGCACCTTTGGGTTTGCCGGTCGTGCCGGAGGTGTAGATAATCGACGCGATGGTCTCAGGCGTCGGGATGTGCTGCTGCAGCCAAGTCTGCGCGGCCTGGATGGATGACGGGGGCATGGTCGCCATGAGTGCGTCATAGGACCGCTCCTCCAGTTTGTCGGAGGTCGTTCCGTCCTCATCGTGTCCGCCGACCCAGACACACGCGCGCAGGTTGGGCAGTTCAGCGGCTGCCTGCAGAAGGACGCCCCGCGTCTTGATACCTGCAAAGACCGCAACCGACTCGGAGTCCGCGAGGATGTGGACCACTTCTTGTTCGCGCAGTTTGGGGTCCAGCGGCACTGCCGTCACGCCTGCGCAGGCGAGCGCCAGATAAATCTCCTGCCACTCAGGGCAGTTGTCCAGCATCAGCGCCACATGATCCCGTCCCGGTTCGATCCGCAGATCCTGAAGGATCGCCGCTGTCCGCGCGACACGCTCCTGAAGGACATCATACCGCCGTGCCACCCACTTCCCGTCCTTAAAAAATCGTTGCGCGGGCGCGCCAGGGGTTTGCTTGACAGCGGCATCTAAAAGTGTCCGAATCGTCATTCACCTCTCCAACCTTTACAGAAGAACCGCAGTATACTGGGTACTCCAGCCTCGGGCAACTGTTGGTTATGATCGCTCTTTCCTGCGCAGCAGACGGTGGAGTGTCAGGGCATAAAACCCCAGTAATGCGATAAAGGTCAGGATCGTCAGCTTCTGGCAGGTCGGTACATACGGCGCGAACGGTAGCAGTTTGAAGCGGTGCGCCAACAGAAAAGCCTCCAAAACCGCCACCTGGGTACAGCACCAGATCAGCCAGCTCCAGCGGACCGTAGCGCTGATGCGTGGACGGGGCTGGCGGACGGTCAGCAAAATCAGCGCTGGCACGCCACCTCCCGCTGCGGCGAAACAGCCGACGTTGTGATAGAACCCGTTCACATTTTCGGGAATGAAGGCGATGGTCAGCAGACCGGCTGCGGTGAGCGCACAACCCCAGAGCAAGCCGGCTTTTTTGCGCGCGCCCTTAACGAAACAGGCCAGCGCGGGAGAGAAGCGGAAAACCGCCCAGGCGCTGAGCGCCATACCGGCGGTGAACAGATAGTGGCAGGCCGGATAGTCGGTACCGTTGAGGCGCGTACGCCCGAGTGCACTCAACATGCGCATACAGGGGTTGTATCTCACCTTACCAGGATAGAGCGCCGCCGCGCCCAGAAAGAGCAGCAATATGACGATACCGCCCCAAAAAATAACATGCGGCGTTGCGCGAAGCTGGCGTAGACGGGCGGAGGGGCGCGGTGCGCGCCCGCAACGCAGGATTGCCACTGCAATCAGCACCAGACTGGCGAGATAGGTGACGCCCACCATCTTTGACAGATACGGCACATGCAAGATCCGTCCGAACACAATCATCGCGTCAGAGAAAAACAACATGCCCAGACCGTAGTTCCAAGCTCGGGAAAGCCGGTGGGTGCCGCATGCGATTGAGACGCTGAAAATCGAGAACAATGCATACACGCTCAGCGCCCAAGCCAAGCGGTGCGACGCCAATGCCGGTATCACACGCGCTGCGAAGAGCACGCCAAAGCTGAACGCCAAGCCAAACGCGAGGCGCGGATTCCACGTTGCATGCTGTCGCAGAAAGGCGATCCAGCAGAGGTGCGCCAACGCAAACCCCGCCACGCCGTACAAAAAACCATCAGAGTGGAGCGGTGCCCCGCGCACCGCCAAAAAATAATCGCCGATCATCGTGGCCGCCAACCCGCACCACGCCAGCCAGTACGAATGGCACGGACGGCCACCCCGTATGATCGCGACAGCCGTCACCAACAGCAGCGACGGCGTGAAACTCAATGGCCAAAGATTCGCCAAAACGATTCCTCCAGATTGACGTGTCGCACATCGTACCATACCCGGCGGCACCTCTCAAATGTCGGAGTGTGTTCAAAAACGACAACGCAGGCTGGCATCTGCAACGGAAATATGGCATAAACAACGGAGACAAGTGTGAAAGGATACTTATGAGTCTTTCGTTCTCAAAACTTTTCTTGGCCGGACTGATCGTCGCGGGCGCGGCACACGGCGGCGGATTTGCCACATCTGCTCAGTTGGAGCATTTCTTGGGTGAACCACTCTGCGAGCCGGCTCAGACGCTTTGGCAGGGACGCGGCGGCTGGGGCGGCATTGTGGCCGCCCGTGACGGTACGCTGGTTGTCTTTCAATCGCCCGGCGGCGGCACCTGCCGACGCAGCCGGGATGGCGGCCGCACATGGGATGCGGAGATCCTGCTTGCGCCGGACGCGAAGGGCGGCAACGCGCTGGTGGACGAGACCAACGGCGATCTCCTCTATGTCAATCCCTGCGAGGGTTGGTTGTTCCGCAGCCGCGACAACGGGGCCACATGGGCGCGTGAAACGTGCGAACTCCGGCCCGACGGCTTTGGTCTGAAGCCGGGGCTGGAAGGGGTCGGTGCCATGCAGGCCGGTATCACGCTCGCATTCGGTGCGCGTAAAGGGCGTCTGCTCACGCCTGCCCGTATCATGGGGCCCAAAAACTCGAACGATGTGCCGTGGCGTCCCTACCACTACAGTACCGCGCTTTTCAGCGATGACGGTGGCAAGGTGTGGCAGACCAGCAAACCGTTCCCGGTGATGGGAACCGGCGAGGCCGCGCTGGCCGAGCTGTCCGACGGACGCATCCTCTACAATTCGCGCGAGCACATGAGTCCGGGCAACCGCTTCTTCGCCTGGAGCCATGACGGCGGTGAGTTGTGGATCAACGCATCGCGCAGTCCCGACCTGCCCGACGGCGTGAGGGGCTCCTCATACGGTTGCATGGGCGGTATGTTGCGCCTGCCGATCGCCGGACGCGACATTCTCATCTACAGCAACCTCGATACCGATGCGGGGGAGATGCCGCGCCAGGTCGGTGCCTCCACCAGCAAAGGACGCGAGAAGGTGAGCGTGTGGGCGAGTTTTGACGGCGGTGCCTCATGGCCGGTGAAGCGTTTGGTGTTTGACGGCCCGAGCGCCTATTCCAATCTGGGAGTCGGGCGCACCGGAACACCGAGCCAGGGCCGGATATTTCTGGTCTTCGAAGCCGGTGCCAAACAATGCTACGAATCAGTACGGGTCGTCGCGTTTAATCTGAGCTGGCTGCAGGAGGCGAAGTAAGTAACGCCCGCTCATTCGACAATGGCGACCGG
>DAOTMQ010000139.1:0-9454 GCA_035450385.1 Kiritimatiellia bacterium | reverse complement strand
ATGCCCGCCGTGCCGGCGCGTTCACCGAAAGTGAAAAGCGGCTCATGCGCCAGACAGACACGCTGTGGGAACTGAAACGGGAGGGCGGAAAGTTTACGCTTTCTTTCGTGCGCAGATGGAAGGGCGACCGGTTTGAGGAGTTGCCCGCTTCCGCAGCACCGGTCAAGGCGCTCGGAACAGGCACCGCCGTGATGCCGCGCTCGATCGACCGGGAGTGGGTCCACGCCTCCGGGCAGTGCGAACGCTGGTGCATCACGGACGACCTCACGGCGGGGGTGTCGGCGAAACCGGTGGATTTCGAGGTTACGTCGCCGGTCGACAACCGCAAATGGGCGATGACCGTGCCGCTTTTCGTCATGCGTGTGCCCGAAAACAGTAGCCCGGTGGTCAACCCGGTAGCGCACTACTGCTGGGGCAATCGCCGCAGCAAGATCCGCATAAAAACCACACTCGCATCTGGCGAGTATGTGACGATTCCACACCGGGTTTCGCTAGCGACCGTCTACAACGCGCGCCACGAGTTACTGCGCGAAGTGGACCTCGAGGATATCCCGCGCGCGTCGTTTGCAAAGGGTGACACCGTGGGCGTGTCCTTCACCTCGGACAACACGGAACCGGTTCCGCTGCGCGTGAATCTGCGCTTCATCGAATCGTCCCTCGATGGAGAGTAAGATACCGGCGCAAAATCCGTTCGCCTGACTTGCAGTACCGGAAGGGATAAGAAACGCTCGACTCTCAGCGTCCAAACCTCCTAAATCCTAATTCCTAATTCCTCCTTTTTTGGGATTGATCCTACCGCGCCGCCCCGTTAAGCTACAGGCATGAAACACTTCCTGCGGTTTGACAGTGTCGGCGGTGCCAGCGGCGACATGATTCTCTCGGCATTGGCCGCCTTGGGCGCGGACATGCAAGCGATCGAGCAGACGATCGGCGCGTTTTTCCCCGAGCCGTTGCACTTCCATATCGAACCCGCCAGCGACGCGGGTCTAAACGGTTTGCGCGTCTCGGTCCATGCCGCGCACCACTCGCATCACGATGAGACGTTCTGGCCCGACGCGGATAGTCATGAACACGATCACGCCCATGCCCATGGACACGACCATGGACACAACCACGCCCACGACCATGAGCACCACCACGGGCACGACCATGAGCACCACCACGGGCACGAACACGCTCACCCCCATGACCACACGCATCGCGGGCTGACCGAGATCACCCGCCTGCTGACCGACGCCCCGCTGCCGGAACGTGCGCGCGACCTCGCCCTTAAGGTCTTTCAAACGTTGGCGGAATCTGAAGCCGCTATCCACGGAAAAACCCCGGAGACCGTCCACTTCCATGAAGTCGGTGCCTGGGATTCGGTTGCCGATATCGTCGGTGCCTGCCTCGCGCTCGACCAACTCGGTGTGAGCGGTGTTACTTGCGGTCCGTTGCCTGCCGGCATCGGCACCATCCGCTGCGCCCACGGCGAGATGCCCAACCCCGCCCCCGCCACACAACACCTGCTCGCCGGCATGACGGTCACACAGACCGACGAACCCTTCGAACTCGTCACGCCCACCGGCGCCGCCCTGCTTCGCGTCTGGACCCGTGCGCTCGATCCAGTACCGACCACAGCCACGGTGGTCCGCAGCGCGTTCGGCTTCGGTTCGCACACGCTGAACGGCCGCCCGAATGTCCTGCGCGCCACACTGCTCGCCGGGACAGCGGCCGACGCTCCCGCCGCGCGTGACCTGCTGGTGTTGGAGAGCAATCTTGACGACTGCAACCCCGAATGGTTGGGCGCATTGACCGCCGACCTGCTGGAACGCGGTGCTCTGGATGTCTGGTACACGCCCGCCGTGATGAAAAAAGGGCGCCCCGGCACGGTGCTCAGCGTACTGACCGACGCTACGCGTGCCGACGCACTGTGCGAATGGATCTTCCGCGCCACCACCACCTTCGGAGTCCGCCGCCGGACTGTCCAGCGCGACGAACTGGAACGGCGTATCGAGCAAGTGACCACCCCGTGGGGGCTGGTGCCCGTCAAGATCGGTTCGCTTCAGGGCCGCCCGATCACCATCGCGCCGGAACACGAGGCCTGCGCCGCGCTCGCGCGCGAACACCAGATCGCCCCGCGGCAGGTTTACGACGCGGCTAAAGCCGCCTGCACCATTGACACGTACCCCGATCCTCACGGAACGAACTCAGCGACATGAGCATGCCCCGCCTCCATCGCCGCACGCACAGCACACACCGACGGGAGCACCGGCATTCGCGTGAAGATGCTTCGCGCCGCAGTTCCTCCTCGCACGCGACCGCTGAGCACGGCCGGACGCACACCAGTGATCGGCACCGGCACAGCGAAAGGAGCAGTTCCTCGCGTCACCGTAGTAGTTCCCGCAGCAGCACCAATGGGCGTAACGCTTCAGCACTGTGTGTCATGGCTGCCTCTCTCGCGTTCATGGTCACCGTAATCGCGGAACTGATCGCCCACTCGAACCAAGAGCCGCCGCTCTTTGCGCTGAGCCTTCTCGCGGGCCTGTTTGCTGTCGCGGCCCTCGCGACCGGCGGATACGCGCAAGTCGTCCAGTTAACCCGCTGGAGCCGCCGTGTGCGTAACCGTCTGCTGGTCGGCGTGCCGGCCAGCCTGCTCGTGCTGGTCTTGGCTGCGGTCAACATGTACAAGCAACAGGCTCCTGGCGGCCGCATAGACTCACCCGGTCCTGCCGCATCCCGCACCCCTCATCTGGACGACGAAGACCGCTCACTGTTCAAGCCGGGCTGGTACGGCGAAAGCCTAAGCAACGGCGTGCAGGTTGTCTTGACGTCATTCGAGGAGAACGCCGCCGAGTCACGCGCCTTCAACCGGAACACCAGCGAGCCGGTCACTTATGCCACATTGACCATCATCAACCTTGGCAACCCGCAACCGGTAACGTTGGCGCGTACGCGCGTGACGCTACTGCTGGAATCCGGTGAAGAGGTCCCAAGCATGGACGTCAAACCCTTGCTGCGTCTTTCGGCCCTAGACGACCAGATGCGCCAAAGATTGACCGAGCCCCGCATGATCGCGCCGGGCATGATGGCCGCCGACATCCCGATTTGCCTGAGTTCACAGTTCCGATGGGAACGGGTGCGAGCTGTCAGAGTCTTGTTTCAAACCGGTGACCTGCTGGTAGCGGGACGCGTTCTAACAGCCGACGAAAAACGCAACCTGACCGAACAGCCTCCAAAACCCCAGAACACCGTAACCAACCTCTCGGCCGAAGATTGGTTCAAAGAGATGTGATTTGGGGGATTTCGATTGCACCCAATCTCAGATGATGCCATACTGGGGAGATATTGAGGGGTTTGTGGTCGGAATGACCGGTTCACGTTCGCAACGAGGGCTTGCGACGGAGCCCTCAAAACGAAAGGATGGATATGAACATGACGTCAATGACCCGCATCGTGTGGGTGCTAGGAATATGCGGCTTGCTGGCAGGAAATTTGGCTCAGGCCAGTCTTTGGTGGGAAGCCCCCGCCCTGAAATATGATGAAAAGCTGGTCGGCAGTATTGCAATGGACCCTCACTACATGAGCAAGGATGAGGCCGACCAGTACCTCGCCCTAGTGACCGGATCAGGTGGTGGTACTGCTTATCTTTACAGCATCCCGGCGCTGACCGCCGCTGCGTCATCGAACGATGTCGCCCCGATCGCCCAAGGCAACACCGGTGACTTTTGGGGTACCGCCTGGAAAGGCGTCGCCGTCTCCTCCCGCCTGCGCCGAGTGCTGACCGGACAGACCGGCACGCAGCCGGACCACACCAGTTTCCCCGTGACGGCGCCGTGGCTCAAGGACATCAACACCTTCAATGTCACCAACGATCCGACCAAGGTCTATTTTGACGGTTGTACCTTCAGCCCTTCCGGCGAACATCTGTACTCGGACGTCTACAAGAGCGATGATTCGGCCATCCCGCGACGTACGACGATCGTCAAGTGGAATGTCACCAACCTGATCAGCAGCGGTATCGGACTCACGACCAACGCTGTTGCGTTCACCTCGCTCAGCCGTGTCCGCAACGTCAGTGTTTATGCGATCGCCGGTAAAGACTTGGTGTACTACGGCGAGGGCGACGATGCACTGGGAGTCGTCCCGCGCAAGATCTGCGTCTATGATTTCGACAAGATGGAAGAAACGGTACTGACCACACTGGACCGTACTGGCGAAGCGGGCGTTACCGGTAAAAATCTGGACATCATGAACGTCAAAGTCGGCGGTAACGTGCCCGGGCGGCAGATGCACCTCTATGTCCAGTGCGACGACGGTGCGCTGTTCATCTACACGCTGAATGCCGACGGCAAATCCGTGGGCGGCTTGGTCAAGAGCTTCACCTCCGCCGAAATCAAAACGCTCGTCGGCGACCCGGCCCTAGCGCGTATCCGCAACTTTGAAGTGACGAACGACGAACGCTTTGCGTTTATGCTGAATCCGCCTTCTTCCGGCGGTGTTGCCAATATCCGCCTGCATGTGCTGTGGACACCGCCAGTCCAGAAACAGGCCTGGTATAAACGGCCCTCCCTGAAGCTCAAGGAGGAGATCGCGGTCACCAACCCGCAGTACCTCAACAAAGACGCGGGAGACAGCTATCTGTTCCTGCCCTCCGGTACCGGCAAGACCGCGCCGGCCTACCTCTACGACATCTCGCGCCTGACAACGGCGGGCTGCGCCGACGAGGTCGCCCCGATCGCTGCCGGCGTCCCGGATGGAACGCTGATCTACCACGAGGACTTCGACGGCATCGAGACCACCACGACCGCCGATACCCTCGCCGCGCTCGGCTGGCAGATGATTGAAAACACCCCGCCAGGACTGACGAACACCGCGACCTATACGATCTCCGGTGGCAAACTGGTTACTGATAACCTCAAGGCCTACAAAGACGCTAACTCCAACGATTCGTACGCACTCATCAAGTCCAGCGACTTCATGCGGGCCTACTGCACCAACGACTATACCTACCAGTATGACCTCACCTACCGAGACACGTCCCACGACGGTTTCCGCTATGTGTCGCTGCTCTGCAACTACACCGGCACCAACGTCTACAACACCGTGGATCTGCGTATACGCGGTGACGGCTTCAATCAAGCCCGTATCGGTGGCAATTGGCCGCACTACAACAACACCACCTGCCCGCTGCGCGCGACCGGTACCAACTCCATGCTCTACCGGCTCTTCGGGGAACAGTACACGTCGGCTGATCAGCGCGGTCTCAAAGACAAGACCGTGACGGTGCGTGTGGAGATGTCCCGAGAGCACGGCCCCACCGTCTATGTGAACAACATGCTGGTCTCGAAGATGGAGGCCAACACCCAGAACTGGCCCGCGTTGAGAGACATGGCCTATGCGATCTGCTTTAAGACCTCGCGTGACATCAAGGCCGAGATCGACAACATCATGGTCTGGACCGGCTGCTGCCCGCAGCCCATCCAGCCGCCCGTGCCGACCGGCACGATGATCTACGAGCAGGATTTCGACGGCATTGAAGCCTTGGACAACGCTGCGGTCGAGCAGGCGCTCGGCTGGGACATCGTGGAAACGCCCGCTGCGCCGCTTAACGGCCTCACGCATACGGCGAAGTACTCCATCCAAGGCGGCAAGCTCACGACGGATAATCTGGATGAAACAGTCGGCACCTCCAATGATTCGTACATGATCATCAAGCCCAGCGATTACATGCGGGCCTACTGCACGAATGACTATTCGTATCAGTATGATGTCACGTACCGGAACGCGAGCGCCAACAACTTCCGCTACGTGGCCATCCTGTGCAACTACACCGGCTCGAACGTCTACAATACGGTCGACGTGCGTATCCGCGGCGAGGGCTACAACCAAATCCGGCACAACGGCAACAAGTGGGACCTTTACAACAACAGGGACACATGGCCGCTCAATGCAGCCGGACAGAACTCCATGATGTATATGCTGTACGGTAAGCCTTACTATTACCCCGGCAACAACAACGTGCTCTACTACAACTACACCAACATCACCCTTACCGTGCGTGTCCACATGTCCATGGAAAAGGGGCCGTCGGTCTACGTCAACGACATGCTGGTCTCGCAGATGGATCAGAACCAGAGCTACTGGGACGAGCGCATCGGCTGGGACGCCTATGCCATCTGTTTCAAGACCTCCAACAAGGTCAAGGCCGAGATCGACAACCTGAAGATCTGGACCGGATGCGGCGCAGCGCCCGTCTGGAAGTCCGGTGCCATCTCGAACCGCGACCTGCGCGTGCTGACCAGCAGCGGCGGCGCACCGCTGGCCAGTTCCAGCCTCGCGCTGGATGCGTCATGGCCCGGCGATACTTCGGTGATCCAGACCGATGCGCAGACCGTGCAGTTCGACACGTTGGACTTTGGTCGCGACGGCACCAGTCTGTACACCGACAACCGCAGCGGCGCACCGCGTAACCAGATCGTCAAGTGGGATGTCGGCTCGCTGACCACGAACGGCATCAGCCTGATCTCCAACGCGGTGTACACCACCTCGGTGAATGGGCTCAGCGCGATCAACGTGTACGGCATCGGCGACACCGATCTTGTCTACTACGGCGAGAGCGTGGTCACCAACGGCGGTATCGCAAGCGTCTACGTGCTTGATCCCGCGACCGGCACGGAGAGCCTGCTGCTCAACAATCTGTCTGGTCGTGTCGCCAACGTCAAGGTGGCCGGCGTCGGCCTCGGCGAGCTGCTGCTCTTCGTGCAGTGCGACGACGGCGCGTTGAGCGTCTATGCGCTGAGCGACGACGGCAAGTCTGTCGTGGCGCAACTGAAGGCCTTCACTGCCGACGAAATCAAGGCGCTGCTCGGCGGCGTGAACTTCACCGCCATGCGCAGTTTCGAGGTCACCAACGACGCCCGTTACGCCTTCTTCTCGTTCGATGGCGCGGACGCGCTGTACGTGGTGGAAGGCTTGCCGTCACACAGCACCGGCACGGTCATCAAGCTCATCGGGCCAGAAGAACAACCCTAGCCGATAACCAAACAGGGCGGGGCAAGCGTTTGCTTGCCCCGCCCTGTTTTTTTAACTGCCAACTCTACTTCCGCGCGACGCCACGGAAGTAGTCGATCGTGTGCGCGAGTCCTTCGCGCAACGGCACCTCAGGGGTCCAGCCGAGCAACTCTTGCGCGAGCGCGATGTCTGGTTTGCGGCGCTTGGGGTCGTCCTTGGGGAGCGGCTGAAAGATGATCTGACTGCGGCTCTCGGGCAGTTGGCGCAGGGTCTCTTCCGCGAGTTGCTTGATCGTGTACTCGCCCGGATTGCCCACGTTGAGTACCGGCAGGCCCATCTCTTTCTGAGCGAAGAAGTCCTTGACCCTCTTGGTGTCCAGTGCCATAAAGAGCAGGATCGCCTTTACCAGATCGTCAACGTACTGGAAGCTGCGCGTCTGCTCGCCGGTGCCATAGAGCGTGATGGGTTTATTCTTGAGCGCCTGCATAATGAAGTTGCTGATCACGCGGCCGTCCTGCGGGTGCATGTGAGGCCCATAGGTGTTGAAGATGCGGATCACGCGCACATCAACATTGTACTCGCGCGCATAATCGGCGCACAGGGTTTCAGCCGCGCGCTTGCCTTCATCGTAGCAACTCCGCAAACCCACGGTGTTGACATTGCCCCAATAGCTCTCGGGCTGCGGATGGACTTGCGGATCGCCGTAGATCTCCGACGTCGAAGTGTGAAAGACGCGCGCCTTGGTTTTGAGCGCGAGCTCCAGCACGTTCATCATGCCAAGAAACGAGGTCTTGATGGTCTCGACCGGATTGCGCTGATAGTGAATCGGCGAGGCCGGACAGGCGAGGTTGTAGACCTCGTCGAACTGGCCCCAGAACGGCTGCGTCACATCGTGCAGGATGAAGGTGAAACGCGGGTTGTCCATCAGGTCATAGATGTTGGCCTTTGTCCCCGTGAAGAGATTGTCCATGACGGTGACTTCGTGGCCCGCCTCCAGCAGACGGCGCGCAAGATGGGAACCGATGAAGCCGGCCCCGCCGGTGATGAGTGATTTTTTTATCATAAGGTCAAAGACGGCGCTTTCCTCACGCCTATTTCTTGATGGGCGTCAGGATCATGTTGCGGTAGTCGACGTCCGTGTGGTCGCCCTGCAGATAGATGGGACCGGGCTTGAACTCGTCGGAGGTCATAGCGCCGCCGGTACAGCCGAGCACGGGGTGGTTGTCAATGATGGTGGTCCCGTTGAGGATCACCGTCAGGTGGCGGTCGACCAGCGTAATGTCCAGCGTCTGCCACTCGCCAGCCGGACGTTCGGCGGCGACGGAGGGCGTGATGCGGCTGTAGAGTGCGCCCATGTTGTGCGAATCCACGTTACGGCCGTGCGTCTCGGCGATCTGCACCTCGTAGATACCACGCAGGTAGATGCCGCTGTTGCCGCCTTTGGGAACGCGCACCTCGGTTTTGAGGTTGAAGTCTTCGAACTCGGCGACCGTGCGGATATTGGTGCCATGGCGGTTTTTGCCGTCAGGACCTTTGACACGGTTGCTGAGCACACCATCGGCCATGCTCCAGCAGTTGGGTGCCTTCGCGTTCATCACCTTCCAGCCCGTCAGGTCATTGCCGCTCAGCAGCCGGACCGGCGTACCGAACGCAAGCTTCGACAGATCAGGACGCGGCGGCAGGTCGGGGATTTTCTTGCCGCTAAAATCAGCCTTGCCGACCTCTTTGCCCTCGTCGTTGACTGTACGAGTGGTCAGAGCCAGCGTATCGCCATCGCGCTTGGCCGTAAGGGTTTCGGTGAAGATCACATCCTTGCCATCCTTCTTGCGCTTGTGCTTGCGCACGACGACCAGTGCGCCGTTCTCGATCTTGGTCTCAGCAGTCGGCACGACGCTGCCACCGCCCCAGAGGATCGATCCCTTGAGCGTACCGTCCGCCTGCGGCTCGATGCCAAGCCAGCCGGCACCGCCGCCAGGGATTGTCAGCGCCCAGCGGCCGACATACGGTTTAGCCGCTTCACAGCAAGCATCAGCGGCGAACAGAGTGACAGCTCCGCAGAGGAGCCCGGCGGTCGCGAGACCGCGCACGACAGAAGTGTACAGAGAGTGTTTCATAGTGCGTACATTGTCGCCTCAAGTGGCACCCTGTTCAAGCTCAAAAATGTAATCGGTTAGCCCGCCGCCCGCGCTTCGCACGGGAATGTAAATGAGGATAACTTTGATGTAAGTTATAGGCAAGTTACAGGGGATGCGATTCGAGCGCGTGACGTTTGGCTTCGGGGTTCATTCGGCTTCAAATTTCATGTACATGCTCCGCTTTTGCGGTTCGCCGGATTTGACGGGGGTACGGTAGACTTGTTATTCTGAAGCATCCTAACGGAAAGAAAGGAACACAATGATGAGAACAATGCGTGTACTGTTGTCTATCTGTGCTTGTGCCCTGCTGGTGATGGCCGGCTGTA
>DAOTMQ010000138.1:0-9500 GCA_035450385.1 Kiritimatiellia bacterium | reverse complement strand
CCACGCGCTCAACTGCTGTCGGTGGATTAAACGATGGTGCGTGCGAGGTGGTTCAGAACGCTCAGCGTTCAACGATTCAACACATTGAATCGCAACCGGGGGCTACCAGGTCAGCCACTCGTCGTCAGACGTGCGGTCTTGGGCACGCAACCACATCATGATGGCGATGCGGAAGTCGTCTTCGCGATCAGTGCCGTCGATGCGCTCGAAATCGTTGATGTACGCCGCGCGGAGTTGGAAGACCAGACAGTCGAGGCTGTACTGGATGTAACCGCCCACCTCGTCGAGATCGTTCCGGCGCAGGTCATAGCGGGTGTAGAAGCTGTACGACCATGCGTCGTTCACGTCATGCGTGAAACCGCCGTAGATGAGTTCCTCGTCAATGCGGTCCCACTGCGGGACCGGTGGGACGTCATAATCGTACAACCGGTGGTCGCGCGAAAGATAGCCACCGCCCAAGCGGATCTTCTCGTTGAGCTTGTAGAAGGCGCTCAGATCGACGTAGGCAAAGGTTTCCTCCTCGACATCCCAATCACCCTGTACTTTGATGTCGAGCGCCTCGTCTGGACTGATGAGCAACCGGCTGCCGGCCATACGCAACCCCCCCTCATCAAGCGGACCGTCGGCATCGATTTGGAAGGCGGTGTAAACGTCCCAGTCGATCACCGTGCGCATGCGTCCCTTCGCGTCGCGCGTCTGAAGCAGGTTGCGCAAGCCAGGCCGCACACCATGCCAGTCGTAGGGGAGCCATGTGCCGTCCATGCCGAACTGGTCGAACCACGCGATGGAACGGTCGAAACGGTCGAAGGTGTAGGCGCGCCCTTTATCCAGATCGAAGTGTGTGGGCTGGTAGCTGTAGTCGAGATAGGGCTCGATGACATGCCGGTAGCCGTTATCGAAGTCGGCGGTCGCACGCGCGGATGTCTCGACGCCGAGATCAGCGGAGTGGCGCACGACGCTGCTGTCAGATTCGGAGTCCGAGTACCAGGTGGCGCGATAACCGGCGCGCGGCACGACGCTGATTGCGTCACCGATCTTCACCGGCGCGGTCACGCGGTGGGCAGTGTCGACGCGCGTCAGATCGTAGTCGGCCCAGGAGCCCGGATAGTACATGAAGTCCGGCAGGGCACGATCATAGCGGGCGGCATCGCGGTTGAGAATGCCGGCGCGCGTCTGGCTCTCGTAATTCAGACCGGTACCGAAGAGCGGCTGGGGCATGATGTTCAACCAGCCCTCGGGCAGGCGCGCCACACCGGCGTAGAAATCGTTGAGGGGGCCGCTTACCATCGCACCGGCGGCCCACGTGTGCTCGCGATGCGCCAGCGAGACGAAGTTCATCGGCGTGGCCTCACCGCGGTCTTCGCTCTCGAAGAAATCGTGGCGCATCCTGGAGTCGCTGCTGACCGTGCCTCGCAGGATGAACTGATCACGTGGCGTGATATCGGCCTCATGGAAGAGGCGGAAGCGGTAGCGGTTGTCATCCACGTCAGACATCCAGTTTATGTCGCGCTGCCTGTCGGGAGGGGCTTGGTCCCAGGCGTAGTACGATTCGAATCTGCCGCGCCCGTACTCCTTGAGATCCCAGCGCAGGTTCTGGCCGGCGGCTACGCCACGCCGGGTACGGTAGTCGAGATGCGTGGTGCCGTCCAACTTGGGGCCGTTCTCGTGCGGTGATCTGTAGATGTTGTAGACATAGCCGCCCAGCATGTAGGCGCCCCAACGCGAGGTGTAGCCGGGCACCAGCCGGAAACCGTAGTGCGTATCGAGGTCGCGGAACCAATACGGGAGGTAGGCGAAGGGCACGCCGAACAGCCACGGCACGGCATCGAAAACCTCGATGTAGTCGTTATCCTTGTACCGCACGTGTCCGGTCATGCGCCAGTGGCGGTGGCCCGGACCGTTGGTGCAGGTGGTGATTTCGGCGTAGCGGGCGTCGAACCGACCGTCCTCGCGCCGGGTCACCTCTTTGGCACCGATGTGGTAGACGCCGGCCTGCAGTTCGCCAAGCCCGGTGAGGCCCTTGCCCGTCTTGTAGTTGTACTCGATGTAGTCGCCGGTCCACGCGCCGAACCCGCGCTGACGCAACACCACATTGCCGCGCGCCTGAACGTCTCCCTTCTCCTGATGCAAGCGCACGCGGTCGGCGCTCATTTCGTGCTCGCCGGTTTTGATGCGTACGTTGCCCGTGGCGGTGGTCCATCCGCTCTTTTGATCGACCTCGAACTTATCTGCCGCGATATCGAGTCCATTGCCGCCCAGTTGCTTCGGCAGCGGCACCACGCCGCCGCCTTGCGCCCACGCGCGCTCCGCAATCAAGAGGCAGGCCGTCAGGCAGGCCAGCCTAGTCACAAGGAGGAAGTGCTTCATTGTCGTTTCGCCATCTGAGTGAAAGTTTAAGCCGCTCGTCGTTCCATTGGTTTAAGCGTAAGAGAATCCGCCGCGAGAGACAAGCGGAAAAAGGGGCCAACTAGAAACCATGCTTTTTGTGGACATGGGTTTGTGGTATAAAGGGCGGAGTTTTTTTAAGGATATGAAGGGAGACCGATCCATTTGAAGAAGCGAACCGTGTTGATTGGGATAGCAGTCTTGGGCGTCTGTTTGGCAACGGCCCTTGTGACAGCGGGCGTGCGCGACCGGCGCCCGGTGTTGGTCTGTCTGGGGGACAGCCTGACCTCCTGCGGAGGGGCGGGCGGTCATTTTAGCCATTGGTTGCAACGTCTTATGCCGGATGTGCGGGTGATTGATGCCGGGATCGGCGGCGACACTTTGGACGGCGGGCGCGCACGTTACGACCGCGACGTGCTGGCGCACAACCCCGATGTGGTGCTGATCGCACTCGGCGCTAATGATTTCTGGCGCAATTCGCGTCCGGTTTCGGTGATGGGCGGCGACCTACGTGCGATGGTGAAGGAGGCGCGCCGACGCGGGATGCAGGTGGTTGTGGCAAGTTGCTTTGGTGATCGCGATTTCTGGGAGGAGGTCTGTACGGAGTTTGATGCCTCGCGCTTCGAACTGGCTGAACAGATCGCCCGCATGGAACGTGCGATATGTGATGAGTACGAGTGCCTGTATGTGCCGAACATGCAGATCGACGTCAAGCCCAACCGGTTGCCGCCCTTCTGGGATGAGACCGACCATCCCAACCGTGCAGGCAACGAACAGGTGGCGCTGTGCCTGCTGCCCGCATTGCGGCAGGCGGTGTCGCGGGTGAAGACGAAATAGATGGCAGAACGAAAAACGGATGCAAACAAAGAACGGGGGCTGAACATGAGTGACTGGCGGAATGAATTGGGCGAGATCTTGGAGGGAAGGCTCCGCGCAACGCGCGCAGAACAGGAGAACGCGCAGTTCGAGGCGTTTCTCGACGCCGTGGCGTTGCCGGCACTGAACGAGATCGCAGAGGAATTGTCCCGTAAGCACGGCCGCCTCGCGCAGGTACGCCGTGCGCCGGCATCGGTGACGTTGAGCGTGCGGATGGGCGACGTAGAGGAGATCAGTTTCCGGGTAATGAAGCATTTCGTGCAGACCGGCATCCTGCCGCAGGCCGAGGTGCGCCTTAACCGCGGCACGCGCCTGGTCAAATACGAGAGCATGTTTAGGGAAGAGCCGCATAACTACCGGATTACCGATGTGACGGCGCAGGAGGTCATCGCCACCTTCCTCAAGCATTATCGGTTAGTGATGGATTCGAGTCCGACCAGTACGGTGGAGTAGTCCACCGGACGGGGTAACGTATGGAAGTTTGCGTACTAGCGAGTGGGAGTAGGGGCAACAGCATCTATGTGTCGGGCGGCGGCACATCGCTGCTGGTGGACGCCGGACTCCCCGCTCGTACGTTGACCGCCCGGTTGCGCACGGCTGGCATTTCGCCGGGATCGCTCCGAGGTGTCCTGTTGACGCACGACCACACTGACCACTATCAGGGCGTCGAGGTCCTCGGTCGTAAACACGCGTTGCCATTGTTCGCGAACGAGGGTACCGCCTCTGGCATCGAAGCGCGCTGTCCGAAGGGCGTGTTCCAGTGGCAGATTTTTGAGACCGCCTCGGTCTTCGAGATCGGCGGCCTGCGCGTAGAGGCGTTCACGGTGTCGCATGATGCCGCCGATCCCGTCGGGTTTGTCTTTGACGATGGAACGTCGCGCCTCTGTGTGGTGACCGATCTGGGACAGGCCACCCCGCTGGTTCGCGCCAAGCTGGCGCGGTGCCATGTGGCGATTGTCGAGAGCAACCACGACTATGATATGCTGATGCAGTCCGACCGCCCGTGGTCGCTCAAGACGCGCATCGCCGGCCGCAGCGGCCACCTCTCCAACGACGACGCGGCCGCGTTGATGAGCGCCGCGATCCCCCGCCAGATGCACACGCTCTGGCTGGCGCATCTGAGCGGGGAGTGCAACACGCCAGCCTTGGCATTCAACACCATGCGCCAGGCGCTCGTCAAAGCCGGACGCGCCGATGTACACGTGGATGTCCTCAGCCAAACGCAGGTCAGTCGGCGCCTTGTGTTTTGAGAAGTTTGTTAGTTAAAAAAGCGGTTAGGTGTTAGCACGCTAAAAAATTGATTTGAAGAGCGTCCCCGCATGTGTAATACCCCCCACTCATGGACGATCCTTTGCAATGTTATAGACGTCTTCAGAAGAATTTCCAAAAAGACGTGTCGAGTCTCGATAACCTGACTCTCATTTCGGCATGCGCAGATGCTTCTATGTCCGCACTAAGGGGCATCCAAACAAGCAACCTCAATTCGAACGTTTCGGGAAAAAATTACTTCGAGTTTGTTAAAGATAAAAAAACTTCCCGAGCAGTTAATTCAGCCTTATATCGCCCAGACCTTTCCGATTGGTATGATTTCATACGGGCCCTTCAAGAAAAGACACTAAAGAATCTGACCCCAGAAGTTATCACCAGCGCAATATATTCTGTTGCCATGAGTTTCTGTTGCTACGTTGACCTTGCAAAAAGTGGCGACCAAAAGACACCTGGCACTTTTTTTGAATACCTTATTGGCCATCTCTTTTCCCGACATCTTGGGGTAAATCCGACGAACAGACTTCAAGTCCTTAATTTGGACGACAACTCAACGACCCTCCCCACAGATTTCATTTTTACCCTCGGCAAGAACAAGCCCAGATTTCATCTGCCAGTCAAAACGTCTACGCGTGAGCGAGTAATTCAGGTGTGGGCGCATCAGCGTGTTTTGGATGGCGTTTATGGAACGGGTAGATTTCTGGGAACACCAGTGATCCTTGCAGAAACAAAGACCGACAAGAAGAAAAAGGAGGTTACCGAGATTTGCTTGCCCGACCAGTGGCGCATTTACCAGATGCACATTGCTCAATTGAAGCGGATTTACTATCTGGACGTCCCCGCGAGCTACGATAGGCTGAACGAGGTTTTTCCTCCGCTGAGAATAAAAGCATTTGGTCATTTCTTTTTTGAGCTCGACGATCTGATTTCTTGACTTTCTTAAAAACAAGGAAATATGAATGGTTTTTCCTAGCGTGACGCTGCTTGATAACACGACTAACCCCAGGGCGATTTGTACGCATTACGATAAAGAGGTCAATGGCAAAAAACCCCATTAGAGACAATTCGTTAATTATCTCGACATGAGTGAGTCTTTGGCGGTTTGCGCAAACCTCGTCTTGGCACTTCACAATATATATTCCTTCGTCCTTCAACACGCGGTAAGCCTCTTTTGCGCCCTCAAAATAGAGATCAAGAACAGCCTCATGATATTTCTTCAAATTGTGGGTGGTCCCGTTGTTGTAGTAGTATAGCTCAAAATTCTGGTGGTTCTGGTGCGCCGTTCCGCCCGGCGTATGCATGTATGGCGGATCAAATACAACACAATCGAACATACAATCATCGTACGGCAACTTCCTGCAGTCTACCCCCATGGCCAAGTCCGTCTTTCGTAAATCGTAATCGCCGACATTGACCTTTTTCCAGAAAACACCTTTCCCGTAAGTAACATCTGCCACGCGACTACCCAAAGGCACATGTAGTTTTAAAACATGTGGAAATACATCGGCGTTCGTACCTTGATACGCAGAGAAAACCAATTCATTAGTAGGCAAGCCCTTAGCCGTTCTGCCGGTTTTTTTATCCTTGACTGTTAACTCTCGGTGTAAGTTCATTTTTTCTGCTCCTTATCATTTCTATCCAATTCAGAAACAACATAACTAACCAATACTTTTATAATCAGACCGTGTAACGAAACCCCTTGATCGATTGCGGCGTGCTTGAGTTTCCGGTGCAGGGAATCATCCAGTTCGACAGGAAAGATTTTCGACATAGTGTTAGTGATGTTAGTGTTATTACTAAACTAAGTCAACTGTCTTGTTAGTTGAACCGCGATTCCGAACTAAACTCCACATACTACCTCGCCTTTCACCCCGATGCAAACAGTGGCGGTCCTGACTGTTTTGGTAGTCTCCACACACATACACTCCACCCACCGAGATAAACGTTTACTCGTCTCTCGCCAAACGCCAACTCCTAATTGTAGCTCCGTTTGGCGTTCTGCGTTTGGCGTTGACATCTGCGCCGGTACGTACTACAGAATAAGGAGGTGGAACGCGAGGTATCTGTTGAGCATGGTGGCGGTTGTGATGGGCATGACGTCTGGATTTTTTAGAGAGAGGGACAAAAAGATGCAAATTAGAATCATGGGAATTGCGTTCGCCGTCGCGACGGTGATGGCATTAGGTCGAGCGCAGGAGCGGTATGTGGAGGCACCGGCGCGGACGGTGCCGGTGATCGACCGCGTGGATATCGTGGTCGTCGGCGGCAATGAAGGCGGCATGGCGGCGGCGTGGAACGCCGCGCGTCAGGGTGCGCGCGTCATGCTGCTCAACGAGACCACGTTTCTTGGCGGCGAAGTAATGACCAAGGATCGCTTCGATGAACTTCAGCAGGGACCCAAACCCACAACGGAGTTCAGCAAAGCGCTCCTGCGCGAAACCAGCGCGTCACGCTATCCGGTGGTCGCGGCGGAACTGCTGCTGGAGGCCGGCGTCACGTTTCTCTACAACACGCGTCACGGCGGTGTGTTGGTCGATGATCAGAACCGCTTGTGCGGTGTGGTGACGGCCAACAAGGCTGGCTTGCAGGCGGTGATCGCTAAGGTGGTGATCGACGCCACGCCCGCAGGGGCAGTCGCCGAAGCCGCCGGTGCGCGTCGCGAGCCGTGGCGCGTCGAGACGCTGCGCGTGTCGCGTCCGCGCCGTGCGGCCGACCGCAAGACGCGCGAGATGATCGAACAGGACGCCCCCATGACGGCTTTGACGTGGGCGGCGATCAACCGTGCCGAACACGCGTTGCGCGAAACATGGCACACGTATGCCAACCCGCCCTTTGCGCATGCCATGAACTTTGTTCTGCCCGCCGCGCTAGTCGGATCGGCCACATGGGAGGGCGCGGAGTTGCCGAAAACCGCCAAGCTCGATCTGGGCGTCTTGCGGCCAGCAGGAACGGAGCGGCTCTACGTGCTCAGTTCGGCGGCGTCGGTCAGCCGCGAGGCGGCGCGCGCCCTGATGCACCCCGTGACGCTGGCGGAGATCGGGGAGCGTGTCGGAATGGCCGCGCTGCAGGAGGCGCGTGCAGCCACACTGCCGACGCCCGGAACCGTCCGGGTCAAGACTGCGGCGCCGACGGCCGATACGCTGCCCGCGCTAGCCATTCGTCAATTGAGCGAGGCCGAGCGTCCCTATCGCGCGCGACAACGCGAAACGGTGCCGCAGGCGCGCGACGCGATTCCGGTCTGGGCGGAGTATGACGTGGTCGTGGTCGGCAGTGGACCGGCCGGTCATGCTGCGGCCATCGCGGCGGCGCGTGGCGGTGCGCGCACGCTGATGATCGAACAGGCGGGCTTCGTCGGGGGCAACGTGGCGCTGGGCATCAAAGGATTCTGGCGCGGCTACCGTCACGGCTTCAACCAAGAGTGGCGCGGCAAAGGCGACCCGCAGTATGCGCGGTTGTTGCGCGATGCGAAAGTCGATGTCTGGTACCACTCGTTGGCCATGGGCGCGGTCATGCGCGGTCAGACGGTGGCGGGTGTCGAGGTTGCGACTTGGCTTGGACGCGGCGTGGCGCTCGGCAAAGTGGTGATCGACGCTTCGGGCGAGGGCGATGTTTGCGCGGCGGCCGGTGCCACGTTCTTCTACCTGAACGACGGCGACCTTTGTTTGGAAGAAGCCTCGTTTATGGGCCAAAAACGAGCCAGCAGCGGCAGTGACGGCAAGAACACGCGCGACCGGCGCGACCTCTACGCCAACTCGCTACCCGCCGATCCGATCGACATCGCGGGCTTCACCATGCACCATGTGCTGGCCGCGCGCGGCGGCGGCACGCAGAACTTTCCGATGGCGCAGATCCGCGAAACGCGCCGCATCAAAGGCGATTGGGTGATCGATGAGCGCGACGTGAATGCGGGGCGTACCTACCGGGATGTCATCGCGGTGTCGGCGTCGGCCTTCGATCCGCACGGTTTCTACAGCAGCGATTATTCATTCGCGGGACTGATGCCGATGACCAAACATGTGCGTGACCGCGACCTGACGGTGTACGTGCCGTTGCGCGCGATTTTGCCCGCTGGTCTGGAGAACATCATGGCGGTCGGGCGCTGCTACTCCACCACGCACGACGTGCAAGCCATCGTGCGCATGAATCCCGACGTGCTGAATCTGGGCTATGCGGCCGGTCATGCGGCGGCGCTCTGTATCAAAAACGGAACCACGCCGCGCACGGTGGATATCCATGCGTTGCAGCGCCATCTGGCAGAGATCGATATTCTGCCAGCGGACAAACTCGGCGAACTCACGCGCGATCTGCCGCCACCCACGGATGCCGAGCTACGCGATGCGGCGCAGGACCCCGCGAACCCCACGAATTTGCTGACGCTGGCGCGTGGCGAACAGGCCGCACGCCAGCCGTTGCGCGATGCGTTGGCCCGTAATCCGACCGTGGCAACGGCAAAGGCGCTCTGTCTGCTGGGCGACCCCGCAGGCGTTCCGTTGCTGACCGCTTGGATCGATGAGACGCCGATCGCTGACGGCCCCGCCTACGATTGGGAGGGATTTCTCTCGGTGCCCGAACTGGACGGCGCGATGTGGGTGGCCGCCATCCCGCGCGACCGGCGGGCCACCGCCGCACTGGTCCGCAAGCTACAGCAGTGCCACGCCGAAACCAGTTTCAACACGTTGCGGTCGGTGCTGATGGCGCTCGGGCGCATCGGCGATCCGGCGGCGGCACCCGCGCTGGCCGAGTTTTTGCGCAAGCCCGGCGTGCGAGGGCACCGCGATACCGGCACGCAGCCCGTAAGTGTGGAGTCGGCGCAGTTTTCTCGGGCGATGATCGAACTGTTCGCGGCGGCGGCGCTTTTCCGGTGCGGCGATTCGGAGGGATTGGCGCGGGAGATTCTGATGGTGTATCTGGACGATTGGCGCGGTGTTTTTGTGCGCTTCGCCGGGTATACGCTTGAGGGAAGGTAGCAGTGC
>DAOTMQ010000137.1:0-9513 GCA_035450385.1 Kiritimatiellia bacterium | reverse complement strand
GGGACTCGGCGCAAAACGGACTCTGACAGACATCTTGAAAACTCCTTTGAGACCTCTTGCAAAAAACCTCGTGGCATGGGCGTCCCGCCCATGAAACACGGGCAAGATGCCCGTGCCACACCTGCAAGCGAGGGGCACGAACCTCTCACCATTTAAGCAGTGTCAGTGTACCCTCCCGCCTCCCGCGAGACAAGCGGGGAGTTTACAGCAGTTCATTGGTAACAAAACACTGTTGCTAAGCGCGTCCTTAAAGGTATAGACTGTCCCGCATGATTGAGTGGCGCTTTCGAAACGTGAGGGGATAAGATGAAAAAGTGGTTCGGAATTGTGTGTTGTGCGCTGGCGTTGGGTGTGCAAGGTGCCGGTGAACCGCCGTATGAGCGCGTGCGGGCCGGACGCCTGCAGGATGACCATCCGGCGCTGATCCCGTTCACTGGAGTCGACGGTTGGCGCGTCGAGACACAGGATGCCGCCGCGCGTTTCGAGCGCTCGGACGAAGTTCTGCTCTTTGGGGACGGTGTCGCCAAACTCACCTACCGCGCGACCGGTCCCCAGCCGCGTGTCACTCTGCTGCCGCCCGTGCCGGTGGCGATAACCAGCGCGTTTGATGCCGTAACCTGCTGGATCTACGGCAACAACCACAGCTACGCACCCAAACCCGACACGCCGCCGGTATCGGTCACGCTGCGCTTCACTGACAGCGCCGGAGCGCGCCTTTCGGTACCGTTGGCCCGCGTACACTTCAAGGAGTGGTTCCTCTGTCACCGGCGACTGGTCCCGGAGCAAATCGCTCGTGCCGCAGACGGTGCCACGCTCGTGGCGATCGACATCACCAACGGACGCAACACCGAGGATCGGGTGATCTACTTCAACAGTCTGGCGGTCTTCACCGAACGCTTTGAACCGCTCACCTTCGCCCCGCGTCCGCGGCGCGGTGTGCAGGTCTTCCCCGCGTGCGATCCGGGCGCGAACATCGGCGTTAAGACCCTGCCCTTCCCCAACACGCCGCTGACCGTTGTGCCGCATGATCCCGCACCGTCCGTCGCGCGTGTCGGCCGCAGCAGCGAATCGGGCCGGTACCACTTGGTGCGTGAGGGTGAGGACGGACGCCTCGAATTCCGTCTGCCCGCGCAACTCGGCGCCTGGGACGACATGGCCGTGCGCTGGGGAGACGGCGCATGGGCCAGCATCGGACTGGGCGGCGGCTTGTACTTTGCGCCAACCGTGCCGACCGGAACGCTGACGCGCGCCGAAAGCGAGACCATGACGGTCACAACCGACGGCAAGAGTGTCACCTACGCGGGACGTTTGACACAAGGCGGACGCAGTATTGAAGCGGAAGTCCGCTTCCGACTCTTGGGCAAATCGTTGGTTATGGATATTCAGGCCGGCCAAGGCGAGATCGGCGAGGTGCGTTTCGGTGCCACACGCGGCTTTGTTAATCCGCGTCTGGCCACGCTGCCCTATTACACGTACGGCTTTACGGATGGTGGCATGGTGCGGCCGGCTGTGGTTATCTCGGGTAAACTCGACGCGCCGCTCTTTTTTATGGCGCATATCGACTGGACACAATCCAACGCCTCCTTTCCGTTCGCGAAAAACATGCGCTTCGACGGTGCGCTATCCAGCAACGGCGGCACGCGCTATACGCCGAAGACCGACGGTCAGCGCAACCCTTGCTTCGAGCGTTTTGTGATGACACTCTCACCGCGTTTTGAAGATGTACTGCCCAACATCCCGAACCCGCCCTCACCCTGGAAGTCTGTCACCGGCACGCGCGTCTGGCGCGCGCACGGCGCAGGTAACCGGGCAAACGACGCGACCTATTGGCGAAACGTGCATCGCTGGGGCATGACGGAGATCGTCGTCACCGACCACGAGACCGGCTGGCGCGATGGCAACGAGAGCTTCACCTTCCGCACCGATCCCGCACCCAAAAAGGGCGGCGACAAAGGACAATATGACTATGCCCGTATCATGCAGGACGAGCTGGGCTTTGTTTACGGCCCCTACAATAACTTCACCGACTTCGCACCGGTCAACGGATTCTGGCATATCGACCTGATCTCGCGCACGCCCGACAACCAGTTGCAACATGCGTGGGAGCGCTGCTACGCGCCCAAACCCGCGCGCGCGGTTGAGTTCTGTGAACGCCTCGCGCCGATCATTCAGAAAAAATTCGGCTTCAGCACCGCGTACTGCGACGTCCACACCGCAGTCACCCCTTGGAGTCGTGTGGACTACGACCCGCGTGTTCCCGGTGCCGGCACCTTTGCCGCCGTCTTCTACGCATACGGCGAGATCATGCTGTTGCAGAAAGCCGCATGGAAGGGGCCGGTCTACTCGGAGGGCGATAACCACTTCCCCTACTGCGGCCTGACCGACGGCAACTATGCGCAGGACCAGAGATACAACATCCACGAAAACCCTTGGCTGGTTGATTTCGATCTGCGCTGCCTGCATCCGCTCTGCTGCAATTTCGGCATGGGCAATCTCGAGATGTTCTACCCCGGCAAGAGCGCGCCTTCCGATCCCGAAGTCGCCAGAGATCGTTTTCTGGCCGCCACAGTGGCCTTCGGCCATCCCGGTTTCCTGCTGAACGGACGTGACGGCGAACTGCGCAGCTACTATATGGTGCAAGCGTTGGCCAGCCGCTACACACAGGTCGCCGCCGATACGATCCGCTACGCCGACGCGAACGGCGCACTGTACGAGACCACAGCCGCGCTGGCTAACGGCGCCTACATGCGTTCGCAGGTGACGACGCGCTACGCCGACGGAACGGTCACAGTGGTCAACGGCCATCCGGAAGAACGTATGAAGGTGACCGTGGCCGACCATGATCTGGATCTGCCGCCCAACGGCTACTGGGGACGCAGCGGCGACGGTGCCGTACGCGTGTTCAGTGGCGAGGTCAACGGTCGCCGCGCCGACCTCGCCGTTGCGCCGACCTACACGTATATCGACGGACGCGGTCGCTTTACACGGTTTAACGAAGGCGCGGCTGCGGGCGTCGCGATCTGCCGTGCACTGACCAGCGGCATGGCAGAGATCCTGATGCACACATGCACGGAAGCCGGATTCCCTTACATGTTCAGCGACGTGGTCGCGCTGGATGCCACCAACGGCGTGCTCGGTACCACAAGCGTGCGCACAGCGCGTGGCCTCAGCTTTGTGCAGCCGGTCAAGGGCGCGTTCAGTTACCGCGCGCGTCGCGGTGCGTCCGCGCCGACAGCCGCGCTGACCTGCGCACGCGAATGCGTCAAGCCGGGTGAGCGCGTGGTGATCAAGGGTGCCGCCGAACACGAGGTGACGATCCCGGCTGACGCACGTCCCGGAGCGCGGCTCTGGTTCGAGCGTGAAGGCGCGTGGATCGACTTCACAGTCGAAGATCCGCCGCCACCCGCCGCTCCAGTGGTAGAAAAAGGACGTCCCCTGCCGTTGCTGTACGCGCGCGGCATGGCGATGCGCGGCCAGGCCGAACGCGAGTTGGACTCGATAACCGGAGCAGAGATTTATGCAACGTCATCGACCTGCGGCGGCGTGGCTAAACCGCGCGGGCTCTTCATGCACCCGCCGTACAAAGGCGGTACCGGCTATACATTCGCGCGCTACAGCCTGACGTTGCCAACCGCACCGATGAAGATCCGTTGCGCGGTCGGCAAACAAGATGGCAGCGATCTTGGTGACGGCCTGCTGTTCAAGATCGTAGTGGAAGATGCCGAGGGACGCCGCCACGAAATCGCGCGGCACCATGTTGCCACCCACGCATGGCATACGCTAGAGGGCAACTTGGCCCCGTGGGTCGGTCAGACGGTGAGCCTGCTATTGGTCACAGATGTCGGCGAGAAAGACAACAGCAGCGGCGACTGGGGCGCTTGGGCGGAAATGGAATTGAACGTTGAGCGTTGAAACCGGATACCGGACGCAAGGCTGGTGCTGGGCCGTGTGGCACGGGCATCTTGCCCGTGTGGCGGCGTGAAACGCCGCCCGGACTCCCGGTGCTGCGCAAGACAGGTGAACGGCTGGAGGGCGAGTGTCCCCACGAGCCGCGCTTAGTCGTTCTTCGTCCAAGCACTTCGTTGTTTACACTTAATCGGATACACGCCGTCGCTGACGCAATCGACTAGGTGTGGCGACCAGTGTACTCGACTAAAAGTGCGGTGTGCTCGACTAAGAGCGGGACGGTGTTTCCGCGCACAACGCGGCGCTTATCACGCCGACGGGCCAAGGACGCAGCGGAACTCCGCCTCGGCTGCCAGCTCGTCGCCGACAAAGGCCATGCCGCACTGAATCGCCATGCGCGAGCTGACGCGGATGTTTTCGATTTCCAGACGCACGGTGTCGTTTGGCCGGACCTGCCTGCGGAACTTGGCGTTATTCACGCCGACAAGCAGAAAAACCACGCCTTGGGGAATCTGCCCGGAAGCCACCAGCCCTGCACCGCCACACTGCGCCATGGTTTCCGTGAGAATCACACCGGGCACGACCGGATAGTTGGGGAAATGCCCCTTGAAGAACCACATGTCCTCACCGAAGGTCTTCTCGCCAATGGTGAAGGTCTCATCCACATGCAGCACGCGGTCGACAAACAGGAAGGGATCGCGGTGGGGAAGCAGTTCCTCCACCGATCCCTCATAGGCCTTATAATCGGCAACGTCAGGTTTGATTTTTTCGTTCGCTGAACTCATCTTTTATTCACTCTCCTGCTGGGCCGCGTATCAGTTATACGCCTTGATGGCGATCACGCCGTTATGGCCGCCGAATCCGAGCGATGTCGAAATCGCTGCGCGGATCGAACCCTGCACCCCCTTGTTGGGCACGACATCCAGATCGCACTCGGGGTCGGGGTTTTCGTTGTTGATCGTCGGCGGATAGAAACCGTCACGGATCGCGAGCGCGCAGATCGCCGTCTCGAGCGCGCCTGCGGCACCCAGCAGGTGACCGGTCATGCTCTTGGTGGACGAGACCTTGAGGCGGTACGCCCGATCGCCGAAGACCGCCTTGATCGCCTTGGTCTCCATCGGATCGTTGAGCGGCGTGGAGGTGCCGTGGGCGTTGACGTAATCGACATCCTCAATGCCGAGGTTCGCATCCTTGAGCGCGATCTTAATGGCACGGATGGCACCGGCAGCTTCGGGGTCAGGCGCGGTCAGGTGATAGGCGTCCCCGGATGCGCCGTAACCAGCGAGTTCGGCATAGACACGGGCATTGCGCGCTTTGGCGTGTGCCTCCGACTCGAGGATCAGCATCGCGGCACCTTCGCCCATGACAAAGCCGTCGCGACCGGCGTCAAACGGACGGCAGGCCTTTTCTGGCGTGTCGTTGTACTTTGTGCTCAGCGCTTTCATGGAGCAGAAGCCACCCACGCAATACTCGGTGACGGTGGCTTCGGTGCCGCCCGTGATGACCACGTCGGCGCGGCCCGCGCGGATCATATCCAGCGCCACGCCCAGCGCGTCGGTGCTGGAAGCGCAAGCGGTGACGATGGTGTGCGCGGCACCTTTGGCCTTGAGCGCGATCGAGATGTTGCCAGCGGCCTCATTGGCGATCAGCTTGGGGATGAGCATAGGCGAGAGGCGTCCCGGACCGCGGTTGAAGAGTATATGGTAACCCTCCTCATCGACCTCTTTGCCGCCGATGCCGTTGCCGATCATCACCGCGACACGCTCAGGGTCAGCGCCGCCATCGGCGAGGCCGGAGTCCTGCCACGCCTGCTTGGCGGCAGCCACGGCATACTGGGTGAAGAGCCCCATGCGGCGCGCCTCCTTAGGGTCGACATACTTTGAAACATCGAAATCCTTCACCTCGCCGGAAACCTTCGAGTCGACGCGTGAGGGATCGAACTTGGTGGTACGGCACAGGCCGCTGACGCCGTTACGGATGTTGGTCCACATTTCGTCGACGGTGTTACCGACGGGCGAGATGACGCCCAGTCCGGTGATCAAAACCTTGGTGTTGCCACTCATACGCTCTTTGGTTACTCCTTGTTCAGTTTCGCGTTCGTTTCCGTAGAAGGGTCACGGGATGGATGGGCCGGAGATGCCGGTTTCTCCGTGCGGCCATGCCAGTTCATCAGGATGCCGCCGTAGGTCAGTCCCGCGCCGAACCCGACCATGGCGATGAGGTCGCCCTCTTTGATTTTCTTGGCGGCGACCGCCGCATCCAGTGCCACCGGAATTGAGGCAGCGGAGCTGTTGCCAGTCGTCTCCATGTTCAAGTAAAATTTTTCCAGCGGCACCGCCATGCGGCGCGCCACCGCTTCGACAATGCGAGCATTGGCCTGATGGGGAACGACACAGGCAAGGTCATCGAAGGTATGACCGGAGCGCTCCAGCAGCCTGCAGAGTACGTCATCAAACACCTTCACCGCAAAATTGAAAACCGCCCGTCCTTTCATCTGCAGCGTGTGCTGCATCAAGGGCATGCCTCCGGGCAACCCGCGCGCGCCGCCTTCGCGCATGATCAGTTGCGAGCCCGAGCCGTCAGCCTTGAGGATCGAGTGCCAGATGCCACCCGATTCTTTCTGATCGACCTCAAGAACCACCGCGCCCGCTGCGTCGCCAAACAGAATGCACGAGTTGCGGTCACTCCAGTCCACGATTCGCGACATCATCTCCGATCCGATGATCAAGGCCGGCCGCGGATTGTGGCACAAGATGGCGCGCGCCGTTTCAAGCGCGTAGATGAAGCCGGTGCAGGCCGCCTGCAAGTCAAAGCAGGCCGCGTTCATCGCCCCCAGTTCATGCTGCACCAGACAGGCGGTGGACGGAAACGCCTGATAGTCAGAGGTCGACGTAGCCACAATGATCAGGCCCAGATCCTCTGGTTCCACGTCGGCCGAGGCCAGCGCGGCCCGTGCCGCGTTGACCGCCATCGATGAAGTGCTTTCGTCATCCGCACCGATGTGGCGGCTGCGGATGCCGGTATGTGAGTAGATCCACTCGTCGGAGGTATCAAGCGTGGCGGCCAACTCGGCGTTGGTCACCACGCGCTCCGGCAGATACGAGCCCGTCCCTGTAATATGGACAACCATTCAAAATCCTTCCCAGTCAAAAAAGTGGTCTTCATGATGACACTTCTACGGGTTTTGTTCAATCTGAAACACCGCACCCTTGAGGGTTAAGTTGAGTATCGCCTCCGACGGGCGTCACGGATGATCCGCCGCGCCAGCCGTTCGCCGACCGGCGCCACGCCGGACACCCTCTGCCGCGTATGCAACAGACAGCCGTGACGGTAGTGCCGTACCGTCAGCGGCAGCCCCGGCTCGCCCGCTCCGGCCAGATCGAGCGTCCAGCGCCTGCCCGGCCACGCCTGCGACGGCAACGCGGCAAGCGCACACTCCACCGCATCCGGATCAAAGTGCGGACAGCGCACAGCCGCCACAACGGACTGATCCAGCAACGCGCGGATCGCTTCGCGGTCAAACACAAAGCAGCCCGAGGGACGGAAAGCCCCGGCCTTCAGCCAAGGCGCACCGGCACACCACGGCTGACGCAACAGGCGGCACCCCCAGACATTCAGCGTCTCGCCCTCCCCGTAACAGTACATCGCCTGATTCTGCGCCGCATCCCGGCACCGCAGACAGGCGCTCACCGCCGCAGGCAGAGCAACGGGGGGCGGCGGCACGGGTCTCGCGGGGGGCGCTTCTCCCACAGCGGGCTCGGCAGGTTCGGCGGAAATCGTCGCCTGCGGCACCGGCGGTGGCGCAGACGCAGCATTCACAACCGCGGACGACGGTGCCGCAGGCGGCGCGGGCGGTGCCTTGCTGACGGTGTGAGCGTTTTTTTTGAAGAGAGCGTTCAGCCGAGACTGCGCGCGGCGTGCGATCATGTCCATGTCGGCCTGGACGAAGCGCAACGTCTTGGCAAATTTCTCGATCGGAACGGACTCTTTGGGCTGCAACTCACCGTCAGCCAACGCCGCCATCACCATGTCTTCGATATTGTCGCGGCGCGCCCGGCTATCGGACAGCAACGCCAGTTCATAATGTCCGCTGGCCACCAGATTACGGGCCGCCGTGACTTCCGCCTGCGAAACGTCCAGACGGCGAGCGACATCTTTGAGGACGGCAACCTCCTGCGGCGCGAAACTACCGTCGGCACCGCAGATGGCGAAGACATTCGCCAAATACGAAATCTTGTCAGCCTCGCAGAGTCGCACCATGGCGGCTTACCTCACGATCCTGTCAGCCGACATCTGGTGTGGGCGATCCTGCAACCGGCGCATCCGCCGCACTCGGCGTTGACGCCGGCGAACAGCCCGCCGTCCTGCCGAGATAGTCGGGCAGTTCGAGGCCAATCTGACGTGCCAGCTCGTGCATCGGCGGCAACGCGCCCATCAGGCGCTGGCCAAAACCGGCCAACCCGCCCTTCTCGCCGCCGCCATCCCACACCACCACCTTCTCAATCGGCAGATCCTGAATGGCCTGCGCCTGAATCTCGGCAACCTCTTGAAGCTTCTCAATGAGCAGCAGCGACGCCGCCTGCTGCGCAGTGGCGCACGCCTCGACCAACGCCTGGTAACCGGCCGCCTTGCCGTCCAGGATCGCCTTCACGCCCTGCCCTTCGGCCTTCATTTTGGCGAGCGTCGCCTCGGCTTCACCCTGAGCGATCCGCACCGCCTGTTCGCGCGCGGCATCCGCCGCGATGATCACGCGCTCGCGCTCGGCGTTGGCCGGCACCACTACCTCAGCCTCAAGGCGGGCCTTCTCACGTTCAGCGCGCGCCTCTTCCGCCTTCTTCTGCGCCATTTCCTGCGCCACTCGGATCGCGCCGTCGGCATCGCGCGCCGCAGACTCCGAACGGTTGCGCGCCTGCTCTTCGGCCACGCGCTGGTTGGCGAGATACTCGGCCTTTTGGGCGTTGGCGACCGACTCCGCCTCGACCGCCTCGGTGTTCAACTGCGCCGCGCGCGCACGGCGGTTGCGGTCGGCCTCCGCCTCACCGATCTCAGCTTCGGCGCTGGCGGCCGCCACAGCCACGCGCTGGTCACGCTGGCGGGTCGCCACGCCGATCTGCCCCCTCTTCTCCTGTTCCGCCACATCGACGTTGGCCTGGTTGATCGCCTCGGCCGCCGCGCGACGGCCGAGCGCAATGATATAGCCCGAGTCATCCTCGATGTCGCGGATGTTGACGTTGACCAGATGCAAACCGATCTTTTCGAGTTCGCCAGAGACCGACTCGTTGACCTTAGAGAGGAACGCCTGCCGATCTTGATTGATCTCCTCGATCCGCATGGTCGCGATCACGGCACGCATCTGGCCGAGGATGATATCCTGCGCCTGATCCCGGATCTGCTGGTCGTTGAGCCCCAGCAGACGGATCGCGGCATTCTCCATGACGCCGCGCTCGGTCGAGATGGCGGCGGTCACGGTGGTGGGCACGGTTACGCGGATATTCTCGAATGAGAGGGCGCTCTTCAGATCGATCGGCACGACAAACGGCTCGAGGCTCAAATACTCGTACGCCTGGATCAACGGCCAGACAAAGGCCGCACCGCCGTGGATACAAC
>DAOTMQ010000136.1:0-9752 GCA_035450385.1 Kiritimatiellia bacterium | reverse complement strand
TCCCTGTTTGCTTCGGATGCGAAGCCTTCGGTGCGTGTCGTGTTTCCAGCGTCAGGCGCATGGGTGTCAACCTCCTCGCAAACCTATCTGATCGGTTCTATCACACCGCCTGACACGCCGCTGACGGTCAACGCGCAAACCGTGACCCCGTGGCGCACCGGCGGCTTTATCTGCATGGTCAAGGTCGTTCCCGGCACCAATACGGTCGTCCTGCGTGCCGGTGCCACCGAGCTTCGCCACACGTTCCGCACGCCCGACCCCGCCGCTCGTTCTGATGACGAGGTCGGTCTGCGTGCGCTCGAACCGGTGCAACCGCTCGGCGTCTATACCGGCGAAAACGTGCGCCTCGTCTGCCGCGCTCCGGCCGGCCGCCAGGTCTTCGCCGCCGTCGGCGAGCGTACGGTGCCCTTGGTGCCCGACGGCGCGACCCCCTCCCGTTATACTGCGACGCTTTCCTTCCCCGCGCCGACCGAGGACGTGCCGGTGGTTTTCTATGCGGATGGTCTCGCGGATGCCCCGGCCGCCTCGATCACTGCGCGTGCGGCGTGGCCCGCGCATACGGTGACCGGACCGCTCTTTGCCGCGCGCGCCCGCACAGAACCGGGCGGGGGCGATACCGCCGCCTTCCTGACGCCCGGCCTGCATGTGCAAGGTGCCGGTTTTGTCGGGGGGCATACCCGCTTCTGGTTGGAAGGCAAGCGGTGCTTCACCGACAGCGGCCATCTTGCCGCGGCGCCAGATGTCCCGCTGCCGCCGCGGGATCTCGCCCCGCCTGACCTGACCGCCGGCTTCGCCATGCGCCCGCCGACCGGCCGTCCACCCGCCGAGATTCTGATCGTGCTGGACCCCGGCCACGGCGGCCCTTCCACCGGTGCGATCGGTCCCACTGGCGTGACCGAGAAAGAGGTCAATCTGAAACAGGCCCGCCTGATGCGCGAGGTCCTTGAACGCGCCGGTTTCCGCGTGCTCATGACACGCGACAGCGATGTTGATGTCGATCTTTACGAGCGCGTGCGTATCGCCTACCGTGCCAAGGCCGACGCCTTCATCTCGGTGCATCACAACGCGACAGCCGCGCACACCGATCCGCGCAACGTGCGTCACATCTCCACCTATGCGTGGAATGCGATCGGTCTGCAACTGGCGCGCGCGCTCCACCCCAAACTCGCCGCCGTGACGCCAATCGCCGACCGCGGCGTGATGGCCGCAAGCTTCGCCGTTTGCCGTAACCCCGCGATTCCCTCCTGCCTGCTTGAACTGGACTTCATCAACTGCCCCGAGGGAGAAGAGGCCATCCAACGCCCCGAACAGCAGCGCCGCGTGGCCGAAGCCTTGCTGGAGGGGGTCCGCGCGTGGCTGGCGTCGGGTGAAAACTAATCCTGCCCGTGCATCACAAAAATGTGGCGTGAATGGCATATTTTTTCTATGCTTGACGGTGTATGAAACGGGTGAAGAAGCTAATCACTAGCTAGAAGACCCTCACGGGAGCAGCCGTGATGTATGGAGGCGTAAGGATGAAGATGGATATTGTTACACGTCGGTGCTTGACTGCGGTTATCGCGGCGATCTGCATGAACGCGAACGCCACGCTCGTCTGTGACGGCTTCGACACGGCACACAAC
The DNA here is from genome assembly GCA_035450385.1 of Kiritimatiellia bacterium. Classification (GTDB taxonomy): domain Bacteria; phylum Verrucomicrobiota; class Kiritimatiellia; order RFP12; family UBA1067; genus DUPH01. The sequence continues at coordinate 8,130 of DAOTMQ010000136.1, read as the reverse complement.
TTTCTGACGGACGGTGTGGCCGGAACGATCTGGGACGGCTTTCTCGTCAACTTCACCAACGGCAACACGGTCGTCACACTTGCGGACGCGAACGTCAGTTCAGAGCAATGCCTGACCTTCCAGTCGGCCAAGGGCAGATGGGAGCATGGTAACGCCGACGGCATCCTGCTTTTCAAGATGGCCGCCGGTGATTTTGATGCTCAGGTACGGGTTGTCAGCATGAACAACGTGCAGTGGCACGATGCGGGACTCATGGCGCGTGTGCCGGAACCGGACGACGCGGGGCCCGGCGAAGATTGGGTCACCATCAAACATGCAGCGTTTAGCAGTCAAAACGGCCATCGTAGCGTCGACAACGGCGTGACCAGCACGAGGGAGGCCGCCGGTCTGCAACCCTGGCTGCGTCTGGTCCGCAGTAGTAATCTCTTTACCACTTATCGCAGCCAGGATGGCGTGACGTGGACGCTGGTTGGTGAATCCGTGCGCAACGACATGGACGGGTTGGCCGTTCAGGTCGGTATCTGGCACGCCACTTTCAATGACAACTCAGGCACCGCCGTGTTCGACAACTTCACGCTGCGTAGCCCCACAATCTGGCTCAGCGCCACCAACAGCAGTTGGGCCAGTGCCGCCGACTGGAGTCTGGGCGCACCAAGCGGACAAGGCGATTGGGCGATCCTACCCAGCAACTTTATTGGAAGCGCCGCCATCACACTGGACGGCGACCGCACCTTAGGGCGCCTCACCATTGACAGTCCCGCGCTGTACAGCATTGATCCTGGCGCCCTCACACCCGACGCCACCCTCGCCCTAGATGACACCGCCGCAGGTGCCCCGACACAACCCAGCATCGCTGTCCTGAGCGGCAACCACGCCGTCAACGTGCCGGTCGTCCTGTCGAACGGGCTCAACGCATCCGTGTCGCTCAACGCCGGCCTGACCCTCAACAAGAGCGTGTACGGCACCGGCTCTCTGATCAAAAGCGGCGCAGGCTCGTTAATTCTCGCCTCCACCAATCGGTATGACGGCGACACCGTGGTCAACGGTGGCTTACTCAAGCTCGTGCCCCTGCCGGACGGCACGCAGGCGTACTACACCTTCGATGATCCAAACCATCTGGGCGCGGACAGCAGCGCGCGCGACAACCACCTTGTCGTCGGCACCGGTTCGCCAACTTACTCCGACGCCGGCGTCTTCGGCGGTGCCCTCTACGTGGACGGTTCAAGCACATTGATCCGTCAGACATTCCCGGCCGGTGTGCCGACGGGGAACACGCCCTACACCATCGCGCTCTGGATGCGCGACGACGGCTCGCCGAACACCGGCGGTTTCTGCGGCTGGGGCAACAACGCCAACAATCAGTGCAACAACCTCCGTCTTAATGGCGCATACGGTCTCAACAATTACTGGTACGGTAATGATTTCATATTGGGCGGCCTCAGCACCAACCTCAAAGATGGTGAGTGGCACCACATCGCCGTCACATGGGATGGCTTGACTCAGACCATGTATGTGGACGGGGTACCGGTCGGAACCTCGTCCCGTACCGGACTGAATGCGCAGGGTATCAATTTCGTGGTCGGCAAGACCACCAGCGATGCCGGTTTCAAAGGATACATCGACAATCTCCTCATTGCCGACCGAGCCTTCACTGCGGCGGGGATTGCGGCGATCATGCAGACCCTGATGCACAGCGGCAGCAACGACCTGTTGCCACCGGAGAGTGCCCTGCATCTCGCTACCGGCGGTGTGCTTGATCTCAACGGCGCTGATCAATCGTTCAGCAGCCTGAACGGCGTGGGACGCGTCATGAACAGCTCGCCCGCTGCGGTCACTCTCACCGTCGGCAGTGGCAACACTGACTGTACCTTTGGCGGAACGATCGATGGACCGGTCGCACTCACCAAAATCGGCTCCGGCAGCCTGGCGCTGTCGGGCATCAACGGCCATCAGGGCGGCACGACCGTCGCGACAGGCACGCTGGTTCTCACCTCGCCCTCCATCGAATCGCTCTTGGCGACGAGCCACGCTTGGTTTGACGCGGCGGACTCCGCTACGCTCACCACCAACGCGGCCGGACAGGTCACATTGTGGACAAACAAAGGGGCGGCTGGCGCCGCGCTGGATGCGGAGCAGATTGTACCCGGTGCGGGCCCCACGGTGACCCAAAACGCATTGAACGGCCTGCCGGTACTCTCGGTTGACGGCACCACGTCCTTGAAAACCAAAACCAATCTCGGCATTGCCGGCGCGGCCAACCGGACGCTTTTCGCCGTCGGTAACCGTCGCAACAACAGCTCTAATTTCATCGCGCATGTTGGCGGAAATACCGATAGAACCGCCTTCGGCCTGGCCAGCCAGCGGGAGCTTTTCTTCGCCTACACATGGGGCCCCAAAAACGATATGACCTTCCCCGCGCGGCCGAACGGCGTCTGTGAACTGTATGACTTCGTGATCGATAACGGTACGGCCACCGCCACTGCGATCGGTCCCGACACGTTCCTCAGTAAGTCCATTATCCTGACGCCCAATACGACCGACACGCCGATGACGCTCGGCTCGCGTTTCACGGCGACGTGTTGGGGCGATGTCGCCGAAGTGATCCTCTTCAACCGCGCACTCACACCGCCTGAGATGATGGGTGTGAGCGCCTATCTGCGTGCGAAGTGGCTGATCAGCGGCGCACAGCCTATGCTGTCGGCGGGCAACTTTGATGTGGCAGCCGGTGCCTTCGTGGACTTGGACGAGACCGCACAGACCATAACCAACTTAAGCGGCGATGGGTGTGTCTCCAACGGCACACTCACCGTAAACGGTCTGCTGACGCCGGGCGGCATTGACACGCTGGGCACGTTGACCCTTGCGACTGACACCGTCTTGGATGGCGCGACGTTGCTGTTCGATGCCACTTCCGAAGGCGCGTGCGACCGACTCGTCGTGCAAGGCAGCCTGTCGTTTGTCCAAGCCACACTCACCTTCCAGAACGAAGAAGCGCTCGTCCCTGGCAAACGCTACCTGATCGCGACCTTCCCGCCCGGCATGCTGTCCGGCTCTCTGACACCCGCTTTCACAACGGCCAACAAATGGACGCTTAGCGCCAACGCCGAAACAGGAGAGCTTTCGCTGATCAGCCGTGGCCTCCTGCTCATACTCAAATAAGGAGTCTCGTCTAATGAAAAAAGTACTCGCCGTTTGTGCGCTCAGCGTAACCGTCTGCTGGGGCGCCGCGACCCCAGACTACCCCTATCAGCCCGTGCCGCTCAACCAAGTTGTGATTCGCGAAGGCTTCTGGCTACCGCGCTTCGAAACCAACCGTCTGGTCACGGTCTGGGCAGACTTTCGCAAAAGCGAGGAAACCGGACGCATCTCCAACTTCGCGCGTGCCGGGAAGTTGGAAGAAGGCCCCTTCCGCGGTATTCCCTTTGACGACTCAGACGTCTTCAAAATCGTGGAAGGCGCGGCCTATACACTCGCGACCCATCCCGACCCCAAACTGGACACCTATCTGGACGGACTGATTGCCAAGATGGCCGCCGCTCAGGAGCCCGACGGCTATCTCTACACCGCACGCACATTGGGCTTCACAAACGGCATGACCGGCCCGACGCGCTGGAGCAACCTGGCCCACGGCCACGAACTCTATAACGTCGGCCATATGTATGAGGCAGCAGTTGCCCACTTCGCCGTCACCGGCAAGCGCGCACTGCTCGATGTAGCCCGTAAAAACGCTGACCTGATCGATAAGACCTTTGGCCCCGCCCCCGACCAGCTCAAGGGTGTGCCGGGCCATCAGGAGATTGAAATCGGCCTCTGCAAACTCTACCGCGCCACGGGAGAGACGCGCTATCTCAACCTCGCAAAATTCTTCATCGACATGCGCGGGCGCAGCGATTTGCGCGGCAAGGTCTTCGGCCCCTACTGCCAAGACCACATCCCCGTTGTCCAGCAGACGGAAGCCGTCGGCCATGCGGTCCGCGCCGGTTATCTTTACACCGGCATGGCGGATGTCGCCGCACTGACCGGCGATCGCGCTCTGATTGCCGCCATCGACGCGCTTTGGGAGAATGTCGTTTCGAAAAAGATGCACCTCACAGGCGGCATCGGCGCGCGCCGCAGCGGCGAAGCGTTCGGCGACAACTACGAACTGCCGAATGAAACGGCCTATCTGGAGACTTGCGCCGCCATCGCCAACGCCCTCTGGAACCAGCGCATGTTCCTGCTGCACGGCGACGCCAAATATATCGACGTCTTGGAACGCGTGATCTACAACGGTTTTCTCTCCGGCATCTCAATCAGCGGCGACGAATTCTTCTATCCCAACCCGCTGGCCAGCCGCGGCGGCTATGCCCGCTCCAAATGGTTCGGATGCTCCTGTTGTCCCGTGAACGTCGTGCGCTTCATCCCGCAGATCGCTTCGTTTACCTACGCTCAACGCGACGAGACGGTTTACGTGAATCTCTTCGTCGCCAGCCAAGCCGCGCTCAAAACACCCGCCGGCGCCGTCACCCTGATCCAGACGACCGACTACCCTTGGAACGGTCATGTGCGCATCGAGGTGAAGCCGGACAAGGAGCGCCTCACGTTCCCGCTCAAGATCCGTATTCCCGGTTGGGCCATCGGCACGCCGGTACCCTCCGACCTCTATGTGCAAACCGAACCCGGTTCGCTCAAAGATGTCTCCGTCGCGGTCAACGGGCAGTCGGTGCCGATCACGCTTGATCGCGGGTATCTGACGCTCGGACGCGAATGGCGCGCCGGTGATACCGTCACGCTGACTTTTCCGATGCCCGTCCGCCGTATCCGCTGCCATCAGGCTGCCGCCGCCAACCGCGGGCGGCTGGCGGTGGAACGCGGCCCGTTGGTTTACTGCGCCGAAGCCGCCGACAATGACGGACGCGTGTTAAATTTAGCGATCGCGCCGGACACTGCGTTTCGTGAAGGCACTGTGGAGGTGCTGGGGCATCGGCTCGTCTCACTCACGGCCGACGCGCGCGCGGTTAGCGCAGACCTGCGCGGGAAGCGTTCGTCGCGGCCAGTCACCGCCACACTGATCCCCTACTTCGCTTGGTGCCATCGTGGTGCCAGTGAGATGCAGGTCTGGTTCCCGACCGATGACGAACACGCCGAGCCCGGCAGCGACCTTGCCTTCACTGCATCGCATTGCTATGAGAACGACACCCTCACCGCGCTCAACGACGGCTTGCTGCCGAAGTCTTCTAACGACCACAGCATCCCTCGCATGACTTGGTGGCCGCGCAAAGGCACACCGGAGTGGTTGCATGTCGATCTGGGACGTCCGGAAACACTAAAAGGGTGCTCCGTGTATTGGTTCGATGACACCGGTCGCGGCCAATGCCGTCTGCCGACCTCTTGGACAATCCAGATTCCCGACGGACAGGGCGGCTGGCAGGATGTTCCCGCTAGCTATCCCGTGGACAAAGACAAGCTATGCGAAGCGCGCTTCTCCACACCGGTGACCGCGCGTACCCTGCGTCTCCGCGCCGTGCTCCAGCCCGATTTCTCAGGCGGTGTGCTGGAGTGGCAGATTCACGTCAAGTGACGCGATCAGCGTAGCTTGCCGAGCACCGCCATCGCCAAGTTGCGCGACAGATCCTGCTCACGCCACGGCAACTTAGAGTAGAAGATGCCGAAGTGGCGGTAGAGTTCAATCTCGTTACGATCGAGCGTCTGCAAGCCCAAAACGATCACCGGCAACCGTTTGGTCTTCGCGCCTTCGCGCAGTTGCAGGATGATCTCGCGCACATCTGCGCCCTGGATGCGTCGGTCGAGCACCAGTACCGCCGGTTGTTTGCTGCGGCAAGCCTCCAGCGCCTCTTGGCCCGACTCGGTCAACAACAGACCGTAACCTCGGTCGACCACCTTCTCCTGCAGAAACTGAGCGGTCTCCGTATCTTGCGTCACCGCGATGACCAGCGGCTTGGGCGCAAGCGGCAGCCCCACGTACACCGCTGTGCCGCATGTGCTCCCCGGCACCGGACTGGCAAAGGACATGCTGCCGCCATGCAGGTCGATGATCTCGCGCGAGATTGCCAGCCCCAAACCGGTGCCGCTCACATGGTCGCCGACCCTGAAATAACGCTGAGAAATCTTGGGCAGCACATCGGGCGGGATGCCCGCGCCTGTGTCACTGACCGTCAACAGGGAGAGCTTGGGATTTTCTGGATGCTGCCGGAGCGTCAACGTGATCGAGCCGTTGGCCGGTGTGAACTTGACGGCGTTACCCACGATATTCAAAACCACCCGCTCAATCTTCTGTGCGTCACACAGACAGAACAACTCGCGTTCCCCCAAGTCAAACGTCATCGTAATCCGTTTGGAATCAGCCTGTACCTGAAGCGTTTCAGCGCCGTCGCGAATCACCTGACCGAGCGGTACCACCGTTTTGGTCAGCACCAGCGTCTTGTTCTCGATCTGACGCAAGTCCAGGATGTCATTAACAGTCGCCAGCAAGCGCTGGCAATCGGACTGCAACCGATCCAAGTAGTTCAGTGCCTTCTCCGGCATGGGGCCGACCACCCCGCGCAACATGTTGTTGACCGCATAGATCATCGAGGTCAACGGCGTGCGCAGTTCGTGAGAAACGTTGGAGACGAACTCCATGCGCATGCGGTCGTGCGCTTGCAGCCGTTCCACCGCGTCTTCGAGTGCCTGCTGTGCTTGTCGCCGCACCGTGATGTCGCGCACAAAGAAACAGAGCTGACCGTGCGTGTCGAGATCCACCTGATTCACCGCGATCTCCGCCGCGAAAGAAGTTCCGTCGAAACGTTTACAGCGCGCTTCGACCAAGGTGTATTTTTTACTGACGAGGTTCTTGTTGATGGTATCGAGCAGCGCATCGGTCGCGCCGGAAATCAGTGTCACTGCACTCAGCCCGATCAGCTTTTTCGCTTCAGCCTGAAAGAACTCGCAGGCACGTTCGTTACACTCGATGATCTTGCCGGTGCGCGTGGTGATCAGCACTGCGTCATAGACGCTTTCCAGCAGCTCGTAAAACGGGGTATCGCGTTGTTGATGTTGCGTGTGCCATGTATGCGCCTCTCCCCGCGCAGGTGAACGGGATGTCGTTGCCGCTTGTTGATCCACGGTAGCCGGATCGATCCCGATCCTCATGGTTCGCTTCGCTCTCTGTTTCTCCGCCATCACTCGCCTCTTCTGAAAACGAAAAAAGCGTCCCGTTACCGGGACGCTGCGCTGTTCTTATTCGCGCGATTTGTTTTTGGCCTCATTCACGCGCAACTTGCGTCCAAGCACATCCTTGTCATGGAGTGCCCTGATCGCCGTTTCGGCTTCTTGCCGATCAGGCATCTCCACGAACCCGAAACCCTTGGACTTATGGTTGAACCGGTTCGTGATGATACGCGCAGACTTCACCGTGCCGTATTTCTCGAACTCCTTACGCATCTGCGCTTCGGTCATGTCATAGCTGAGATTGCCGACATAAATCTCCACGCAGTCACCATCGCCGCCCGCATAGCAGCGTGAACCGCCGCCGCACATTTTCGCCACAACAAAACCGGCGATGAATCCAATCACACCCGCCCCGATACCCATCGCAGCCGGGTTCGACATCAAACAACACTGTGCCAAAAGGAACCTCCTTGATCCACTTGACGGTTACACACGGCTCTGCCAGAGGGGTCGCACTGAGTCTTTGCACACACGCCCAATCGGTGACAAGACCCGCGACCGGCACCCCATCGCATACGACGGTGCCGGATCCACTTCAGCGCGTCTCCAGAAAACCCTCCAGCTTGCGCAGCCGTGTGGGGTGACGCAACTTACGCAACGCCTTGGCTTCGATCTGGCGGATACGCTCGCGCGTCACATTGAACTGCTTGCCGACCTCCTCCAGCGTGCGCGAGTAACCGTCGGTCAGCCCGAATCGGTTATCCAGCACCTGGCGCTCACGGTCGGTCAGGGTTGTCAGCACCTCCTGCAGACGCTCCTTCAGCATGCTGTAAGCCGTCATCTCTGAAGGGTTCTCTGCGGATTTATCCTCGATGAAGTCGCCGAAATGCGCGTCATCACCATCCCCCACCGGGCTTTGCAGCGATATCGGCTGCTGGGCCATGCGGTACACGGCGCGCACGCGCTCAACGGGAATGTCCA
>DAOTMQ010000135.1:0-9858 GCA_035450385.1 Kiritimatiellia bacterium | reverse complement strand
CCACGAACCGGTCAATGTTCTGGACAATATCACCGATCGGCCGCGAGATCAGGTCGTCCTGATGGCTACGGATCAATTCAAAAACCTGCACCGCGTCGCGAAGGACAGCGGCTCGGATCAGATGAGTTCTCTGTGTTTCCATGAATGGCTTCTACGATACCCTTTCAGTCCGCTCCGCCTCAAGCCAAAACACCTAACAGCCAAGTTTTGCGTAATCGGTTGGTGACAGGGGTGTGCGAAGATCACGCGTTTCTGATGAAAAGGGGAGCAGAGAGTCGGGAGCGCGGACGTCCTCGCCCACAACAACGTGTCTTGCAAAGGATTGATGCGCTTACTTCCTTTGGAAACCAAACCGCGCATCGGAATCACGAGCGGCCTTTCACAGAGCGGGCGGGGACGCCCGCGTTCCCGACTGCGCATACACAAACCACGCACTAAACTCGCATGCCTCCTGTCACCAACCGATTACAAATTTTGCGGGTTTTGCCCTTGCCTTTGGCGCCGCGAGACGATACTATGCCGCCTTCCACATGAGCACGAACTGCCGAGTGGCTCCTTCGTGCGGAAGCGAAAGGCGTGTCGGCGTGTCGCCGGGCGTCAAAGCGGATTAACCTCAGGGACGGTGCGATGGCACTGTCCTGCACGTTCAAAGGAAACGACACCATGCAAATGCCAGTGTCGAGCCTCACTGGGCTCACCCTGAAAGACCTGATGGATGCAGGTCTGCACTTCGGCCACCAGACCAAGCGTTGGAATCCCAAGATGCGGCGCTATATTTTCGACAAGCGCAACGGGATCCATATCATCGACCTGACCCAAACGGTTCCCCTGATCGACGAAGCCGCCGCATTCTTGCGCGACACGGTGCTGGCCGGCAAAAAGATTCTTTTCGTAGCCACCAAAAAGCAGGCGCAGGAGGTCGTGCAGGAAGCGGCCACCGCATGCGGTCAGTACTACGTGACCGAGCGCTGGCTGGGCGGTACCCTTACCAACAACCAGACCATCCGCCGTAGCGTGCGCCGCATGCGCCAGATCGAGGCGATGGCCCGCAACAACAACGGCGTGCTCTCCGTTCATAAGAAAGAAGCCGCAAGCCTGCGCCGCGAACTGGACAAGTTGCAAAAGAACCTCAGCGGCGTGGCGGACATGGAGAACAGGCCCGGTGCGCTCGTCATCATCGACATCTGCCGCGAGCAGAATGCGGTCAAGGAGGCGGTCCGTCTGGGCATCCCGATCGTGGCGATGGTCGATACCAACGCCGACCCTGATCCCGTTGACTATGTGATCCCCGCCAACGATGATGCCGTGCGCGGCGTCAAGACGATCGTGGACGGTCTCAGCAAGGTCATCAAAGGGGCGAACGACGAGTACAGTCGGATCGCCACCGAACGCCAGCGTCAGCGCGAGGCCGAACAGGCTGCCAAGGACGCCCAGGAGCGTGCGGCGCGCAAGGTGCGCAAGGAGGCCGCTGAAGCCGAGAGTGCCGACAAGGCCAAGGCCAAGCTGAGCGAAACCCGTAAGCGCGCCGCCAAGGCTGCCAAGGACGCGGTCGACGCGAAGATCGCCGCTGTCGAGACTGCCGCCGAGGCCGCCGCGCCAACGGCTGAAACTGTCGCGAAGGAGGCCGAAGCTCCGACCGTTGCAAAGGCTGCGCCGGAAGCCAAGGCCGCCGCAAAGAAGGCGGAGGCACCAACGGCTGAAACTGCTGAGAAGGCCGAGCCGGATACCAAGGCCACCGCGAAAAAGAACGAGGCAAAGCCCGAGACAACCGCGAAGAAGGCGGATACGAAGACCGCCAAACCGGGAGCCAAGGCCGATGCGAAGGCCAAGACCGCCGAGTCGGACGCGAAGGCTGCTGAAAAGGCCGAGTCCTCCGCAAAAACCGCAGCGAAGGCCGCAGAGCCGAAGGTTGAGGCCGCCACTGAGAGCGCGGCTCCGGAAGCTGAATAATTCATGACGGGGAGGTCTGCTTGCCGGACTGCCCCGCCAACCACTCACCCTTTTTGATTGAGGAGATACTTATGGCCACTATCACTGTTGCACTTATCAACGAACTGCGTCAGCTTACCAATGCCGGCATGATGGACTGCAAGAAGGCGCTTATCGACACCGGCGGCGACATGGAGGCCGCAGTCAAGATTTTGCGCGAGAAGGGCCTGGCCATTCAGGTCAAGCGCGCCGACAAAGAGTCCAAAGAGGGCATCATCAGCGCCGCTGCCTCCGATGACGGCAAGGTTTTCGCGATGGCGGAGGTCAACACCGAGACCGATTTCGTCGCCAAGACCGATAACTTCAAGGCCTTTGCCGAACTGGTGACCCGGACGGTACTCGATACCGGCAAGACCTGCCCGGAAGAGCTGGCCGCGACGCTGAAGGAGCCGTTCATGACGATCGTCTCGCAGACCGGCGAAAACGTCAAGATCCGCCGTGCGGCCCACTATGTCCGCGCGGGTAACACGATGATCGAGTCCTACATCCACATGGGCGGCAAAGTCGGTGTGCTCGTCGAGGTGGCCGCCGGTAAAGCAGAAACGCTGGAAACCGACGCATTCAAAGAGCTGGTTCACGATCTCGCCCTGCAGGTCGCGGCTGCGGCGCCGCGCTTTCTGCTCTCCGCCGAGGTTCCGGCCGAGGTGGTCGAGAACGAGAAGGAGATCGCTCGCAACAGTGATCGTTTTAAGGGCAAGCCAGCGAACATCGTGGAGAATGCCCTCAAAGGCATCGTCAACAAGTTCTACTCTGAGGTCTGTCTGGTCAACCAGCCGTTCGTCAAGGAGCCCAAGCAGTCCATCACGGATGTCGTGAAGGCATGCGAAAAGGCCACCGGTGACGCGATCACCATCACGCGCTTCGTGCGGTTCCAACTCGGCGCGGCATAAAAGCCCGACGCATGCGATAGAACAATCATGAAAAAAGGCCAGCGTTGCCGCTGGCCTTTTTTGTTTACAGGATTACCGTAAGTCGGCGTTGGTCGTCCATTGCACCAGCCCCCACAGCAGATCGTGTCGCGCTGTTCCGTCCGGTGTGCGGGTGCGCTCGTAAAGCGTCCAGAAGGGCGTCCAGTTACGCTCGATGCCGCCGCTGTGACGGATTGGATTGATCTCCAACACGCGCAAACGCATGCGCTCCGGCGTCTCGTCCCGCAAGTAGAGGGGCCAGAGCCGCGTGTAGCGCTCAGCCTCGTAATCCCTCCCAGCCTTGTCGGTGTTGCGAACGGTCTCATGCGCGTAAAATGGGAAGAAGCGTGTGCGCTCGGCACGACGGTTTTTGCTCTCGGAGCTTGAGTACCACAGCAACGGCCATGCCGCATACCAACGGCGGTCGTCCTCGCCGGTAACACTCCCGTAGAGCGGCCAGTAGGAACGCTTCATCGATGGCTTCGTGGTGGCAGTAGCCCAGACCTCATGCGTCTCATAAAAGGGCCACGGCAGGCGCCAACGCTCCGCCGAGTCGGTACGCGCGTAGGAGAAGAAAGGCGGCAGCACCAAGCGCTGCGTCTCGTTGGTGCGGTTGACCTCTCCGTAGAGCGGAAAGAGCAGGAACGACGAGCCCGGATTACGCGTGTCGCCGTAGACCGCCGAAGTCCAAAACGGCCAGAACGCATAACGGCGATCCGTCTGGTATTTGGTGTTGATCTGTCGGCTCCAGAAGGGAAATATCCCCTCTTTGCGTAGATGCGGGTTTTCCGTCAGACGCGAAAAAAGCGGCCAGGGCGTGTAGATCCGTTCGATGCCATTGATCTCATAATTTAAGTAAAAAGGGAACAACGTGAAATCAATGTCATTCATCAGGGCGAGGTGCGGCAGATGGCCGTGGATCGGGAAGAGCGCCCAGTAATCCTCGCCCAGCCTGCTGCGTCCCTGAAACCAAATGGGAAGCAGCGTGAACTTCCACGGAGATGAGTCACAGGCGACATCGTCGTCCGAACCGTAGGCCAGCAAAAAACGCCACCAGGCCTGCTCGCGGTCGCGGTGAAACGTGCTGAGCGGCCAGACCACATCGGTGACACGCGTATCGATGGTCGGATCTTGGACCTTCGAGTAGAACGGCCGAAACGCCCAGAACGTCGCGCCATCGCGGGTGGCGCTGTATTCAAAAAAGGGGCCCAGCCTGAAGCGTCGAACCACATGATCCGGCGCACTGTTGGTCGCCCCGGCTGCTAGGGCCGTTACGCACATCAATGCGGCAACTAAAGCACGAGCACAGCGGAAAGGTGTGTGCAAAAGCGGTGTCGCGAGCCACACGTCCCTACGCTTCGTCCCTACACTTCGTCCAAAACACTTAGTCCCAAACACTTAGTCCCTTCGTCGTGTACACTTCGTCCAAACACTTAGTCCCTACACTTCGTCCAAACACTTAGTCCCTACACTTCGTCGTTCACACTTAGTCCCTACACTTCGTCGTTCACACTTCGTCCAAACACTTCGTCCCTACACTTCGTCGTGTACACTTCGTCCAAACACTTCGTCGCTACACTTCGTCGTGTACACTTCGTCCAAACACTTCGTCGCTGGCGCAATCGACTAAGTGTGGGCGACTAAGCGTATTCGACTAAGTGTGTTTCATGGTTCCTCTTCACTAACCGGCCACATCAATTGTTGTGGCAGTAATAGTCGTGGATACGTCTTTCGCAGCCGAAGGTCATGGCGATCAATGCCGTGCGGATCCACATGCCGTTGCGCATCTGCCTCCAGTACATGGCGCGCGGATCGTCGTCCACTTCGACCGCGATTTCATCGCGGCGCGGCAGCGGGTGCATGATGATGGCGCGGGGCGGCAGCAATGCCAGCTCTTCCAATCCGAACTTGAAATGGCTGGTGTCGATCGCCGCGCTTTCATTTTTGAAGTTGTCCCACTCATCCTGAATGCGCGTCATGTAGACTGCGTCGGCTTCAGGGATCACCGAGCGAAAATTGTCGGTCTGCACATATTCCACACCCTTCTCCCGAAGGATTTCCAAAACATCGGTATCGATCTGGAGCGGATCAGGGGCTACAAAGATCTGCCGGATGCGGGGATAGTTGGTCAGCAGGTACGACAGCGAACGCACTGTCCGGCCGCGCAACAGATCGCCGCAAAAGACCACCGTCTTGTCATGCAACCCGCCGCCACGATCAAAGCTGCGCAGCAGGGTGTAGATGTCGAGCAGCGCTTGGGTCGGATGCTGGTCTTTGCCCGAACCGGCGTTGATGATCGGGATAGGACGGTCGGAGTTGGAGATGACCCAGGCCATGTGTTCGGCCAGCCCCTTCTCCGGCGTACGCATGATAATCAGGTCAAAGTAAGAGCTGAAGGTGCGCACCGAATCCTCGCGCGATTCCCCCTTGAACTCCGACGAGATGGAGGTGTCACGCACCTCGCCGACCGGCACGCCCAGAATCTGGCAGGCCGAAACAAACGAGAGGAAAGTACGCGAGCTGGGCTGGGAAAAATAGAGCATGGCCCGCTTGTGCGTAACCTGCTGGCGCAGGTATTCCGAACCGATGCGGGTCTTGGCAATCGCGCGGATCTCGTTCGCCAGTGCCGCGAGTTTATCAAGCAGCACGCTATCAAACTGCTGAGCGAACAGCGTGTGATACGGTACGCCGTCCGGCTGCATCAAGTAAGGGATTTTTTCCATCAGCGGCAACGCGCTGAACTCTTCCCATGCGATATTGAACAGTTTCTTCGCCATATTCCCTCCCATTCCGAATCGCCGCCATCACAGGGCGGACAGATCAGCCATTGCCGACACGTACAACGCCTTGATCGTGTGCATGCGGTTTTCAGCCTCGTCAAACACTTTGGAAAAAGGTGCCTCAAAGACCTCGTCGGTCACCTCCAGCGCTCCGCTCTCGGCCGTTATTGCGGTGTCATGATCATGAAGAGCCGGCAGACAGTGGAGAAAGATCAACTCACCGCCCGCATTACCGGTCGCCTCGACCAACCCCATGTTCACCTGATAGGGGCGCAACAGGCGCAACCGCGCCTCTTGCTTCGCCTCCTCCCCCATCGAGACCCACACGTCCGTGTAGAGTACATTGGCACCGGCCACGCCCCGCCGGGGATCGTTGACAATCTCCAGCGTCACCCCGTTACGTGCGGCCACCTCGGTCGCCTCTTTGACCAGCACCGGATCGGGCGACAACTCAGACGGCGTACAGTTCACATAGTGGACGCCAGCCTTGGCGCAACCGAGCATCAGCGAGTTCGCCACATTGTTACGCCCGTCGCCCACATACGCCAACTTGATGCCCCTGAGCCGTCCGAAGGCCTCTTGGATCGTCATCAAATCAGCAAGTATCTGAGTCGGGTGGAAAAGGTCGGTCAGACCGTTCCAGACCGGCACGCCGGAGTAACGCGCCAATGCGGCAACCGTCTCCTGCGAGAAGCCGCGGAACAGGATGCCGTCAAAAATCCGGCCCAACACGCGGGCGGTATCCTTGACTGACTCCTTGACACCCAGATGGATGTCATTTTTGGTCAGATACTCCGTAGAGCCGCCCTCGTCACGAATCGCCACTGCTGCAGAGTTACGCGTGCGCGTAGAACTTTTTTCGAAAATCAGCGCGACTTGACGTCGTTTGAGCAGATCACCGCGGACACCCGCGCGCCGCCGCGCTTTCAGCGCGACCGCGAGGTCAATCAGGTCCAGCATTTCCGTGTCGGTCAGATCCGCTATCCGCAAGAGCGAGCGTCCATACAGTTCAGGGGGCCAATTCAACATCTTGTTATCTCCAATGGTGGGCGTTCATTATAGGTAACTGTCCCCAGACACACAAGAATGATCGAAAAAAAGTTGAAAAAGTTGTAATCGGTTAGTGACACCGGTTAGTGACAGGGGGCACGCGAGTTTTGTGCGTGTTTTGTGCGTGCGCGGTCGGGGCGCGGGCGTCCCCGCTGCTGAAAATTGAACGTTGAGCGTTGAACGTTGAGCGTTTTTCCGCTGTGCGAAGCCCAAGCCATGCATAACTCCTTCACCAGAAACGCATTGTCTTCGCCCCCCTGTCACCAACCGATTACGGGCTGACGATCTTTACGGTTCGCATATCCCGCATCGAGGTGTTACGATTCCCGGATGTTCTTACTCGTCGCTGCCTCTTTAATCTGGAGCTTTTCGTTCGGCCTCATCGGCAACCTGCTGGCGGGACTGCCGCCGGCTTGGCTGGCTGCGATCCGTCTGGCGATTGCCGCATTGGTGTTCCTACCGTTCGCCGCACGCATGACGCTGCGCAGCGGCTTGGCGCTTGTGGCTGTCGGCGCTTTGCAATTCGGCCTCATGTCGCTGACGTACATGGCGAGTTTCCGCTACTTGAAGTCGCACGAGGTGGCGCTTTTCACCGTGATGACGCCAGTCTATGTGACGGTGACCAGCGACATCGTCGCTCGCCGCTTCTGCCTCACCAACTTGGCGGCTGCGTTGCTGGCCGTGGTCGGGGCGGGTGTGATCCTCTGGCACGGAGTCTCCTCTGAGGCGCCGCTGATCGGTTTTCTGCTGGTCGAGGCATCCAACCTCTGCTTCGCCCTGGGCCAGATCGCCTACCGCGAGGTAATGGCCCGCATGTCGCAGCCGCCACCGGATCACCGCGCCAGTTTCTGGCTCTATCTGGGGGGCTTTGCTGCTCTGGCGCCATTCGGCCTGCGCGACGCCCTGACGACCGCGCCCGTGCCCACGGCATCTCAGGCCGCCGTGCTGCTCTATCTGGGCGTGGTGGTTTCGGGCGTCAGCTATCTCTTCTGGAACCGCGGTGCGCGCCGTGTGCCGGGCGGTGTGCTGGCCGTCATGAACAACCTCAAGATTCCGCTGGGCGTCGCCGTCTCGCTCTGCCTCTTTAAGGAGTCGGCCAGCGTTCCCGGCCTGCTGGCCGGTTCGCTGTTGATCGCGGCGGCCCTTGTCACTGCACTGCGGCCGCGCT
This sequence comes from Kiritimatiellia bacterium, assembly GCA_035450385.1. Lineage (GTDB taxonomy): Bacteria > Verrucomicrobiota > Kiritimatiellia > RFP12 > UBA1067 > DUPH01. Next base: position 1,963 of record DAOTMQ010000135.1, on the reverse strand, counting down.
GGGCGGCGCGCCGCACACCTCGCGATACACCTGCTCCACGCGACTGACCATCTGCTCCAAGGTAAATGCCGCAAGCGTTGCGCGTCCCCCTTCGGCCAATTTGCGCCGCAAGTCTGCATTACGCAATAAGGTGAGCAGGGCATCGCCAAGCGCCGTAGGGTCTTCGGGCGGCACGCACAGGCCGTTCTCACCGTTCCGCACCAAATCGGTCACACCGCCTACTTCCGCCGCCACCACCGGCACGCCCGCCTGAAACGCCTCCAGCAGAACGTACGGACATCCTTCCCAGCGCGACGGCAGCACCGCGATATCCATCTCGCGCAACAGCTTGACCACATCCGATTGCGCATACGGGCCGACAAACTTCACGCGACCGGCCAGCGGCGTCTGTTCGGCGCGCGCGTGCAACTCTGCCGCCATCGCGCCATCACCGCAGAACACCGCCTGCACATGCGGCAGACGGACGGCTACCTCGCACATCGCCTCCAGCAAAAGATCCGGCCCCTTCTGGTACGCCAGCCGCCCCATGAAGCCGATCCGCAACGAAGCCGTTTCTCGGATGATAATCTCGCCGGCCTCGCCGGGTACCACACCGTTGGGGATGCGCACCACCCGCTCAGGCGGATAGCCCAGCGCCAGCGCGGCGGTCTCCTCTTCGCTGGACACCACGATGACCGTCGCCGTCTTTCGGCAGGCCAGCCGCTCGACCCTCCGATAAAACCCGCACCGACGCGGCCCGCACGCCATCAAAAACGGAAAGGCATGAGGGGTATAGACGACCGGTACACGGCAGAGGCATCCTGCGACCCGCGCGAGCGCGCCGGCTTTGGCGCTGTGCGCGTGAATCAGGTCGGGACGGACGCGCCGCACGCAACGGATCAGTCCCACGAGCGCGACAAGGTCGGCCAGCGGCGACACACCGCGCTGCATCGCCAACTCGGTGACATCCAGACCGCGTGTGCGCCAAGCCGCGAGATCGCTCTGGAAATCAGGGTCACGCCGACACGCGACAGCCAAGGCGCAGCGGAATTCTGCCGGATCAAGCGCTCCCACCAAATCGCGCAGGTGACGGCGCGTGCCGCCCTCTGTCGCCTCCAGCACCTGCAACACCGTCTTCATGTTTTTAGCGCGCCTCCCCGAGCGCGACCGCCCTCAATTCGGCTCGGCGTTGCCGCCAATCCGGCAGGCAACTCGCCAGTTGAAAATAAAACACCGCCGAATGGTTATGGTGAATCAGGTGACACAACTCATGCACCGTCACATATTCGATCAACCGATGCGGCAGGCGCACCAGTTCGGCATTCAGCGTCACATGGCCGTCCATCGAACAACTGCCCCAACGTGACTTCATCGGGCGCACTGTCAGACGCAGCCCATCCGGCTGGTCGGGCGAACGCATCACGAGCGGCACGCGCGTATTTCGCAACCGCCAGCCGTGGCGTTCCAGCACCTCGGCGAAACAGCGCGGCAGTTCCTCACGCGCCTGTTGCACAAACCACTCGTCGACCAGACGTTTGACGCGCGCACCATCCGTGTCGTGCGCCAACGTTACATGTAGGACATCTGACTCCAGAGTGACCCGTTTCCAGACCGAATGCCTCACACAGAGCCGACAGGCGCGGCCGAGATAGTAGACGACATCGCCGTTTTGACAACCTTCTTCAATTTGCACGGACACATGGCCCATAAAGCGGCACCCCGTTACCTCACGTGGACCCGAATAAAAAACCGATACTATTGTGCCAGCACGGGCCTAAATCTTCAAGGAGCGATTCAACGGCGTTGAGTCGTTCCTTGAAGGAAGGTTTGGGGTTTAGGAACTAGGAGTTTCGGCGCTCATACCATCCCAAAAACCACGATTCGGGAATTCGTATTGCTTTCTCCCGTAAAAAAAGCCAAACTTCACGCCCATGGAACCGTCTGTCACCCTCAAGTACTTCAAGATGCGTTTTGCATGGCGTGA
>DAOTMQ010000134.1:0-9924 GCA_035450385.1 Kiritimatiellia bacterium | reverse complement strand
CTCCCGTATGCAAGCCTGACGGCCTGCGTTTGGGAGGGTTTTGCAAGAGCCTCTTTGGATTTGAACGCTTCCAGTCGTAGCTTGTCTGCACCCTGCTGGGCCTGCTCCATTTCAGTGTCGTCAACACTGCCGATTGCATTTATTCGCTCCGCGTACTTCCGATCCATCACTTGGAGTCCTACCACGCTTTGGGTCGCGTGCGCCTCATCGGTCGGCACCATGACGTTAATGTGAAGGTTCTGGTCTTGCCAGGAAATTACACCTTGGTCATGTCGCTTCCCGGTCAGTTGGATTTTGGTAGGTTCACCACGGCCTTGTCCGACCCGCCGAATCGCACTCTCTCGCTCAAGAGGGGTAGAGCGACCCTTTTCTTTGCCAAACATTACAGCAACCAAAACCCCATCCTCGAAGTTATAGTACACAACACTAAATACCGCCGACTCGGGTAAGTTTTCAAATAACCCGCTCCCGGGTCTTTCCGGATCAGGCTTAAGGGCTTCGCCTGAATCGGGCATCATATTCATGATTTCAGCATTCGGACGAAGTGCCACCAGCGAACGCCAATCCATCCCAATATGAATTTGCTCAAAACCATCAGGCATGAGATCGTTATTCTGCGAGCCAGCAACAGCAACGCATGCCAACAAAAGACAGAACATAAACGCACGTTTCATTTCGCACCTCATATCATTGGTTGGAAGGTTGAAGGAAACCGACCTCGTTCGCGTTTCCAAGATCATCCAGAATGGTCAATGTCCCAGCGTTCAATGCAGCGATAACAGCATTTTGTAACTGAACTCGATTTGTAGAGCCTCCACCACCAATCGCCCGACCATCCGCGTTGTTTTCAAGATCCATTACGGTCTCATTATGGGGAGCCCCGTTGTCCAAGCCTGTCTTCTCGTGTGCCGTTGCAAGACCTTCGGCATCGGCGGCGTTCCAATCAAACGTCATGATCGCATTCCAATAGGCATGCCGCGCAGCATCGGCGCGGCCATTGCGAACACCTCCGCCAAGAGCAGCCTGGTTGTTGCTTGCCCAAGCCAAAGCTTCGTCTCGCAACCGTGGTGCTGATATCCAGTATTGAGGATGTATCGCCATCCATGCAGCTTCCCCCGACCCTGTGACGCTAACAACGGTTGTTCGTCCCATGCGGTCTTGGCATCCGAGGACTTGAAGTTGTTCGGAGTGCGTTCCCACACTGCTGAATGTAATGTCAATCTCAGGGCCATTCCCACTTTGCATCCCGGCCCATACGTAATCACCGTTCTGAAGAGTCACGGTCGAGGTAAGCTTGGCTTTGAATTTGACGGTGTCGCCTTGGACGACACCGACCCGAACATCTCGCGGCGGCGATAGAGGATCAATCAACTTGCCCGCCGACATGTGAGAGTTCTGAAATTCCAAGTCTACAAAGAGGACGGTCGTCCCAATGATCCTGTCCATCGTCCTGGCACCGTCCGGTCCGGCGGGGCCCTCGAGGGTGATTCCGAGGTCGCAGGGCGGTCTGTTCGGGAGGGCCTCGACATACAGCTCCAGCGGCCAGCTCGGAATGTTGTGGATATTGAAACTGCCCGTGTTGAACACGGTTCCGTTCGCCTTCCGCAGGCGGAAACAGTCGGCGTAGCCTGACGTCAGTGTGAGCCGCATGTCGGGACTGAAGCCGAGCAGCGAAGAGTCGTCGCGGAGCTTGCCACTGTCGAGCGGGTTGCGGATGACGAGCTTTCGGCACTTGCTCACGTCGTTCGTGACCGGGCAGAACAGTTTGCGCGTGTCCTCGTCGTTCTCCTGCGCCGCAGACTCGTACCCGGCCCAGTCGATGTCCACGGCGGGCACGGTGACACGGAAGCGCGGCGGCGGCGTGCCGCCCGAACCGTCCTGCGTCAGGACGCCGGTGATCTTCACGTACTCGCGGCTGGAGCGCGCGCTCAGCATCAGGTACCGGTGCAGGTGGGGGGTCGGATCCGACATGCCGTACGAGCCGTAAGGGCCGCTCCACAGGAAATCGTCCTGCGCGGCGATGCGCGAGCTTCCGATCCGCCACGGGGCCTCCGGGTGCAGCCACAGCTCCGCTGTGCAGGCCCCGTAACCGATCGCGATCACCTGCCGTTTGGCCGTGTCGGGCTCGAGTTCCACGCTGTAGTGCTGCACACCGCTCAGCCGTGCCACACTCATCATGACGATCATCATAACCCCAAAGGCGCCTTTTGTCATCGTGTCTCCTTGCGTCTCTATTTTCAACTACCGGCAACGGTCAGCGTGCCGCCGCAGTCCGCCGCGCCGCGATGGTCGGCAGGCGGACTGTGAGAAACTCTTCCCGGAACGGGCTCTCCGGATACTTCTCCAGAAAGGCGCGGTGCAGGCGCTCCGCCTCCCGCCAGTCGCCTGCCCACCAGGCCAGTGTCGCCAGGTACAGGAACGCGTCGTGAGCGCGGTCGCCGTCCGGATGGTTCTGGAGGATCTCGCGGAAATACACTTCCGCTCTTTCTGAATCGGCCATCGGGCCGGCGCAGAGGACTCCCGCGCGCAGGAGCGCGTCGTCCGCCCAGGCGCTTCCGGCGTGCTCTTTCCTGAAGAGGTCATAGACGCGCAGCGCCCGTTCCGGCTTGTCGCCGCAGGCGATGCAGCGGGCGCGCTGCATGTCGGAGTAGGCGGCGGCCTCGGTGCCGGGCGCGGCCTTCGCGGCTCTGCGGTAAACGGCCTCGGCCTTGTCCCAGCGCTCCGCCGCGAAATGCACGTCCGCGACGCCGAGCAGCGTGTTGGCGCGGCGCTCTGCGGCCGCAACAGCCGGCGGCGGAACGGGTCTGTCGCAGAGGGCGATCAGGCCGTCCCAGTAAGGCGCGCGCACCGGGTCGCCGGACTCTTTTTCACGGAGAGCCTCGAGGAGCGGACGCGCCTCCGCGCCGCGCCCGAGCGCGAGCAGGGCCTGGGCGACGCGCTGCTCAAGCGCGGGGTCCGCCTGGCCCGGCGGAAGCGCGTCGCGTATCGCGAGATATTCCGGCAGGGCTTTCTCCGGTTCGGCGAGATCCTCGAACCAGACATCGGCCTTGGCCCGCCGGCATTCGGCGGCGCAGAGGGTGTTGGTGAAGAGCGCGGCCTGGCGCAGCACCTCGTCCCAGACTTCCAGCGCTTTTTCCGGCTCGCCGAGCGCACGGCGGCAGAGGCCGTAGCCGTGCCAGGCCCGGCCCCATTGGGGGTGGGTGTGCTTGCCCCTGAAGCGGTTGAAAAGCTTGAGCGCTTCGGCGGGCAGCCCCCCGCGCAGCTTCCTCTCGGCCAGGGCGAGGTCATCGGCCAGAGGATCGGAGGCTTCCTTTTCGGATGCGGCGCGGGCTTCGGCCCGCCGCCGGTTCTCAAGGTCCGACCGGGCGCGGGTCAGTGCGCGGCGGGCCTCCTCCGCGTAGCGGCTCGACGGGCGGGCTTCCAGAAAAGACTCGAAGGCGGAGACGGCAGCCGCGAAATCGTTGGCCATCCAGAGTGCGCCCGCCCGCTGATATTCCGCCTTTTCGCGCAGGGACGAGTCGGGATAGCGCTTCAGCCACTCCCCGTAAAGGGACGCGGCGCGCGCATGGTCGCCCAGCATGAACCCGCGCGTTTCGGCTACGGCCAGGGCGAGCGCATCGGCCGGGCCTTTGCCGGCCTTCAGCAACGACTCCCAGACCGCGACGGCCTCGGCAAACTCCTTCCGGCTGAAGTGGACACGGGCACGGACATCTTCCGCGCACCATCCCTCTTTACTTTTGGCGAGCAGCTTGCAAAGAACCATGCCGCAGTCCGGCCGGGCTGCTGCGACGGCGGACAGCCGGTCCGCCTCATCCTGGGTGAGCGGCGGCTTGTCGAGGCCGGGTTTCGAGAAAGAAATCAGACGGACGATGTTGGTACCGGTCTCAGAGAGGCCGGCACCGGCGAGCGCATAGAAATCCAGCGCTTTGTCCAGCGCCCCGGCTGCCAGCCGCGCGTCGCCCTCGCGTTCGGCGATGCGGGCATTGACGGGGTGGCCGGGCAGGGCCTTGCGGCATTGGGCGATGAGCCTCTCGCGGGCGGGGCGCTTTTCCTGTTTCAGCAACAGAAGGTGGATCTGGTCGAAGGCGGATGCAACAGCGTCAGGTGCCGATTTCGCTGCGTCGGGATCGTCGGCGACTTGCCTGAAGAGGGCGAGCGCGCCCTTCTCATCGCGCGTCTTCAGGCGGCAGATGCCGGCCTTGACGCGCGCGCCGGCCGCAGCTGCCGCCTTCGGCGCATGCGCGGCGCAGGCCAAAAAAGCCGCTTCGGCATCCGTCCACCGTTGCTGTTTGTATAGCGCCTCCGCGCGCGCCGACGCGGTGTCGCCCGCCGGAGCGCCGACGGCGCCCGCCGCCGCGAGCGCGGCCAGCAGGGCAAGGATGCGGGACGCTGCAGCGAATCCCGCGCTCTGCATGCGGCACGACCGCCGCGACCGGTTATCGGGCTCTGTTACATTCATGTTCCGCCACCCAAGGCCGAGACCTTACTCGTGCTTTTGCGGTATGATAAGAAAAGAGGGGGCGGGAAAGTCAAGCGGAAATTCGGAAATTCGGAGGAAAAGAACGACCAACGTCGAACACAGGACGCAGAAGTGGAGAACATGAGACGCCCAGCGTCAGAATTGCGGAGCGGTGAGTCAAATATCTGGGTCTAAATACCTGTCCCTCAGTTGTTATCCAAGCTCGCGATATACGCCTGCGCCTCTTCACGGGTTGTCAGCCGCCCCTCTAGTTGGGCATCATACAACTCGCGCAACAGCGCCCCCACGCGTGGTCCCGGCGCGATCCCCCACGCCACCAGATCTCGCCCCATGACCAGCGGCGGAGGCAGAACCGGTTCGGCGCGGAACGCCTCAAACGCCTCTTTCAAAAAGAGCCACGGCGCGGACTGCTTGTTGCTGTGCTTGATGTCCAGGCGCATGACCTCCAGCAGGACAGGGAAAACGGGACTCCCCATAAAGCGCCGCAAGGTTGCGGGACGCATCTTTTCAGCGTCGGCCCCTCGCATGTGATCCGCCACCACCGCCTTGACCTGCTCGATCAGTGCGGTCGGTTGCTTCAACCGCTTCAAAATGACTTCGGCCATCGCCGCCCCCACCGGCGCGTGGCTGGGGAAACGGATTTGGTTTCCATCGTCTTCCGCATCGTCTTTCCGGCAGAATGTGACGGGCTTACCAATGTCATGCAGCAGCAGCGACCACGCCAGCACGGGGTCACGCGGTGCCGGAACGTCATCAAGCATGAGGCAGGTGTGCGTCCAGACATCGCCTTCGGGGTGGTAGCGCGGCGGTTGTTCCGTACCGTACAGCGCCTCGACCTCCGGCAGGAACTCCCGCAACAGGCCGGTCACGCGAAGCAGACGAAGCCCCACGGAGGGACGCGGCGACTCACACAGCAGGCGGGTCATTTCCGACGCGATACGTTCCGCGCTGACCCACTTGATCCACGCTGCGTGCGCCATCATCGCCGCCTGTGTCGCCGGATCCAGCGTAAAATCGAGCACTGACGCAAAGCGCGCGGCGCGCAACATGCGCAGGTGATCCTCACGAAAGCGGGCGACAGGATCTCCGATGGCCCGGATCACACGTGCCTTCAGATCCGGCACGCCGCCCACATAATCGCGGATCACCCCGCTGGCAGGCTCACAAAACAGGCCGTTCACGGTGAAGTCCCGACGCAAAGCATCGTCTTCAGGCGTCCCGAAATGCACGTCGTTAGGATGTCGGCCGTCCGCGTAGTCGCCATCGGTGCGGAACGTCGCAACGTCGAATGTATAACCGTCGCGCAATACCAGCACCACGCCGAACGCTTTGCCGACCGCCACCGTCTGCCCTGCGAAAATCGCCTCGACCTGATCGGGAGTGGCGGATGTCGCGATGTCGATGTCTTTGAAGGGACGTCCCAGCCAGGCATCGCGGACGCACCCGCCGGCAAACAGCGCCTCATGACCGGCCGCGACCAAACGCTCCGCCACCGCGCGCGCCGCGCGCAACATCGCCTCGTCGCATCTCTTGAAACAGACGATCATGACGTCTCCTACATCCACCCTAGCACAACTCCGGCGCAGGCGCCGCCGAGCAAGACAACGACCGGCGAGACCTTGCCAAAGGCCGTAAGCGCAAAGGCCGCCGCCGCAATCGCCGCCATGCGCAAATCAGGCAGGCGCTCTGTCATGCCTTTGAGAGACTCGCCCCATAGCGCATGCAAGACCAGCGACACTGCCGCTGTGATAATCAGTCCGGTCACCAACGGCCTCATAATGCTAAAGACGCGCGACATGCAGGGATGGTTGCGGTTCCGGCTCCAAAATGCGCCGAACAGATTGACGCAAAGCAACGAGGGCGTACATACCGCCACCGTTCCCACCAGCGCCCCAAGCACCGCCAGCGCCAGCGCCCCCGTGTACGCATCGGCAATCACCCGGTACCCGACGAACGTCGCTGTGTTGACTGAAATCGGCCCCGGCGTCATCTCCGCGATCCCGAGGATATCCAAAAACTGCTGATTGTCCAGCCACCCGCGCCGCACCATCTCATACTGGATGATGGGAATCATCGCCAGGCCGCCGCCGACCGTCAGCAGACCTATCTTGAAAAACACATAGGCCAGTTTGACAAAAAGATTCATGGCCGCCGCCGTGCCTCCAATACGAACCAACCGATGCCGACCGCCACGCCCAGCAGGATCACGGTCACCGCGCTGACACCGCACACGAGCGTTAAAAATGCAACAGCTAACGATACGCCGGTACCCAGCCGCGTCTTGCAACTGCGCATGAACATTGTGTACGCCACGCCCAACATCAAGCCCGCCACTGCCGGACGCAAGCCCGACATTGCATTGGCCAGCAAAGTTGAGTCACGCATTTGATCGAAGGCTATCGCGTAGGCCAGAATCACCAAGAACGGTGCCAACACAACGCCCAATGTCGCCGCGACGGTTCCCCAAAATCCACGCAAACGATGGCCGATCAGCATGGCCGTATTCACCGCCACCACGCCGGGCACCAGTTGCGCCATGGCGTAGTAATCCGTCATTTCTTCAAGTCGGCACCACTTACGCCGATCGACCACTTCGCGCTCCAGCAGCGGCAGCATGGCGTACCCGCCGCCAAACAACACGGCACCGATTTTGGCGAAACTCACGAAAATTTGGCGGAGCCGAACACGCGCCTGCGCTGTTCGCTCCGCTTCATTCGCCCTATCCTCAGGCTCGGTCATAACGGTTCAACCCCTGCCATCAAAGTCATCGGCTTACGACAACGACCACGGCGCGCGCATCTTCGGCGTCATCAAACGATTGGCTTCGGCATCGTTGACAAACCGTTCCTTGAGCGGGTCCCAGGTCAGCGGACGCCCCAGCCGCATCGAGATCATGTTGACCAGACAAGCCGTGCAACTGCGGTGCCCGATCTCCACATCGGCGAAGGGGCGCACGCCGCGCTTCACCGCATCGATGAAATTCTGTTCGTGGCTGCGCGTACGGCCGAGTTGCACCTTGAAGGTCGCCGGATCGAGCTTCAGTAGTTTCTCGTCAGAGGCCTCCAACGTCCCCTCGTGGATACGCAGGAAGATCCAGCCTTCATCACCCTCAAAACGTACGCCGCGCGGACTGCGTGTGGTGCCGCCGATCATCTTGACGCCGTTGGCGTAGATGTTCTCAAACTCAAAGGCCATCGGCGTGTTGTAGAGGCCGTGCTGGTCATCCCAACCGCGCGCTGAGACCTTGACTGGACCGCTACCGTCGCTATTATTGCCGAGTTGCGCCAAATCAATCACGTGCGCGCCGCGGTCAGACATTTCGCCACAACCGAAGCTCAAATTAAAGCGCCAACTTCCGGGATGCAATCCTGGATAGTAGGGGATTTTCGGCGTGTGGCCGAGCCACATGTCATAGTTCAGTTCAATCGGCGGCGTCTCGGCAGCCGGTAGCACGGTGTGGCGGCGCACCTGATCATGGTGTCCCTGATCCGTCGGCAGGTGGATGAACATCGTATGCAGTTGTCCGATGTAGCCGTTGCGGACCACCTCGCAGCAATAACGCGCCGAATCGCGGGAGCGTTCGCACGACCCAGTCTGCAATACCACACCAGCGCGGCGCACGGCATCACGCAACGCGCGGCTCTCGCCGATCGAATTAGCCAGCGGCTTTTCACAGAAGATGTGCTTGCCTGCTCTCGCCGCTGCAATGCCGACCAGCGCATGCCAATGGTCAGGGGTCGCGATGATCACGCCGTCAATGCCCGGACGCGCGAGCATCTCGCGGAAGTCGGCATATCCGGCGCAGGCAGCGTCACCATAGGCCTTGTGCATTTCCGTGACGCACGTCGTCAGCGCGCGCGCGTCCACATCGCAGGCCGCCACCACGCGGGCCTCGTCGAGCTTAGCGAACTGCCGCGCCAGATGCCGACCGCGGCCACCCGTGCCCACCACCGCCAGCGCAAGCCGCTCATTCGCGCCAAACGCCGCAGACGGAATCCAAGCCGGCGCAGTCGAGGCCGCCAGCATTGCCTTCAAGAATCCCCTACGTGTATTGTCCCGCATAAATCCTAATTCTCTTCTTCGCCGTACAACTCGTCCAGTGCATCGCCGATCATCTCCAGCGCCTCTTCAAGGTCCGTGTCCTTGATGTTCAGCGGTGGCAGGAAGCGCACCACATGCTCACCGGCCACGCAGCAGAGTAGCCCCATGTCGCGGCACATGTCCACGACCTCCTTGGCGGAGCCCTCGACCACCATGCCGAGCATCAGGCCCTTGCCGCGGATTTCGAGCACCTGCTTGTGCTTATCGACAAAGAGACTCAGCCCTTCGGCAAACAACGCGCCGGTCTCTTCGGCACGCTTGAGCAACTCCTCCTCCTCTATCACATCCAGCACCGCCATCGCTGCCGCGCTCGACACCGGATTACCGCCGAAGGTCGAGGCGTGAGTGCCCGGCGTGAAGACGTCGGACAGCGCGGGCGAAGCGATCAACGCCCCCATCGGAATGCCGTCGGCCAACGACTTGGCAAGCGTAAAGGCATCCGGCGTGACCGAATAGTTCTGCCAGCCGAACCACTTGCCGGTGCGCCCCATACCGCACTGCACCTCATCGCACAGCATCAGCAGGCCCTTCTCATCGCACAACTTGCGCACGCCGACCATAAACTCTTCAGTGGCAGGGATCACGCCTCCCTCGCCCTGAACCGCCTCCAGCATCACACCGACCGTACGTTCGTTGACGGCTGCCGCGACCGACTCCAGATTGTTGAACTCCGCATAGGCGAAGCCGATCGGCAACGGGTCGAAGCCTTTCTGAACCTTGGTCTGCGCTGTAGCGGCGATCGTCGCGAGCGTGCGTCCGTGGAAGGAGTTCTGCATGGTGATGATCTCGAACTTGCCCTTCTCGTGTCCCCACAGGCGCGCGAGCTTGATCATCGCCTCGTTAGCCTCCGCGCCGGAGTTACAGAAGAAGCACTTGCCGTTCAGCGAAAGTTTAGAGAGCCGCTGCGCCAGCAGCGCTTGACTCGCGTTGTAAAAAAGATTGGAGCAGTGCCCCAACGTGGCGACCTGATCTTGAACCGCTTTGACCACCGTCGAATGGCAATGCCCGACGTTGTGTACGGCAATGCCCGACGTGAAGTCGAGATAGGTCTTGCCATCCGGATCACGTACCTTGCAACCGCTACCGCTGGTTATCGTCGCGGTCGGCGCATAGGTCTGCATCACATACTGGTTAAACAAAGCGGCAATGTCTTTACTCTTACTCATCTGCAATAATCTCCGTTCCTACACCTTTTTTCGTAAAAATCTCCAACAACAGTGAATGCGGCATGCGGCCATCGACCAAGTGGACCTTGCCCACACCGGCCTGGATCGCCTCCACGCAACTGTCCAGCTTCGGCAACATGCCGCCGCCCACAACGCCGGTCTCCTTCAGCTTGCGCA
>DAOTMQ010000133.1:0-10120 GCA_035450385.1 Kiritimatiellia bacterium | reverse complement strand
ACTAGGTCAAGGAGAGACAAATGGCTAGCAAACTCGAAGAGCGGGTCAAAGAGATTATCGTAGAGCAACTGGGCGTCAACGCCGAGCAGGTCACACCGGAGGCTTCGTTCATTGACGATCTGGGCGCGGACTCGCTGGACACTGTCGAGCTGATTATGGCGTTCGAAGAGGAATTCGGTGCCGAGATCCCGGACGAGGACGCTGAGAAGCTGACGTCTGTCGGCAAGGTGCTTGAGTATCTGGCGGGCAAGGGCTTCGATAAGGAGTAGCCTTAGCTAGTGCATTAGTTCGTTAGTGCATTAGTTTAGCCCATATCGCTACGAGCCGCCTTTCGCGCGTTGCGCGGAGGGCGGTTTCTGTTTCAGGCCGCAGCGGCGTAAACGCCGCCCACAGAACTACTCCCGGTAGGGCTTCATCTGCACGAAGTTCAGCATCAGCGTTTCGCCGGGCGTGGCTGACGCATCGTGGAAAACGAGCGTGAGCGTCGGCGCCGTGGCCCGGAACACGATGCGGTGCAGGTTGACCTTGGCTACGTTGTCATTGTGCTCGTATCGCCCGCCTTTACGCCGGTCGATATGCACGAAGCTGCGTGCCGCATCGCGCTCGACGCCCGGCATCTCCACCTCGATCCCGTAGCGGCGCGGATTGAAGTGTTTCTTCACGACGTCGGTGTGATCGGCGGTGACAAACTGCAGGCAATAGAGCTTGCCCGGCGTCAGGCCGCGTGCCGTCTGGCTGACGCGGTTGGTGCCGTTCGGCTGGCGCGTCAACAGACAGAAGGTGTCGCCCGCCTTGCCCGCTCCCCAACGCCCTTGGCTGTTCTTGCCATAGCCCGCCAACGTCCCGGCGCGTACCGCCCCTTCGGCTGCGGGTGTCACCTCCCAGCCGCTCAACCCGTCGGTGAAATCGCCATTCACCACCAGTTCTGGTCGATAGCGGAAACCGTAGCGCTCCGACAGCCGGTCGCGGCGCCCCTCGACCGCATAGTGGCGCATCAATTCGAACGACCAGCGCGCCATCTCTTCGTCGCCGTAATAGGTGCCCCAGTAACCGATCGTCGCCAAGCCCTCGAATACCGGATCGTTCGCCACCAGATTGACCTGCATGTCGAGAAAAACCTTGAAGTCCACGGCGGGGTTGTGTTCCAGCGACAACACGGGAAGCTGGTTGAAGTTCCCGAAGATGATCCCGCTGCCTGCGGCGGCTCCCGGCAGATAGACGTTGAAGCGACGCATGGTTTCGGCAATCATGTTGTCGAGGTACGCAGCGGCGGCGCGCTCGTCTTCCTGCGGGTGGCAGTACGCCTCATACAACAACCGGCCGCGACCGTGCGAGGCGTTCAGACAGGCCGACATGAAATCGGTGTGCAGCGAGGAGATGCCGGGCTTGCCGACGATCCACGTATAAACCCGGCGGTTTTCTGGGTTGGGCAAGCTCCAGAGTGCCTGAGTGTAGTGGTCGATCGTGATGCGCCCGAAGAAGAGTTCGTCGCTGGTGATACCGTCGTAACGCGGCTGCGTCATGCCGGCATGCGCCGCCATCCGTTCCCGCAGGGCGACCGGATCATCCACCGGCGCGACATTGAAATTGGCCAGCCAGAGCAGGCCGCGCGCCTTGGCCTCGGACAGCGCCTCGCCCGGCAGGCTGCCGCCGTTGAGCGTCGTCACGGCAGGCAGCACATGGCGTTTCATGAAGGCCCAGTCGTAAGCGCCGTTTTCCGGCACCACCGGATTTACACACGGCGGATAGTTGAAAATCTCCGGAATCGCATTCACGCGCAGCCGCATGCCGGGGCGCACGCCGCTGACGGTGAGTTGATGCGCACCGCGCGTGACCAGGCGGAACGCCTCGCGACAACCTTGGTGCGGCCACAGCGGCAACGCAGCGCCGTCGAGCGTCGCCGTCACCTCGGCGGCCGACTGCTCCGCACTGCCCGAGACCGACACGAAAATCCAGCCGTCGCGCGGCCGCACGAAGGAAAAGTGCTGCGGCGCGGCTTCCGGTGCGAGCGGGCGCTCCAGCAACTCCGCAACCAGCGTGTTGAGCGGCTTGATTCCGCTGAGATCAAGCTCCGGCTGATCGACCACGCTGATCGGGAAAACGCGCTCCATAACGGTCTCGCCGCCCTGCTTACGGCGCAACAAAGCCCGCAACTGGTAATCGCCGCACGCCAGCCCTTTCAGCGGCACGCTCAACCGTTTGGCCGTCGCCGCCAGCCGTTGGACAGGAATCGGCCGTCCCTTGATCTCCATCTCCCATTCGTATGCCTCGGTTGATTCGGGCAGCACGCCGTAAAAGGCCAGGGTCAACTCCGGCCGTTGGAGCGGGATCTGATTCAGCAGCGGCTCGATCGGCACCAAGCGCGGCTCATTGACCCACGCCATCTGCGATTTGGAACCTGCGCGCGCCTCTGCGCTGAGCGCTTCCAGCCGCACGTCCGCTATTGCCAGCTCGCCGGTTGGACTCTGCGCGAAGCAGGCCACGCCGTACTCGTTGTTTTCCGACGGAAACAGCGTGAACTCGACTTGGTGCCGCGTCCACTCCGAATCGGCGGGCAGGGCCTTGATCCCGTTATCGCGGAACCAGCCTCTGTTATGGATGACCAAGCCCGCGTGCCGACTTTTAAAGCCCTTGGTGCGGATGCTGGCGCTAAGCCGATAGGTTCCACCGGGAACAAGGCACAGCCCTTGTTGACGCACGCTTAGCGAATCGCTACCCTCAGTTCCGGCATCGAGCACCACGGCGGCCATTTTCCCTTCGGGGCCACCAGTCCGCAGAAAACGCACCTGCTTCATGTTGCTCGGTGTCCAGAACTCGGGAAACTCGACCTGCTCGGCCTCGAACGTCCCGTTGATCAGCAGGTTTTCGCCTTCGGCTACGGCCGCACGCGCACGACCGGAATAGACGGCCGCCGCGATCACGGCAAGCATCAACATGTTGCGTGTTCTCATGGATACTCCAGTGGGTTAGTATAGGTTTACGCGCGGACCTTCAGAAAGATCACCAGCGCGGTCAACAGATAGCCGATGATCGTTGCGATCAGGACGCGGTCGGTCAGCAAGACCTTTTCTGGACTTCCGCCTTCATTCTTGCGGTAGACCAGTTCCAGATAGCGGAACAGGCCGAAAACAACGAACGGGATCGTCAAGCCGAGGCGGTCGGTACCGAAGCGGCGGACCGTCTCCTCGGAGAGCGTGTACATCGCATAGCAAACCAGCGTGGCGGCGGCGGTGATGCCGATCTGCAAATCGAGCAGATGACGGTCGTAGCCTGCCAAGGCCTCACGGTGTTGCGTTCCTTCGTCCTCCAACAACACCTTCTCGTGGCGTCGCTTGCAGAGCGCAAGGAAGAGGGCCAGCAGGAAGGTGCAGAGTAGTAGCCATGGCGAAATACGTACCTCCAGCACGCTCGCTCCGGCGATTGCCCGCAACACAAAGCCGAGCGCGATCACAAACACGTCAACATACGGGATACGCTTCAGTGCGAAGGTATAGACGATCTGCATCAAGAGGTAGCTGCCCAATACTGCACTGAACGCGCCCGGCAAGGCCAGTGCCCCGGCCATACCCGCCGCCAGCAGCAGCGCGGCGACCACCCCGGCGGGAAGCGCTTGAATCTCGCCTGCGGCCAACGGGCGTAACCGTTTTACCGGATGCATGCGGTCCGCCTCGCGGTCGCGCAAATCATTGACCAGATAGATGCCGCTGGAGACCGCGCAAAAACAGGCCACCGCCGCCGCCTCGAGCAACAGCGGCCGCACACCCTGTACGTGCGCACTCTGGCTGGGATCCCACCTGGCGAAGAAATAAGCCGCCGGCACGATCCCGTTCTTCATCCACTGCGCGGGACGGAGCGCACGCAACCACGGCCATTTCGATCGGGTGTTCAATCGCGGGGTTTCCTCGGAGAGCGCCGGAACCCGCAGCGTGCCCACAGCCGCAGCACCATCAGCATGGCCTCAGTCGCGATGTTGGCCCGCATCTTAGAGTATCCCGCGCGTCGGTCTTCGAACACGATCGGGATTTCCTGCACCTTGAAGCCCTTCATCCATGCGGAGTGCGTCATCTCGATCTGGAAAGAGTAGCCGTTAGAGGTGATTCTGTCCAAGTCGATCGCCTCCAGCACCGCGCGCCGGAAACATTTAAAGCCGCCGGTCGGGTCGGTGATCGGCATGCCGGTCACAATCCTTACGTAGTGCCCCGCGCCGGTCGAGAGCAACAGCCGGTGCATCGGCCAGTTCATGATGCGGATGCCGCCGATGTAGCGCGAGCCGAGCACGAGGTCGGCACCGTCGCGCGCGGTCTGGAGCAGACGCGGCAACACCACCGGATCATGCGAGAAGTCACAATCCATCTCGCAGATCAGGCCATAGTCCCGTTCCAGCGCCCACTTAAAGCCCGCGATATAGGCGCGGCCGAGGCCCTCCTTGCCTGCTCGGTGCAGCACGAAAACTCGCGGCTCGCGCGCCGCGATCTCATCCAGCAGCGCACCTGTGCCATCGGGCGAGTTATCATCCACAAACAAGATATTAGCCTCAGGCACCTGCTTCAGCACGGCCTCAGCCATCGGTCCTACGTTTTCCCGTTCGTCGTAGGTCGGAATGACAATCAATGCTTTCTCGTTCATTTGACGGGAGTATACCTGTTTCAGTCGGCGTCCGCCACACCATTTTGTAGATTTTGTGTTTGTGTGATAGCTTTGGCTATGGTTGAATACAGAACAAGGAAAGGGAATCATGAAGAATTTTCAACGGAACGTGTTAGCCGTCTGTCTGATCGCGACAGTGGCGGCGGCACAGCATGTGCGCAGCACGACGGAAGCTGAAGGCTTGGCCGCGATCCGTGCGCAAGCAACGCAAGGGGTGATTGCGGTTCAGCCCTGGGCGCAACTCATGGGGGCGGGACGCTTGGGTGTGGGGTGGATGACATCACAACCGGCTGATGGCATCGTCGAGTGGACGCAAACTTTCGAGACCGGCCAACCGGTCGTCTGGCAAGAAGCTTGGTTTTCCGAAGACGGTCTGCGGCAGGCCAACGGCACCGCACAGCGGGCGGTCATCGATGGTTACGATCCGACGCGCCCGATCCGCTTCCGCGCCCGCTCACGTGCGATTTCCTCGTTCAGGCCGTACAAGGTGGTCTTCGATGAGCCCGTGCGTTCGCAGGAGCGTTTTCTGCCGGCGATGGCCCGCCCGAACGGCGCGGTGTCATTTATCGTCTTCAATGACATCCATAACCGTACGTCACTCTATCAGCCGTTGCTGAACCGGGCTGGCGCACCGATTGATTTCGCTATTCTGAACGGCGATGTGCTGCAAGACCCGCAGAGCGAGGCGGAGATCGTCCAGCACCTTTTACAGCCGATGGCTTGGTTCACGACGCGAGGGATTCCCTGCTTTTTCCTGCGCGGCAACCACGAGACGCGGGGAGCCGCAGCACGTATGCTGAAGAGCTATCTGACCCTGCCGGACAACCGCTACTACACGGCCATGACCTTCGGTGCCGCACGTGTGGTGCTGCTCGATTGCGGCGAGGACAAACCTGATGCCAACGTGGAGTATAGCGGACTGGTGGACTTCGACCGCTACATGGAGGAGCAGATCGACTGGTTTGCGCGCGAGATCGAGACGCCGGCCTTCCGTAAGGCAGCGTGGCGGCTCGTGGTTGTACACATCCCGCCGGACTGGCGCGTGCCGCAAGAGAAGCTCTGGCACGGGGCGCGACGCATGCGCGAGCGTTTCGCGCCGCTGTTTGACAAAGGCCGCGTCGATGCCGTTATCAGTGGACACAACCACAGACCTGAACTGGTCGAGCCTTGCCCGGATACCGCGCGCGGTTTCCGTTGGCCGGTCTTCATCGGCGGTGCCCATCCGCTGGAGAAGGCGACCGTCATCCGCGTTGATGCCGATGCGCGTAGTTTGGCGATCCGTTGTATCCGCTCTGATGGCACGATCCACGCCGAGCGGCAGTGGTCGCGCTGAAGAAGGAGAAACACCGAATGAAGAAACATGCAGTTGTTATGGGATGGGGCGTGCTGGCGGCGACGTTGACGTTGGCGCAAGATCAAAACCCGGCGATGAGTGACGCCTACTGGAAGATCTGGAATCCAGAGGCCCAACGCGAGATCGACCGCCGCATCGACCAATATCGTAAGGCGGACGCAGCCCTCACGTTGCCTGGCGTGCCGGCCGGTGCAGAGGTCAAGGTCGAGCAGATATCGCATGCGTTTATCTTCGGTGCGCATATCTTCAACTTTGACCAACTCGGTTCGGACGAATGCAACCGCAAATACAAAGAGCTATACGGCACGCTGTTCAACTCGGCGACGCTCGCGTTTTATTGGAAGAAGTTTGAGCTAGAGCCTGGTAAACCCCGTTTCCAAGCGGAGGATCGCGACTCTGCGGCCCATTGGAGCGCCAGCAAAGATCCGAAGAATGAGACCCACTGGCGTCGTCCGGCGGCCGAGCCCGTGATCGCATTCTGCGAGAGTAAAGGTATCCGCATGCACGGTCATCCGATCATCTGGGGTAACCGCAAGTGGCACCATCCGGAGTGGCTGTTCGAAAAATTCTGCCCGGCCGACGAAAAAGCGAAAATCCAGAAGCTCGGAAAAGAAGGACTGGCCAAGCTGACCCCCGCGCAGATCGCCGAGCAGATCCCGGTCTACACGCGTGAGATGAAGCGCCTGTTCGAAAAGCGTGCGGCAGAACTAGCGCAGCGCTATCAGGGCCGCATCCACAGTTGGGACGTGGTCAATGAAAGCGCGACCGATTTCAGCCGGGGCCTGATGGTGCCGGGCGATGCGATCTGCAAAAGCCATTACGGGTTGATGCCGGGGGATTACACATGGCAGGCGTTCCAGACCGTCGGCGCGATCTTCCCGAAAAACGTGATGCTCAACATCAACGACTATCTGAACAACGAGGCCTACACGCGCCAAGTCAACGATCTGCGCGCGCGCGGCTGCCGGATCGACATCATGGGTACGCAGATGCACCTGTTCAATCCAGAGGCCTGTCTGAAACTAGCCGACGGCCAGCCCATCGGCATGCCGATCAACACACCGCAACAGATCTGGGACACGATGGGCACGTTGGCCAAGGCCGGTCTGCCGCTGCACTTGAGTGAGATCACCATCACCTCGCCCAATAACGACGCACGCGGCATGCAGATCCAAGCGGTGCTTACGCGCAACCTCTACCGCACCTGGTTCAGCGTGGAACCGATGATGGGGATTACTTGGTGGAACGTGGTGGATGATTGCGGCGCACCGGGCGAGCCCTCGGTTTCCGGCCTGTTCACGCGCAACATGGAGCCCAAGCCGGCCTTCCACGCGCTGAACAAGCTGATCAACGACGAATGGAAGACGCGCTTGACGCTCAAGGCCGACGCGAATGGCAAGGTCGCCTTCCGCGGCTTCAAAGGCACCTATCGCGTAAGCTGGAAAGATGCCGCCGGCGCCGCAAAGCAAGCCGAATTCAAGCTCACAAAAGACGGCGACGGCCTCTGAGTGGAGTTAGCAGGTAGGATTTAGGAGTTAGGAGTTAGGGTGACTTGCCTATAAATTTGGGCTCTTAGACGATTGGCGGCGGACTCACCGCTACACGGGCAAGATGCCCGTGCCACACCGCCCGCACCCGTAGTTCCGGCAGGATCGGCAGTTCCCAAAACTTCGTGGCATGGGCGTCCCGCCCATGAAACACGGGCAAGATGCCCGTGCCACACCTCTGCGCCTCCGTGTTAAAAAACCCGAGCCTCCCAAACCCTTTGCGTTCTATGCGTTCTTTGCGGCTATTACCGTAGTCATACCCTCAAAAAAATCTGCGGCATCTGCGGATCAAAAAACCGAGCCATGCCAGAAACCAAAGAGCGTTGAAAGTTCAACTTGCTCTTTTTAGGCTAAATGCTTTCCGCGCGTAGCGCGGAAGCGGAATCGCTGTCCAGATAGAGCGCGCATCCCTGGTGGCGCTGCAGGATCGAGGCCGGACAGAGCGGCGTGACCGGCCCTTCCACGGCCCCTTTGACGGCTGCGGCCTTGCGCGCATCCGGCACGGTGCAGACGATGCGGCGGCTCTTCATGATCTGCGGGATGGACATCGAGATCGCCTGTGTGGGCACCTCATCCAGCGTCGCGAACCAGCCCTCGCCCACCTGTTGGCGGCGGCAGGCTTCGTCCAGTGTTACAACCAGATACGCCGCATCGGTCTCGAAATCGGCCGACGGATCATTGAAGGCCAGATGGCCGTTCTCGCCGATTCCTATGCACGCGACATCAATCGGCGCGGCGTCGACCAACTGCTTCAGTCGTTCGCACTCCGCCTCAAGATCCGCCGCCTCGCCATCGACCTCGACAAAGGCACGCAGCGGGGTCGGCAACGCACCGACGAGGCGCTCGCGCAGATAGGCACGGAAACTGGCACGGTGCGTGACCGGCAGTCCCGCGTACTCATCCAAATGAAACGCCATGACCTGCGACCAATCGATATCAGGCGTCTGCGTCAGCGCTTGCAGGAAACCGAATTGGCTAGCGCCGGTTGCCACGATTAAGCGCGCCTCACCGCGCTCGGCCAGTGCTTGCCTGAGCACTGCCGCCGCATCGGCGGCGGCAGCGCGTGCCATCTCTTCAGAACTCTTTAAAACATGAACTCTCATTCAGTCGTCCTTGCGACCGCCCAAGGTCTTGTCGGCCATGAAAAGAGCACCCTTCGATCCAGCACTCATCTCCAGCATCCAGATCACATCCGACGCGCTAGCCTCTTCCTCCACCTGCTCGTCGATGAACCAGCGCAGCATGTTTTGTGTAGCATAGTCCTTCTCGGCAATCGCAAGAGCATTGATCTCATTGATCCAAGCTGTGACCTGCTGCTCGTGAGCGAGCACTTCCGTGAAAATCGCCTGCAGGTCTTTCCATTCGGTCTTCGGCATATCCATCGCGGCCAACTTGACCTTGGCACCCCGGTCCTGCAGGTATGCAGAGAACTTCATCGCATGCTCCTGCTCCTCTTCGAACTGAAGGGTGAGCCAGTGTGCCGCGCCCTTAAATCCTTTGTCCATCGCGTCATTCGCCATGGCGAGATAGAGGAAGGCTGAGTAAAATTCACGGTTGATCTGATCGTTGATCGCCTGGGTCATTTTTTCACTGATCATGGTCGTTTCTCCTTTTCACAATTTTCTCGGGCACTCCCCGCAGAAGTCCCACGAGTACTTCCAAGGTACCAAGTTCCTGATGGGCTGTCACTCCGCAATTGTTTTCTCTCACAGAGGGGGCGCGCTGTGCGCGAAGTAGGATTTAGGAGTTAGGATTTAGGAGTTGCACTGCTCGGTTTTTTAATCCACAGATGGCACAACAGATTACACAGATTTTTTGGGGGGAGGGCTGCGGTCCTGCCACAGCGCCAGGTGCCAGGCATTCATCAGGCGGCGTGTCACTCCGCCCACGGGCAAGATGCCCGTGCCACACCTGCGGGATCGGCAGCGCGGCTCGTGGGGACACTCGCCCTCCAGGCTTCGCGCCTTCGCGTGAAACAACCGAGCAGCGCTTTTACTCTCACGGTTGCGAGCCACTGCGTGGTCGCAACAAAGAGGTTGACTCGCGACCAGCGCCCAAATCCCAAATCTAAAATCCCAAATCTAAAATTCTCTCTCCCCCCCGCGCTCCGCGCAACACTCATGAACTACAGGTACTCTTCCGGCGTTTCGGCGACGAGGCCGTAGAGCGCATGCTGGTCGGCCAGCGTTGGGTTCGCGCCGCCCGGCGCGGGTGAAAGAAAATCGGCGAGAATGGCGCGCAGCCGCGCAGCGTCGTGGGTTTCACACTCCCACACCACCAGCACGCGCCAACCGGCCTGCCAGAGTTGATGCAACACGGCGCGGTCGCGCGCGGCGTTGCGTGCGAACTTCTTTTTCCAAAACTGCGTGCGCGTGGAAGGCGTGTGACGTGCCGCAGCGCAGCCGTGCGCATGCCAGAAACAGCCGTGTACCAGAATGATCTTGCGATGGCGCGGCAGCACGATATCTGGGCACCCCGGCAGGTCTTTGACGTGCAGCCGGTAGCGGAAGCCCATCACATGCACCATCCGGCGCACCCGCCACTCTGGGGCGGTGTCTTTGCTGCGGATGCG
>DAOTMQ010000132.1:0-10142 GCA_035450385.1 Kiritimatiellia bacterium | reverse complement strand
CCGCTGGAACACCGATATATTCTGCCGCTATGCTTGATCCCGTCTCCTTTGGCGTACAGAGACCGCAACCGCCGTTCCCGGATATCACCGCCTGCACGCCCATTTCTTTCAGCTTGCGCTGGAACTCGTCTTTTACCTCGCGTCTGACCCCAGGCCCAGGATAAGGACCGGCGGCTCCAATTTCGCTCAGCAAAATCACCTTGGCCGTGGGGTGATGTGCCAGAATCAACCGCTTGATCTCGGGGTGTGTGATGTTGGCCATAAAGCTTCCGCCGACGACCGCGATGGTTTTTCCGTCCAGCGTGTCCAGACGGGGCGCTTGCTTGATCATCCGCACCGTTTGCTTGCCGACCGGCGATACAACGGCATATCTGCCAGCCGGAACCGGTGCCCCCGGAAGCAGGCAGGCATCGTCGCATTCGTAAGAAGACATGCCGCTCAATTCGCTTTGCGCGGCAAATGCGGCATCCGCCTCACCCCATGCCGCCGCTAGACACACCATCGCCAAGCATGCCCATCCCGATCTATTGTCCATAAAGGTTCTCCGTTGAAACACGGGCAAGATGCCCGTGCCACACCTCTGTACCTTCTGTGTCACTGTGAGAAAAAACCGGCAGCACTCCAAAAAACCTTTGTGTCCTTTGTGACTTTGTGTGAGATTGAATTTCGAGCTTCACCGCGTTAGAGTAGCGCGGAAGCGATGCCCAGATAGATGAACACCCCCAGAATGTCGGCCAGCGAGGTCACCAACGGACTGCTGGCCACGGCGGGGTCGATCTTGAGTTTGCGCAGGATGAACGGCAGGGTCATGCCAATCAAACTACCACACACCACGATCAGAGTCATGGAGATCGCTGCCACCACGCCGATGCGTAGGCCGCCGCGCCACCACGCCAGAAAGAATACCGCCGCCGACATCGAAAGCCCGAGGCTCAGCGAAACCACAATCTCACGCCATAAAACTTTCGCGAAGTCCTTCAGCGTCAATTCGCCGAGGGCCATGCCGCGGATGACCAGCGTAGCGGATTGCGCGCCGGCATTGCCGCCGCTGGCGATCAGCAACGGCAGGAAGAAAACCAAAGCCACAAACGACCCAATCAACGTGTCGAAGTACGCGATACCCGCACCGGAGAAGATGTTCACGAACACCAGTGTCACCAGCCACGGTATGCGGCTGCGGTACAGCATGGAGAGCGAAGTCCTGAGGTAGCCCGCGCTCAGGGGCATGATGGCCACACCCTTGTGGATGTCTTCGGTGGCCTCTTCTTCGGAGACGTCGAGGATGTCGTCGTTCGTTACGATCCCCAGCAGCACGCCTTCCGAGTCGACGACCGGAAGGGCGTAAAGGTCGTATTTCTTGAACACCACGACCGCTTCTTCGCGGTCTTGCAAGGAGTGCAGCGCCACATACTGGCGGTCCATTAAAGATGATATAGGTGTCTCCGGAGCGGCAAGGATCAGTTTGCGCAACAGCAAATCGTCTACCAGAACGCCGCGCTCGTCGATGATGTAGATCATCATGACGGTTTCCGAATCATTGCCCATGGCGCGGATTTGTTCCAGCGCTCTGGCGACGGTCCACTCTTCCCGGGCATAGACATAGCGGTTGGTCATCAAGCGTCCAACGCTGTCCTTCGGATAGCTGAGCAGGCTAAGGGCCTGTTTGCGGTCTTTGTCGCTCAACAGATTCAGCAGACCTTGCAGCACGTTGGCCGGCAACTCCTCAAACAGCGCGGTCCGGTCGTCCGGCGTGAGCGCCGTAAGAACATGGCGCGTCTCATCCTGCGCCATGTTTTCCAGCAGCAGGTTCTGGGAGGGGTATTCGAGCAGGGAGAAGACCTCGCCGGCCATGTTTCGCGGCAGCAGACGGAACACCAGCAACTGGTCAGAGGCGTGAAGCGCCGCGATCAGTTCCGCGATTTCCGGGGCGGGCTGCGCGGCAAGGAAAATGCGCAGGTCATTAAAGCGCCGGTCTTCCAACATCTCAATGATGTCGGGCATCAGCAGTTGGCTAAGGACTGTGCTGGTAGAGCGGCGCACTTGTTCGCGATCATCCTCTGCGTCTTCACGCCCCTCAATCGTCGCGATCCATGATTCGAGGCGTGACTGAACGTCCTCCAGATCCTTGAGGTTGACCAACTCATGCTTGGTCTCGTCGTCCTCGATCGCCCGGGCCAATGTCGCCAATTCGGTCAAATAAACATTACGGGCAGAACCAGGGACGTAGTACATCAGGATCAGATGGACGGGCCACCCATCGGTGTTACCATAATCGATGCCATCGGGACTCCAGCCTATGACGCAAGACATCTCGCCGCTATGCTCTTCCGAGCGGGCGTGCGGACAGGCGATGCCGTATTTGAGGTAGGTGATGGCCTGCTCTTCACGCCGAATGACATTGTCGAAAACGTTGTACCCCGCCGGTATGTGAGCAGAGGCACAAAGCGTCTCGGCAAGCGTGCGGAGCGCCTGATTTTTATCGCAGGGCGGCAGTTCGATCAACCGCCCTTCAGCGACAGCTTTGAGAATTGGAATCACTGTTTTAGAACTGGGCAAAAAGGATAGAAAGGTAGACTGGAAACAACCGGGTTCCTGCTTCCATGATCGGTGCTCATTATGCAGAAGGGAGGGGAAGAGAGTCAATCCGAAAGTACCTACAGAAACCCTTGTCCGTCCCGACCATTTTTACTACACTGCTGCCCCATGGACCGTCTCGCATATCTGATACGACGGCTGCTGTTGGTGATCCCCACTTTTCTGGGCATCACGGTGGTGTGCTTCGCCCTGACCCGCTTCCTGCCGGGCGGGCCGGTCGATATCCAGCTTATGAAGATGCGCAGCATCGGCGGCGCAGGTGACCAGTCGGCGGCGCAGGTGACGCAAGTGACCGAGGAGTACCGGCAGGAGTTGAACCGCCAGTTCGGCTTCGACCGACCGCTGTACACGCAGTACCTCGACTGGCTGATCAAACAGCGTATGGGAATGCGCATTCCCTCGTATGACTATCCCAACCGCACCGCTTGGCAGTTGATCGTGTCGCGCATTCCGGTCTCGCTCTGGTTCGGCATCACCAGTTTTGTGCTGAGTTATCTGATCTGCATCCCGCTCGGCATCGCCAAAGCGCTGCGCCACCGCCAGCCCTTTGACGCCGTCTCCAGTCTCGTGGTTTTTGTCGGCTACGCGATCCCCGCCTTCGCGCTGGGCATGGTGCTCAAGATGCTGCTCTGCGGTACGGTGGAGGGGTTAGGCGACATTTTCCCGCTGGGCGGTTTTGAGTCTGATTTTCCAGTGCCGGTATCGCTCGGCACGCGGCTGCTAGACCGCGCCTGGCACATGGCGCTGCCGGTCACCTGCTACGTGGTCGGCAACTTCGCTGTGCTGACTCTGATCATGAAAAACTCGCTGCTGGATCAGATCTCCAGCGATTACGTGCGCACCGTTCTGGCCAAGGGAGCCACACGCCGCCGTGCCATCTGGTGCCACGCCTTCCGCAACGCGCTGATTCCGGTTGCGACCGGCTTCGGCTCGATCCTCGGCATGCTCTTCGCCGGATCCATCATCATCGAGAGCATTTTCGAGATTCCGGGCATGGGACGGCTGAGTTGGGATGCGCTGGTCGGCCGCGACTACGCGGTCTTTCTGGCGCTGCTGGCGCTGACGTCAGTCATGCAACTCGCCGGCAACCTGCTGTCGGATTTCTGTTACCTGTTGATCGATCCCCGCATCCACTTCGGCTCCTCATGAACCTGCCCCGTTTCTTCCGTCTTTCGCCGCTCACGCGCAAACGGCTGCGCAACTTCCTGCGTATCCGCCGCGCGCGCGTAGCGTTGATCCTGCTCGGCATCCTCTTCGCCATCAGTCTGGTGGCCGAACTGCTTTGCAACAGCCGCCCGCTTTTTCTGCGTGTCAACGACCACGTTTTCTTCCCCTTTGTCCGGAAACTGACGCAGCGCGACCTGCTAGGTGAAGAGGCGGAAGCCACCCCGATCAACTACCCCGCTTTCATCGCGTCGCCGGCCTTCTCCACCAACCCCGCCAATCGCGTGGTCTGGGCGCCGGTACCGTACAGCCCCGGCGATGTGGTGGATGCCGCCACCCTGCGCCATGCGCGTACGGTCAAGGTCTCCGTCGTGCCCGAAGTCCACGTCGGGCGCATCAACCTGCTGCGCGACGGCACCATCGTGCGCCCGCAAAGCGTCGCCCCGTTTTTCCCAGAGACGACGCCCATCGCCGGCACGCGCCTTGATGCGCAGTGGCACCTGACCGAGGCGCTGCGTAGCGCGCTGACGCGGCGGTTCGACGGACTTACCGCGCCGCAAGAGCACTTCGATCTTGAGCACGCCACCGTCACCGGCCTGACCGTGCGCGTGACGTTGCCCGAATGCGCCGCGCGCCCCGCACCGCCGCAATCGGTGCGCCTGATGTTCCGGCAGTCGCAGCCCCCGGACAATCCCCTGCAACTGTGCTTCAAACGCCTGTCGGACGGCACGCTCGCCGCAACCGACCGGCGTACGTGGCGGCGCGTGCCGGAGACCCACCGCCCCGACATCCTGCGTCTGGCCGACGAAGCCTTCAACGGTACCGCGCCATCGGCCACGATCGACTGGAAGGGACGCAAGGCGGCAGTCGCCTGTGCCCTGAATGAGATCGCCTGGCCCTACCCGCCGGTGCGCGGACACTGGATGGGCATCGACGCCGCAGGCCGCGATGTGCTGTCGCGTGTGCTCTACGGCATGCGCATCGCGATGGCCTTCGGCCTGCTACTGGCCTTCTGGGCGATGTTCTTCGGATTGACGATCGGCGCTATTCAGGGTTATTTTGGCGGCTGGACCGATATCGCCGGACAGCGTTTGACCGAAATCTGGAGCGCCCTGCCCTTCCTGTATGTCATGATCTTCATCGGCGCGGCTCTCGGCCGGAGTTTCCTGATCCTGCTCGTCTGCTACAGCCTCTTCAACTGGATCGGCATCTCCTACTACATGCGCGCCGAGTTTCTGCGTCTGCGCAGCCGCACCTTTGTGGAGGCGGCGCGCTGCCAAGGCCTTTCCGTGTGGCGTATCATTTTCGTCCACATCCTGCCCAATGCCCTCACACCGCTCATCACGCTCTTCCCGTTCACGCTGATTGGTGCGATCGGCTCGCTGGCGGCCCTGGACTTCTTGGGCTTCGGCCTGCCGCCGCTCACGCCGAGCTGGGGCGAGCTGCTCCAGCAGGCGCAACAGTTCCGCCGGGCGTGGTGGCTGATTCTTTTCCCCTCGCTCGCGCTCTTTACCGTGATGCTGCTGACGGTGCTGGTCGGCGAGGGCCTGCGCGATGCTTTCGATCCGCGCCAACACACGAAGATGGAATAACATGCTGCTCGAACTTTCAGATCTGCACATCCAGTTCGAAACCGAAGATCAAGTGATCCGCGCGGTCGACGGTGTGTCGTTCACGCTTGACCGCGGCCAGGTGCTCGGCCTAGTCGGCGAGTCGGGTTGCGGCAAATCCGCCACGGCGATGAGCATCCCTCGGCTGCTGCCGATGCCGCCGGCCCGCATCACGCAGGGCAGCATTCGCTTCGACCGTCGCGAGTTGATCACCCTGCCGCTGCCTGAGTTGCGCCAACTGCGCGGTGCGCATATCGGCGTGATTTTCCAAGACGCCCTCTCCGCGCTTTCGCCGCTGCACCGCATCGGCCGTCAACTCGCAGAGGTT
The DNA here is from genome assembly GCA_035450385.1 of Kiritimatiellia bacterium. Classification (GTDB taxonomy): domain Bacteria; phylum Verrucomicrobiota; class Kiritimatiellia; order RFP12; family UBA1067; genus DUPH01. The sequence goes on along the minus strand of DAOTMQ010000132.1, from coordinate 4,445 downwards.
CTCAAGCTACACCGTGACATCTCGACTGCCGCCGCGCGCGACATCGCGCGCGACTGGCTGGGCCGCGTCGGCATCCCCGATCCTGACGCCTGCCTGACCGCCTATCCGCATGAGCTTTCCGGCGGCATGCAACAGCGCGTGATGATTGCCATGGGCTTGATCCTCGAACCCGACCTGGTGATTGCCGACGAACCCACCACCGCGCTCGACGTAACCATTCAGGCGCAGGTACTGAATCTGATGCGCCGTCTCTACCGGCAAAACAGCGGCCTGCTCCTGATCACGCATGACATGGGCGTGGTTTCACAGATGGCCACGCATGTCGCAGTCATGTATGCCGGCCAGCTTGTGGAACAGGCCGACGCCGCAAGCTTTTTCGCCAAGCCGCGCCACCCCTACTCGATCGCGCTGTTGGAAGCCATGCCCTCCGCCGCCACGCGCGGCCATCGTCTCAAAGCCATTCCCGGGCAAGTGCCATCCGCTGGACAGTTCCCGCCGGGCTGCCGCTTTCATGACCGCTGTCCCGTCGCTCAGCCATCGTGCGCACACACCCCGCCCGCACTTGAGCCCTGCGGCGACCATCTCGTGCGTTGCCCCCACGCGGTTGTGCGCGACTGCGCACAACCGCAAGTAGGATTTAGGAGTTAGGAGTTTCTACCTAAGCGTTTTGAGCAAACCGCCAAGACGCCTTAGCAAGCCTGGCAAATGATTTGTGGTGACAAGAGCCGCACTGTGCGCGGGTCGCGGCACCGCTTTTACACACCACTCTGCCACCGCATTCCTGCTCAAAAAGCAGCGTCGCGCGGAATACCGCTTGCCGCCGCACTCCAAGTCCGTTCGCTAGATCTGCAAGCCTTCGAAGATCGTCTCGATCTTCGCCGCGCCCTTCAGATCATCGAGGTACTTTTGGACCGCTTCGCGTGATTTGCCCTGTTTGAGCTGCTCTGTCACCTGTTCGGCGGTCGGGACCGGCTGCGGCTGCTGCGCCTGCTCGACCTTCACCAGAATGTGTGACGCCGTAACGGACTCGGGGCTCGCCGGAGCGTCGCCTTGCGCGGCGGTGGCGGGCGTCTTTGCCGTGACCTTGATCAGATGGTAGCCGAATTGGGTCTCGACGATATCGCCAACCTTGCCGACCTCCTGCGCGAAGGCGGCATCCTCAAAGGGCTTCACCATCTTGCCGCGCGTGAACTCGCCCAGATCGCCGCCTTTTTGGCCGCTGGGACAATCGGAATTCGCCTTGGCCAACTCGGCGAAATCAGCGCCACCATCGAGCTGCTTTTTAATGCTCTCGATCTTGGCTTTCTTGGCCGCCTTGTCAGCTTCGAGGCTCTTGTTCTTCTCAACGATCTCCGCATTGCTCTTTTCAATATCGGCGATGGTTTTTTTGACGTCTTCTTCGTCGATCTTGATGCCGGCGAGCACGTTCTTTTGGATGAGCTTATCAATGATGAGTCCCTCTTCGAACTCAGCCTTGGCAGCCTCTTCGCCCAGCGGGGCCTCTTTGAAGTACTGCTCCGGCGTCATATTCTGAGGCTTCAGCGCCTCTTCTATCTTGGCGAGTTGCGCCTTGCGATCATCGTCGGTCACGGTGATGGACTGCTTTTTAGCTTCATCAAGCAACAGCGTTTTCATGATGAAGTTGAGCGCCGCACGCTGCTCAAAATACTCCTTGGCCTGCGCAATCTGACCGGCGGGCACGTTTTGCGCTTTCAGCAAAGCGTTGACCATCTTATCCATATCTTTGCGCAGATACTTCTTGTCGTTGACCGAAGCAATGACTTCGTTCGGGTTTGCGGGGGCGGCCGTCTCAACGGCTACGGGCTCAGCGGGGCTCCCGGCGGCCTCTACGGCCTCGGGTTCTTTTTTGCAGCCGGTTGCAACCACCAGCGTGGATGCCAAGGTCAGGCTGAACAAGCGGACGCACTTCATGGTATCGTGATCTCCTCTTGCGCAGGTTTCTGCGCAGGTGTTGTATCTAACGTCTCCCAAGTGACACGACGGACAGCCGAGGGCACTTCGAGATGAAAGGCCATAAACATACCAAGAAATCGGGATAAGCCAAGAAGAAGATTTACTTGGCTATCATTTTTTTTGTTAGTGAGTATCCGTGCCGCCGTCTCAAATTGCGGGGCATCGGCAAGCATCATAAAGAGATTACGGACGGCCCGGTGTAACGACAGGGTCGCCTCACCGGGTTGATTTTTCGTCAAATGGGGACAAGTCAGCCGCCCTGAAGGCAAGGAAAAGCGCAACCACGTCCGCTCGACCGGATGACAGTGCGGACAGGTGCGTAGGTCCGGCAGAAGCCCCACGTGCCGCAGGAGATGCGTTTCGTACCAAAGCAGCAGGGCGCGTAGATTCGTTTCAGACGCATGGCTGAGCCGGTCGAGAGTCTGACTTAGCAACGCGAACAGGTCGGCGGCCTCCTGCTGGCTGGGGACCGCGCGCGCCGTGAGATCGCACAGATAAACGGCGGCCACGACATGCCGCCAGCGCTGCCGCAGCGGCTCGCGTAACTCACGCGGCACACACTCCCGAATCGCGTGGACGCCATCGCGCTCGCGACGGTAGAAAAGCAGATCGCATGTGTAAAAAAGGTCGTATTGCCCCAGGAACGCGCTTTTAGGCCGGCAAGCACCCTTGACCGCTGTAACGACGCGGCCATAATCCGGCGTGAGCCACGTCACCATGTGGGAGGTTTGCGACCAAGGGCGGATTTGCAAGACGATTGCCGGATTCTGAATGATCAACGTAGCGGTTCCCTTCAAACGGATCAAACCAGTTCTCGTAAGACGGCGTCGCACACCTCTCGCCCGCGCACCGTCAAGCGCCAGCGGTCCCCCACGCGCTCGGTGATGCCGTGTACGGCCAGATCGGCGAGACGCTGTTCCCAAGCACCGACCCGCCCGGCCAAAGCAGGAAAACGCCGCGCCTCAGCAGCAAGGTCGATCCCCTCGTTCAAGCGTAGGGCGAAAATCACACGCTCCTCAGCATCCTCGGCGGCGTCAAGCGCGGTGGAGTCCGCCGACGGTAGCGAGTCGTGTTGCACGGCGCAAATGTACTCTTCAAGATCTTTGCTGTTGGTCCAGCGTATCCGACCGACACGCGAAGCCGCCGACGGGCCGAGCCCAAGGAAGTCATGGCCACGCCACACCGCCAGATTGTGACGGCATTCAAAACCCGGAAGCGCGTAGTTAGAAATTTCATAACGCGCGAAACCGGCCTCGCCGAACGCCGCCTCGGCCTGATCGAGCGCAGCGAGTTGGTCGTCGTCGCCGGGCAGTTCGAGGCCGTCCTCGATCTGTTGCGCCAGCGGCGTGCCCGACTCCACGGTCAGCGCATAAACTGAAAGATGCGTAAGCGAGAGGGAGATTGCGCGATCGAGCGTTTCGCTCCAGAGCGCGGGGATGACACCCGGCAGGCCGGCGATCAGGTCGATACCGATATTCGCGAACCCGGCGTCCTGAGCGCGCTTGATCGCCGCGACGGCGGCTTGGGCGTCGTGCCGCCGCCCGATACGTTTCAGGATCGCGTCGTCAAAACTTTGCACGCCGATACTGATGCGGTTCACGCCGATGGCCGACAATGTCGCAAACAGAGCAGCCGAGGATGAGGCCGGGGTGATCTCCACAGTCCACTCTTCGAGCGTATCGAAAGAGAGCCGTTTGGCCAATGCGTCGGCCAGCCGTTTCAAGCCGTCATTGCCCAACATGGCCGGCGTGCCGCCACCCATGTAAAGGGTACGTAGCGGAACTTTGCCCAGCTCGGGCATGCTGGTCAGATGGCAATCGTATTCACGCGCTGGCAACGTGCTGTAAAGCTCAATCACGCTGGGTGTCGCAACGACCGAAAAGAAGCCGCAGTAGTGGCACTTGCCATCGCAAAACGGAACATGGATGTAAAGGTGGCTTGGCATAAGGTGTCAACTTGAACACGAGGTCCGTGAAGACAGCAAACAGGATACCACAAGTTTGGGCTTGTTGCGCAACGGCATTTCATGCACCATGTAGTACTCAATCAGGAGCAACGCATGGCAAAGAATATTGTTGAAAAAATCCTTTCGGCGCATCGGGTGGCCGGCAGTCTGGTGCCGGGCGAAGAACTCGCGATCCGTATCGACCAAACCCTCACGCAGGACGCGACCGGCACGATGGCCTATCTGCAGTTTGAGAGCATGGGGCTCGACCGTGTCAAGGCCGATCTGGCCGTGAGCTATGTGGATCACAACACGATCCAGGTTGGCTTTGAAAATGCGGATGACCACGCCTATCTCAAGAGCGTGGCCCAGCGCTACGGCATCATTTTCTCAAGGCCGGGCAACGGCATCTGCCACCAACTCCATTTGGAACGTTTCGGCAAACCTGGTGCGACCCTGTTGGGTAGCGACTCGCACACACCGACCGGCGGCGGCATCGGCATGATCGCGATCGGTGCGGGCGGCA
>DAOTMQ010000131.1:0-10258 GCA_035450385.1 Kiritimatiellia bacterium | reverse complement strand
GCAAGAGTATGCCTGCGTCGACCTGGGATGCCGCACAGAATCCCGCGACGCGTGAGCGGCGTCGTCTGGTGGGCGCGGTGACTGTCACGCCGATCGACATCTTGAACAACCGCACATGGCCCGACACGATCGTGCGGCCGACCAGCAACTTTGACTCGCACGGATTCACGGTGCATGACCTCTTCTTCGTCTACGACCCCGGCACGTCCTCTTGGACGGCAAGCCTGCCGTTCCGCGCGTTGTTGCCCAAGACGCTGGACGGTCTGCTGGTGACAGGGCTTGGCATCAGCGCGCATCGCGACGCCATGCCGCTGCTGCGCATGCAACGCGACGTGCAGAACCAAGGCTATGCGGCCGGTTACGCCGCGGCGCTGGCCGTTCAGGCCGGTGTCGACGTGCGTTCGGTAGACATCGCTGCGCTGCAAACGCATCTGGTCGGTGTGGGCATTATTGATGCTGCTTACGCCAATAACACGGACAGCTTCCCGCTTCCTTACAACGCGATCCAACTGGCTGTCGATGGTTTGGTTAACAACTATTCCACGTTGCCCACGGTGCTGGCCGACACCGCCACCGCGCTGCCGATGTTGCGCACGGCGTATGCCAGTGCAGGCAGTCCGGCGGATCGGCTGATCTACGCGCACGTTCTGGGGTTGCTGGGCGATCCGGTCGGTGCGCAGACGCTGGTTGATGTCGTAAGCTCGAATCCATGGGATGCCGGTTGGAATTTCCGCGGCATGGGCCAATATGGACGTTCCGTGAGCATGATGGATAGCTATCTGATCGCGCTCGGACGCACGTTGGATCCGGGAGGCGTCTCGCCGTTGCTTGCCAAGGCCATCCAGTTCAACGCCGCGTCGAGCTTCTCCCATTACCGTGCGGTCGCGTTGGCAAGCGAAAGCTTTGACAGCGGTTCTGCCGCCATGCGGCTTGCCGCCTTGTTACCGCTCGTGCAGGGCTATGCGTTGCCGAATGCCGCGACAGCGCCGCTGATTACCGACTTTTCAAACGCGCAGGCTGACATTGAGCGCAACCACTGCCTCAAGGAGTTGGCCGTGGCGCGTGCCCTCTATCGGTTGGGGGACGACAGCGAGCACAACGGCGAGCAGGTGCTGACCGCCTACGCGCATGATCCGCGCGAGGTCTATGCGGCGCACGCCCGGCAGGTGTTGGCTGATGGGCCGATCAAGCAGACCGCAGATGGCGTGTGGATCGGTACCGCAGCAGAAGCCGACTGGCCCACTGCCGCCAATTGGCAGGGCGGTATCCGCGCCGGAGGTGTTGGTGCAGCCGCCATTATCACAAACGGTGTTGCGACGGCACAGACCATCTCGCTGCAGGGCGGCCTGCAAAACATCGGAACGTTGTCCGTTGCGGGGGCCGAGCGCACCATCGAGAGCGGCGTGTTGGATTTCAGTGGTCCGTCTCCGACCGTGGCAGTTGATGACGGCTCCCAAGTTATACTGGCCGCTGACGTGGTCAGTGTGCAGACGCTGACCAAAACCGGAGACGGCGGCGCTGTCGTGACCGGTGCCGCCACGCTCGGCGGACTGGCGGTGCAGCAGGGCTCGCTGGCTTTCAACGACGCAGCACCGCGCTTTTTCCAGGCGTATGCCGCCGACCCAGCGCTTCATAACACCGGTGCAGGCGGTGTCTCAGTCTCACTGCGTACAGACTTTCAGGTCAACCGGCTGATCACCGTCACGCATCTGGGTGCGTACGACAGCGCTGGGGATGGGAACGGGCACTTCAAAAAGGTTGCCATTTTCGCGCGCACCGGCGGGGTGCCGTTGGCCGTGACCGCCTTGGGTGCTGCGGAGACCTATCCGCTCGAAGGCGGGTATCGCTTCCACCGTTTGCCGGAACCGGTCGCGTTGGGACCGGGCGAATACGCGCTAGTGACCTTTGGCTTTCGTGAGGGAGACCGCTACATCGAAGCCGGCAAAGAGGGCGTCGGCGAGTGGGCGGGCACGCTGAATAACGGTGAAGGTGCGATTTCGTTCCTGCCCGGTGCCTATAGCACGCAGGGTGGTGCGCTGACGTTCCCGACGGCCGCACTGGCATCGCAGAGTGAGAGTGAGTACGGCGTGACCGCCGGCAGCTTCCGCTTTGCCATTGGCACGACGGTCAAGCAGGTCGCGGATCCCGTCAGGCTGGCGGCTGACGCGACGCTGGATGTTGGAGCGTTGGACGTCCGTCTCAACGGTGGCCTACAAGCGGATGGCGGCGGTTTTGGCAAGGTGACGAATGCGACGGCCGCGTATCCGGTGAGCCTGACGCTTCGCGTGCCGACGGATGAGACCAATACCGTGCCGGGCACCGCATTGGGCGATCGGCCTGACGGTCCCGTGACGCTGGTCAAAACCGGCGACGGCCGACTCGATCTGCAAGGCCCGTTTTCGCTGGCGGGTGGCCTGCATGTGGGCGGCGGTGTGGTAGCGGCCGATGCTGTCGATGCGATCGGCGGCGGAGCTCTCTCTTTCGCCACTGGCGGACGTTTCGAGCCGCGCGCGGGCGGCACATTCGGCAACATGATTTATGTGCCGAACCAGATCTACGCCAACGACCGCTCGACGCGCTTTGTCGTGCCGTCTGGCTCGACGGTCACCTTCACGCGCGGCATCGAAACCCCGCGCGCCCATGCGTTCGCCGGCTTTGTGATTCAGCCTCACGATGACTTGTCGTGTTTCCCGGACGGCCGTGACGATGGCGTGCCGCTGACGGTCGTCAACGCGGACGGCGCGTACTTTGGCTACGTCGATCTCTATCTGGCGGGCGATGCGCTGCCCGGTAGCGGCGCTGCGCTGCACCGCTGGTCGAATGTACGGGGCCGCCTCCGCAAGCTCTCGTGCGGATGGGACACTGCGGACGGTTGCAGCGTGGTGTTTGACGAAGGCTGTGACTTCAGGGCGGACTGGCTGGACATCGCCGGTTCGAATGCCGTGGTCTCCATCACCAATGACGCATTCGTGACGGTGGGCAATGAACTCCGTTTCGTGGAAGGGAACGCCACGCAACTGTCGCTGGATGGTGGTCGTCTGCGGCTGCCAGTGCTCGGCGTGCCCAATGCCACCGATCAGCACCTCAGCCTGCGTCCGCTGCTCTTCAACGGCACGGTGGTCGAAGCTGCCCGCAACACAGACTTCTTCATAGCGCTGTCCGAAGAGTCGGCCGCGCCGCTGATTTGCAATGGTGGTGCGATTATCGATACGATGGCCTATGAAGTTGCGATCCGCGGCAAGGGTTTCGCGCAGGCGCCGGATTCGACCGGTGCGCTGGTCAAACAGGGCACCGGCACGCTCAAGATCGCGGCGCCCATGACCTATACGGGGCCGACGCTGGTCTCCAACGGCACGTTGCGTCTCGACTTCACTCTGGCCAGTCCGTCAAACGCACTGGTCAATCTGCTCGCGCCCGAAAGCGCGGTCACGGTTTCGGCAGGCGCGGCCTTCGAGGTTGTCGGCGCGACCAACGAACTCGGCGAAGTGCAGCACCGGCAGACGCTGCACCGGCTGGTGAGCGAGGACGCGGCGGGCACAAACCTGCGCGTGACCGAGGCCGATCTGGCGGTCAACACGCTGGAGGGAGCGTGGCGGAAGCTCGGGCAGGGAACATTCGCCCTGACAGATTGCCCGGAAAACAGCACGCCGTTTACCGGTGCACTTACCGTCAGCGAAGGCCTTTTCGCGGTTCGCGGCGCACGGACCTATGTCACGGTCGACGTGCCGTATGCGGGCTTCGAAAGCAACCCGTTGCTGCCGGAGGGGGGCGGGCAGGGAGCGAAGGACCGGCGCGGCGCGGCGGCGACCGGCTGCCCGGGCTGGACGTTCAATACCGATGATGCCGGCTATCAGCGTAACGGCAGTTATTTCGCGGCCACTGCGTTGGCATACGCGCCGGAGGGCGTCCAGACCGCCTACGTGCGCAGAAACGGTTCCATTCAGGTGACGCTCAACTTCCCCGTGGACGGCACCTATACCCTGACCTTCGCCTACTGTCCGCGCTATAACGCCGGGATTTGGTATACGAATCATGTGGTTTACGTGCAATTGGCGGGCGCGGTGTGCGGCAGCGTGACCGTGACGGAACGCGGCTACCTCACGGCGACGATACCGCTGGTCCATGTTACGGCCGGCACGCATATCCTGAAGTTTCAGGGGTCTACGGAGTTGATTCCGCAGGGCGATCCGTGCTCGTTGATCGATGATATACGGATCAGCGGAGTCTCTGAAATCGCGGCACTGCAAGCGTTGTCCAGCGACGAGTCGTCACTCACGATCGAGACCGGCGCGCGTGTGGAGTTGGACTATCCGGGCAAGTTCGTTGTGGGCGATCTGGTGATCAACGGCGTGCGCTATGTCGGTGGTCAGTACGGCGCATTGACGCACCCCGAGGTGTTCAGCGGGACGGGCGTGGTGAAGTCGAAGTCGCCCGGCACCTTGATTCTGCTGAAATAACGCGGCTGTGCTTTCGAGATTCCGGATTTACACGGGCGGCGGATTGGGCTAAACTGGGACTCAATACGATTCAATATGTCTAACAGGTGGCGGCATCGCAATTGGTGCGGCCAGGAGGAAAGGAAACGACCATGAAACAGATGATTTCGATGCGCTCAGTGTTGACCGGCCTGGTGGCTGTCGGAGTGGGTGCAGGACTGATGGGTTTAACTGCGGGCTGCACGAGCCCGTGTTGCGGATACAAAAAGGAGACAACACAAATGAGGAACGAGGATTTTTACAAGGACGGGAAATTCGATGTGGCCAAGGCCAAGCAGGCGTATTACGATTTGATGGAGAAGTTCAATGTGCCTGTCTATGCCGAGTTGAAGCGTCCGGATGGACCGTTCTGGGCGATTGATTTCGGTAAGGGCGATTTTACGGCGCTCGGTATGGGTGGCGTGATTTGGTGCAATGAGAAGGCTGAGGGGTATTTCGGACACGACATCTATCTGCTACCCGGACAGAGCATCGCCGAGCATCGCCATCTGCCCACGAAGGACGCGGACGGCAAGACGATCCGTTGCAAGATCGAGAGCTGGCAGGTGCGCAACGGTTATGTGTACGGGTTCAGCGAGGTTGGCGAGCCGAACCTCGATCAGTTCCCCGAGGCCAAGGCCATGTTGTCCAAGTTGCAGATCCCGCACCTCAAGTGCGTGCACGTCGAGAAGTGGGAGGCGGACGGCAAGGTGCATAAGCTGGCCGGTCCTGAGACCTGGCACTTCATGCAGGCCGGCAAGGACGGGGCGATTGTCACCGAGTACGCGACTTTCCACGACAGTGCAGGGCTGCGTTTCACGGTGCCGGGTGCCGCGCTGTAAGGTTTGAAACAAGACGAAAACGTTAAAGAGAGGGAGAAACAAAATGACGTACAATCACACAGGTGTTCCGGTATTTGAGAAACTGGACGACATGTCCTTTATCGAGCCGCTGAAGGTGTGGATCACCGACGCCAGCAAGCATCCGTACAAGATCGAGTTCCTCTACTTTGAGCCGGACAGCCCGATGGCGGCGGCGATTCAGGGAGAGGCGCATGTGGCCTACGTCGTCGATGACATCGAAAAGGCGTTGCAAGGCAAGAACGTGCTCTGGCCGGTCACCACGTTCCCGACGATGAAAATCGCGTTCGTGTATGACGGCGACGTGGCGGTCGAGTACATACAATTGGTGTAAGGGAGTTTAAACATGGCGATGAAGAAGTTTATTAATGATCCAGCGAATCTGACCAAGGAATTGCTGGAAGGACTGGTCTCGTGCTACAAGGGCAAAGTCAAGCTCGTAAGCGACAGGATCGTGATGCGCGCCACGCCGAAGGACGAGAGCAAGGTCGCGATCGTCACGCTGGGTGGCTCCGGACACGAGCCCGCGCTCAGCGGGTATGTGGGCGAGGGCATGTTGGACGCGAGTGTGGTGGGCGACGTTTTCGCCGCGCCGGGCGCGCCCAAGTTGCTCGAAGCGCTGCGTCTGCTCAAGCGCGATGCGGGTATCGTGCTGGTTACGTTGAACCATGACGGCGACCGCATGAGCGCCTCCAAGGCGTTGCGTGACGCCGAGAAAGAGGGCATTAAGGTCCGCGAGATCGTGACGCACGACGACATCGGCCCCGGTGTTGATGCTGACCCGGATGAGAGGCGCGGCCTGGGGGGCTGTGTCCCGCTTTACAAGGTGATTGGCGCGGCGGCGGAAGCCGGTAAGAGCCTCGACGAGATCATGGATATCGGCGAGCGCTTCAATCGTCATGTGGCGACGCTGGCGGTGGCCATGACCGGCTGCACGCATCCACAAAACGGCGAGCCGATCACGGTGTTGCCGGATGACGAGATGGAGATCGGCATGGGCCAACACGGCGAAGCCGGCGGTGGCCGCACCAAGATTCTCACGGCTGACGAGACGGCCGCCCGTATGATCGCACCGCTGATGCAGGCGTCCGGTGTCAAGGCTGGCGATACGGCGTTGCTGATCATCAACGGCGTCGGCGCGACCACGCTGATGGAGATGCTGATCGTCTACCGTAAAGCTGCGCAGATTCTTGCCGACAAGGGCATCAATGTCACGCCCGGCGCTTGCGGCGAGTATCTGACCGTGCAGGAGATGGCCGGGTTCCAGATGATCCTGTGCAAGCTCGATGCGGATCACCGGGAGTATCTCAGTGCGCCCGCCCGTACGCCGTACTGGAATGCCTGAGCCCGCAACCCATAACGAGTGACAGACATGATGCTGACGCTTCAGACGTTCAAGGAGATGATCGCTACGGCTGGCGAGGCGATCCGCGCGGAGGAGAAACACTTCTCCGAGTTGGACGCCGCCGCCGGCGGCGACGGCGATCACGGGACGGCCATCGTAACAGCCTTCCGGGCGATGGAGAAGGCCGATGGCGCAGACTTCAAAAGCTACCTTAAGTCGCTGAGCGAAGCCTTGCAAAACGAGGCTTGCGGCTCGACCAGCACGCTGTACGGCTCTTGGTTGCAGGGCATGAGCGATACCGCGCTGGAAGGCGCGACGGAACTTGATGCCGCAGCGCTGGCCAAGGTCTTCAACGGCGGGCTCGAGGAACTGGGGTATGTCACGCGCGCCCGCATCGGCGATAAGACACTGATGGATGCGCTGATCCCCGCGACAGAGGCATTGCTGTCCGCCCACTCTCAAGGCATCGTCGTGATGTTCGAGCGGGCGGCCGTAGCCGCAGAGCAAGGGGCGGAAGCCACTTGCGAGATGCGCGCCAAATTCGGGCGCGCGAAAAACCTCGGTGAGCGTTCGATCGGTCCGCGCGATGCCGGCGCGGCCTCGATGGCCTGCATTTTCGCGTCCTTCGCGAAGTCGCTCAAGGCAGCAAGTTGAAAAGGAGAGAACTATGGCAGATTTGGATGATATCCGCGACGGTAAGGAGTATGGGATCGGCGTGGAACAGTGTACCGACGGCTTTTTTCTCAAGGGGTCGAATAATCTCGACTGGGGTATGAAGGATCGCTTGAGCCGGATATTCAACCCGGCCACGGGGCGTACCGTGATGCTGGCTTTCGATCACGGTTTCATTATGGGGCCGACCTCGGGCGTCGAGCGCATCGATCTCAGCATTGTGCCGCTGATTGAGCACGCGGATTGCTTGATGTGTACGCGCGGCGTGCTGCGCTCGTTGGTGCCGCCAACCAGTCGCAAGCCGATTTGTCTGCGCGCGGATGCTGGCACCTCGATTCTGACCGAACTTAACCACAACGTGGTGATCGATATTCAGGACGCGGTGAAAGTCAACGCCTCGGCTATCGCGGTGATGGTGTCGGTCGGCGATGCCGCCACCGAGGCCGAGACCGTGGCGAACCTCTATCAGGCGGTCGATGAGGGTCAGGCCTATGGCATTCCGGTGATGGGCGTGACGGCGGTCGGTAAGGACATGGTGCGCGATGCGCGTTACTTCGGGCTGGCCTCGCGGCTGTGCGCGGAGAACGGCGCAAACATCGTGAAAACCTACTACACCGAAGGCTTTGAGAAAGTCGTGGCTTGCTGCCCGGTGCCGATCGTGATCGCGGGTGGCAAGAAGCTGCCCGAGTTGGAGGCGCTGGATTTGGCCTACAGGGCGATCCAGAGCGGTGCCGCCGGTGTGGATATGGGGCGCAACGTCTTCCAGTCGGAAAAGCCTGCGGCAATGATCCAGGCGGTCGGGGCGGTCGTTCACCAGGGGCTCAAGCCGGCCGAAGCGTTTCAGATGTTCAATGATCTGAAATAGATCCGTCGGCTGGATCGAGAACCCCGCAACGGTGGGTTCTTGTATGCATATTCTCCAGATCCTTCCGGCGCTCGACGAGGGCGGTGTGGAACGCGGCACGGTCGAGCTTAATCGCGAGTTCGTCCGGCGCGGCCACGTCAGTACCGTAATCTCGAGCGGCGGAAGGATGGTATCGACCGTGGAGCGTGAGGGCGGTCGGCATGTGACGCTGGAGGTCAAGTCGAAGAATCCCCTTACGGCCCTAGCGCGCGCCGCAGCGTTGCGACGTGCGCTGGTGGCGATCCAGCCGGACCTCATCCATTTCCGTAGCCGGGTGCCGGGCTGGCTCGTACGTCTGGCCAACCGTTCGTTGCGCTTGCCCGTGGTCTCTACCGTACACGGCTTCAATAGCGTGAGCGCCTACAGCCGTATTATGACCATGGGCGAGCGTGTGATCTGCCCCAGTACCGCTGTTCTTGACTTTGTCCGCGCCCACTACGGTACGCCGGACGAGCGGCTCCGCTTGATTCCGCGCGGCATCGATCCGCAACGTTTCGATCCGGCACGGACCGACACGGCGTTCATGGCCGACTTTCGGCGTCGCTTCGAGTTGGAGGGCCGTTTTGTGGTGTTGGGTGTCGGTCGTATCACGCAACTCAAAGGATACGACGTGCTGATCGACGCCACGGCTGCGGTGCGTGAACGCCTGCCGACCATCAGGACCGTGATCGTCGGTGGCGTCGAGCCCGCACGCGCCGACTATGCACAATCTCTGCATGAGCAGGTGCGCCGTCTGGGGCTCGATGAGCATGTGGTGTTTGCCGGCAGCCAGAGCCAGGTTGCCGAAATCTACGCCTGCGCCCATGTTTTGGTGTCGGGCAATCAAGCCAAACCCGAAGCCTTTGGCCGCTCGATGGCGGAGGCGCTGGCGATGGACTGCCCGGTGATTGCCACCCGTTTCGGCGGAGCGCTTGACATCGTGCGCGAAGGGGTCAACGGCTGGCTGGTCGAGCCGGGCGACGCCGCCCAACTTGCCGACCGGCTGGTCGAAGCCTCGCGCCACACGCTGACCGGGCTTCGCGAAGATGCGCTCGCGCGTTTTTCGCTTGATCAGATGGTGGAAAAAACGTTGGCTGTTTATGACGAGGTGCTGGCCGCGCGCCGCACCGAATGACCAAATGACCGAGGGTCTTGCAAAACCCCTTGCCTACAAGTGTGGCACGGGCATCTTGCCCGTGTTTCATGGGCGGGACGCCCATGCCACGAGGGGTTTTGCAAGAACCTCGACCGAATGAAAAAAGGAGAACCTTGATGAACACGATGCTGTCGAAAACCCGGTTGCTGGCCGTCGCACTGGCTATGCTAGGCGCGCTTACCGCGCTGGCCGCGGATATCCCGCTTGATCCGAATCTGGTGGCGCTCTTCGCTGATTTACATGTGACGATGGACAACAAAAACCAGCACCAGCGCGCGGGTTTGGAGCGCTGTGTGCGTGAGGTGCTGGCGCTCAACCCGCGTCCCGCCAATGTGCTGTTCTATGGCGACCTCTCGATCGATCGCGGTGCCACCAATGACTACCGCATGCTCAAGACGCTGGTCAAGCCGCTCGACGACGCTGGCGTCCGCTGGCATGCCGCATTTGGTAACCACGACCGGCGCGCGCCGTTCTTCGCCATTTTCCCGGAGTGCGCCGCCGCGTCACTCGTGCCGGATCGGCTGGTGTCGTTGGTTGAAACGCCGCATGCCGATTTCGTGTTGCTGGACTCCTGCCTCGAAGGCCCGGTGCATGGCGGTCTGGACGACGCGCAGCGCGCTTGGTTGCGGACCGTATTGAGCGGACGCAGCAAACCAGTCTTCGTTGGTGCTCACCATCCGCTTCACGAGACCGGCATCGCCACGCTACTCGCGGCCACTCCCGCCTGTAAGGGGTATGTGTACGGCCACAACCACAATTGGTTGCAGCAGGAGACCAGCGGCGTGCAGACCCTGTGCCTGCCCTCCACCGGACACTGGGGCGATATCGGCTATGTTCTGGTGCGCCTCTCAGCGGATGAGGCGGTCT
>DAOTMQ010000130.1:0-10287 GCA_035450385.1 Kiritimatiellia bacterium | reverse complement strand
AGTACATGACGAACAACTTCAACCCCATCAAGGCGCACTTCGATGCAATCCCCCCAAGACAGCGCATCGACTTGCGCAAGCGTTTCCCCGACCTGCCGCCGTTGCCGGGTGACGCGCCCGCTAGAAGCCCCGTGAAGGTCGCGTTAGCCATCATCGCGGGGGTTGTCGCGCTCGCGGTGTGCGCTGTAGCGGCGTGGCTCGCCGTTCGGCGGAGAAGGGTGCGTGAAACGACATGACAGCATGGGTAACGCAAAGCCACGAGGGGTTTGCACGGAACAAGGGCGGCGACATCTCGGTCAAGAACAGCCAGATGTTCTGCATCACCCACAACCGGGCTGAAGGGAATCGATAGTATCAGGATGTCGCTAGCGCTTGATGACCTTGATTTCGCAGGGTGCCAGTTCGATCAAGCGCTTGGTGCCGGCGACGATCAGGTTGACCCGGCGGGCGTGGCGTGTGTCCATGTTGAGGATGTAGATGGTGTTCGGATAGACGCCGTAGGTGATGCACGTGAGCGTCTCTGGATCGTCGTCCGCCGTCTCGATCGTGGCGGTCTGGCGCACCTCGCGGGCGAGCCGCGAAACCCAAGCACGGTAAAGATCGGCGTAGACTCCCTTGTAACCCGCGAAGTGCCAGGGTGTGAAGAGATAGAAGGCCCCCTTGCCGACACGGGTCTTCACGAGCAACGGCTTGCCGTCCAGTGTCTCAACAACTTCACTATCCGGGCCGGGCGTGACCGTCGCGAGTTTCAGCGTCACGTCTTGATCGCCGATTCTGCCTGCGGCCGCGACGGGGGCGCTGACCGCGATCTGGCCGAAGGGCTGGATCAGATCAGCAGCGGTGTAGTTCATGCTGTCGCGGTCGAGGCGCGTGGTCCACTGGGGCACGGACATCAAGAGCACGCCGCCGTTTTCGACGTAGCGCCGCAGCACGTCCTTTTGCAATGGCATCATGGTGTTCCAACCGCCAAAAACCAGCAGGTCGTAGCGCTTGAGATCCGCGAGCGTGGACTCGTCATCGACGTTCATGACATCGACTTGGCCGAAGGGTGTGCCGGCCAGCCAAGCATTTCCGTAGGGTTCGATGACTTTGGAGGAACGCGGGAAGAAGAGGTCTTGGAGTAGCGCCTGCGTGCCTTCGGGCGGACCGTACTTCCAAAGCGCGTTGGTGGCGGCGTTGTCGTGCTGGCTCCAGACGTTGAAACCGCCGTTGAGGCCGAGATAGGCGTCGAGATTGCCCAGCGCTATGGCGATCTTCGTTTCGGGCGTACCTTTGTCGCGGGGATTCGCCTTCACCCAGTCGTAGAACTTTTTCACGACATCGCGGTAACTCCGCGCGACGTGTCCGTCATAGCCTTCGCTGGCGCGTTCGCCTTTCTTGTCTGGATAGCGGTCGGTGTACTTCCATGCCTGTGTCCCCTGCGCGCCAGACTCGAGCACGATGAGCGACGTGCCGAAGATGTATTCTTGCAGGAAGCCCACGTAGCAGGAATCGAACTTCTGTTCGGTGTGGTAGGGGATGGCGCAGGTCTGCCACTCGTGCGCGTTCCAGCCGCACCAGTAGTCCGGCTTCCAACGGCGGGCCGCGCCGCGCGCCTCTGCCGTTGTGTGCGCGAGGTTCTGTGCGCCGATGGCCCACAGCTCGTTGCAGATATAGTCGATGCCGCCGGCCAACTCGTAGCACGACAACGCCGTGCCGCAGGTCGAGGTGACGATCGGAAAATTACCTGCCCAGCTTCGCGGCACGTTGTTGCAGTAGCGGTCGACAAAGTGATTCCGCGCCTGCAGCAGGTTAAGGTTCATCGGGATGGCGCATTCGTTGCGGCTCTGGTAGAGGAACGCCGCGTATTCGCCGATGTTGTTGCCGAGGTAACGTCCGTGATAGGCCTCGGTGAGTTTCCGTTGCAGGTTCTGGTCGTCTCCGGAGTAGATCGACATGGCGTACATCGGCCGCTCGCGGATGATCTTCTCCCAAACCGCGCGTTTGTCGGCAGGGAAGGTGTCGGGGTGAGTCTTGGACGCCGAATTCCAGCCAACAAAGAGGTTGCAGAGGTCCTGCTCGAAGATGTCGCGACAGAGGTTCGTCGAAGGCCCGTAACCGCACTGGCCCACGATCACGACTTCGTTCGGTGCGGGCAGCGGATGAATCGTGTCGTGCTTGGTGATTACGAGGTTTGTCTCGAAGGTGCCGTTGCGCCACGTTTCGAGGGTTGCCTTGACGACAAAGGAGTCTGGCCCTTGGTCGGGGAAGCGCCGCCGGAGCCGCGTGTCGGTCGCCTCGACCACGATGTACTTTGCTTCGGCTGTCGAATCGGGATGCGGTACAACGGCGGTGAAGCGCTTGAGTTCGGGTGCGAAGCCGTCGGCGTCGAGGTAGTAGCAGCGGTTCATCGGGTCCACAAACGTCGTCACGGTCGCGTCGTGTACGCCGCGCCCCACGACCAACGTTTCGGGGCGGCGGAGTCCTTCGATGCCGTTGGCGGCGACAAACCGCAGCGCGCGCTGCGGGGCGTCCGCCGGAACCTCGAACTTGAGCACGGCGGCCTTTCCGTCGTCGGTCCAATGCCACGCGCCGTCACGTTCGGTGCGAGTGCGGACGGGGAAGCGCGTCGTGCCATCCGTGAGGTAGCAAGCGTTGGTGCCGTCGGCAAAACGCCAGCGGATGTTTTTGGGGAAGACAAATTGCAGCGACGCCTCGCCGGCATCGAGGTCGTGCCCCGCGAAGGTCCAAGACGGTAGCGGAAGCTCAATCGCGCCTTTGTCCGGAACGACGTCATCATAGACCGCGAAGAAGGGGCGCGGTTTTCCGGGAAGCGTCGCGGGGTCGCGCAGCACGGCGACCAGTGCATCGCCGCGAAGCTCCACAGCGAGTGTGTCGGGAAGTTCAGCGAGGATTTCCCTGCTTGCCCGTTGGAGAAGCGCGGTATCACTACTGAAGAAGAACGGCCGGTTCTTCGTGAGACGGCACGTATCGAGGGCGAACGAGACCTTCTTCATCCAGGCCGGCGGATGGTCGATGCGCATGGGTTCGGCACCGAGAACGATACGTGTGCCTTTGGCCATCGTGACGCCGGTGAAAATTGGCTGACCGTTTTCACAGAGGGGAACGAAGCCGCCTTCGAGGATCGCGAGCCCGCCAGTAGGTGCCTTGCCGAAACGGAGCGTTCCCTTGCCCGTCTTGACGACCGCGACGCCGTCGTCCGAGGTGAAGGCGGTGAGGTCGGCCATGGCGTCTTGCGCTACGTCGACGTGCAGCTTCGCATCGGCGGTGATGACGGCCTTGTCCACGTCGAAGGTTGTGGATTTCACGGCGTCGATGCGACCGCCCTTGAGCTCGACCGAGAGCTTCATCTTGTGGCCGTTCTTCGTCACGGGGCCGCCGAGCATCATGACACCCGTCGGTTCGAGCACGATTGTCATGGCGGGACTCCACTGCGATTCGCGTACGTCGAAGCCCGTCGGCAGCATCGCCTTGCCGGCCACGACGAGCCGATGCCCTTGCTGGGCTTCGCCGAAGGCGAGGGTGGCGGGTCCGAGAAACGTGCCACCCTCGTCTACATCCACGGCGAGACCGAAGGTTTGCACGTTGACATCCGTCAGGTCAAAGGTGGCGCCGCGCCGCACGCGGACTTCAAACGGGGAGCCGCCTTGAAAGCCGGGCTTGAACCATGCGCCGGGCGCGATACGAAATGTGGCACCGGGCGCGATCTCGACAAAACCGCCGTGGATGATACCGCTCTGCTGCACGACAAGCGTGCCGTTGGAAACAACGATTGACTGCCACCAACTCGCGCCGTGCGTCCATTGTCCCACGGTATACGTCTTGCCGCCGAGGTCGAGCCACAGCTTGCCACGGTCGGTCAGTTGGTCCTCAGGACCCGGGATACGGGTGGCGGGGGCGTTCGTCAGGTTCTTGCTGGTCACCGTCCACGCCTTCGGGTCACCAAAGCGCGTCACGCCTCCATCCACGCGGACAGGGGTGTAGACGTCCATGGCAAAGGCCGAGAACGCGAGACAGACGGACAGCACCGCCAGGACGGCATGTTGGAACTTTATCAAGGGCACCTTCTTTAGAGGAGACAATGTTCAGTGATACAGGACGCAGTATACTAACGCGGGTGGAGCCCGCAACCCAAATTCTTACCACGAAAAGGCAAAGCACTGCTTTTTCGTTTGAAGGCTCTTGCAAAACTCTTTGCTTGCAGATGTGGCACGGGCATCTTGCCCGTGTTTCATGGGCGGGACGCCCATGCCACGTGCTCGCGGGATTTCGCGGCGACCTTGACGCCAAGCATGATTAAAGTGCAGAATAGTCGTCTGTTGTAGGGATTGACATGCTTCGGGGCCGACCTAGTATGGGGGAAGGGCGGGGGAGCTGTCCGTTCCTCCGCTGTTTGGGATTCAGCTTTGAATCCAAGGAGAGATAGAGCGCTATGATCAAGATGAGAAATTCGCTTTTCGCACTCGCCGCGCTGTGTTCCGTTCATGCGCTGGCTGCGGTCACGATGTCCAAGGTTGCCGAATACGATTTTGCCGTGGATGGATGCGGCGGGATCGCCTACGCCGGTGGGAACCAGTTCTATGTTCTTCGTGATCACGGTGCCAACGGATATGCCGAACTCTATCCGCTGACAATCGGCTACAACGCGTCTTCCGGTGCGATTACCTCGCAGACGCTTGGGGCCGCCGTACAGCCGGGAATGCTGAGGGATGCGGAGGGCATCGCTTACGACCCCGGTAGCGGCGCGCTCTGGATCAGCGATGAGACGAAGCCCCCGACCATCGGTGAGTTCTATTCGAGTGGCTTCCAGACCGGACGTAACGCGCCGGTCCCCGCGATCCAAAATACGTACATGCGCGGGAACCTGTCGCTTGAAGCGCTGACCGTCTCCGGCGACGGACTCACCATGTGGACCGCCAATGAACAGGCGCTCACATGCGACGGGGATTCATCGAACGGCAGCACGTCCATCCAGACCGTCGTCCGCCTGACGCGTTACGACCGCCCCGAAGTCACCGCCAACTGGACGCATGCCGGACAGTGGGCGTACAAGTGCGACCCGTGTGGAGGCTCGCTGTATTCAGAGAGTGGACTTTCGGGGCTTTGTGCTCTGCCGGATGGATCGGTTCTCGCACTCGAGCGCGAGGTCAGCGCCATCAGCACATGGGGGCGTTGCCGCATTTACCGCGTGACGCCCGAGGCGTTGTCGTCGGTGACAGAGATCTCTGCGATTCCCGCGCTGACCAACGCCACTTACACGGCGGTCAACAAGGGAACATCGTTGATCAGTTTCAACTCCGGCAACATGTCAAAAATGATCGTCTACGAGGGGATTTGCCTCGGTCCTCGGCTGAGCGATGGGTCACTGGCGGTGTATCTTGTGTCGGACGGCGGTGTGTCGAAGACGGTGGGGTTCTTTACCGCCACCACCGTGTCGCGACTCTGCGCCTTGAAACTTTCGGGACTTGATGTTGTTACCGTCAACTATCCGACACCTTCCGGCGGAACTGTGAAGCCGTCCGGCACCAACTACCGCTACCTGAACGGCACCGCGATCACGTCGACGCTGACGCACGGCGCAACCGCACCGACGGCGTACACGAACAACGGCACGACTGTTGTTTCCGCATCTTGGTCTGCAGGCAGTGCCTCTGGTTCTGGCACACAGGCGGTCTTCTCCGTCACAGGCGACACCACGGTCAATTGGACACTTACCTCCTCGACCGCGGTGACCGAGATCGGCTCGCATGATTCCTTCGAGAGGTTCGCGGTGGGGACGTCGGCGGGCGATATCGCCGCTTGGTCCGGCAGCGGGGTGGTCGAGGCGCTGACCTATGTTCCGCCGGTTCCGCCGGGCTATCCCATGCCGCGCGAGACGCACACCAAGGTCCTGAACACTTCGGGCTCGTCCGTGCGCACGCTCCCAGACAATATCTCCGGAAACCGTCATATCGACTTGATGATCGAGGTCCGCCGGTCGCAGGTCCTGCTCACCGATGCGACTACTCCTGCCCGGATTAAGCTGCGCGTTGATAGCGATGGCTGCTTCTGTCTCTGGCACCTTAAGCATGTCGATGACGTCTGGACAGCGGATTGGACGCGGGTTTCCGACAAGGTCTATGCGGATGGCGACTGGGTGCGGGTCGGGCTCGACTTGGAGGACTGTAACGGAGTTGGCTTCTGCCGCGTGAAACTGGGCGGATCGGTCTGTCCGACTGCCGCCGGATTCCGTTCGCCGGCCAACCTGATTCCCTGCGGCACTTGGTATCGGATCGCCTCGGGGACGGTTGCGGAGATTGCCCAACTCGAATTCACCGGTACGCGGGTGGATGATCTGCTCATTACGACGGATGCCTTCATCGCAGAGCATACAGGGCCGACATCGACGAACGGCATTGACTTCGCTTGGTTCGACGAAGCGGGGCTGCCGCGTGATCCGTCCGCGGCCGCACCGAACTTGCCGGGGAAGACGGTTCAGTACATCTACGATTCGGGGGTGGCCCCGTACTCCGACAAGCCGCTTTCGATCACGCACATGGCGGTGGATGCGGACGGCAAGGTGCGCATGGAATTCAACGCTTACAAGGGCGACACCCCCGCAGCATATTATCGTGTGCTCCATTCCACGGATCTTGGCCAGTGGGCACCGCTCGGCTTTTCGGCTGGCGCGTTCATGGGTAACCGCTCTACTTGGTCGAGTACGTGGGAGGGTGATGCGGCAAGTCCGATCTTGCTGAAGGAGTTCTTTAAAATCGAGGCGGTTCCTACCAGTGATTAACAGGGCACTCAACATCCTCATGCCGCTAGTCTGGGCGGTTGCTGCGCAGTGTGCGATAGCTGACGTCACACGCACGCTGCAAGTTGAAGGGGAGGATGGTAAACCGGTCACCGCCACGACCACCCTGTTCCTCGAAGACCGCTTCACCGGCTTCACGCTCACCGACGCGGCCGGTGCGCCGCGCCCCTGCCACCTGCTCAATCGCGAGGGCAGCCGCATCAGTATCCATTTTGATGCCGTGTCCGGCGAACGCCTCACATGCCGCCCCTCTGCCGAGACGCCGCTGCCTGCGCCCGCCTCTACGCACCGCGCGGGTCTGTTGCATCTGGTGAAGCGGTATGACGGACGGGCCGTCAACACCGTCGCCGAATTTGAGGCGCTCTGGAAACAGGCCACTTTTGAAGGGGGGCGTTTTGCCGAACAGATTTACGCAGCCTACAACCCGTTCGGCGCCAACTCCAACGCGCTGCACCGGTATGAGGGCGGGTTGATCGTGGCTAAAGGCGGCGCAGTCACCTTTTGCGTCGCGTCGACCGACGCCTCGTTTCTCTTGATCAACGGCGAGCAGGTTGCCGCGTGGCCCGGCAAACATCCGGTGAAAGAGGGGCTCGACGGCAGTAAGCGCGGAACCGTGACGCTCGCGGCCGGTGTCCATCGGATTACCTTTTTGCACGCGAATAGCGACGTGTCTTCCTTCGCGATTGCGGCGATGACGCTGCCCGGCGACAACCGGCATTTTGTAATCGGGCCGGAGTATTTCACGCGCGCCGCCTATGCGTACGTCACGCCGCTTGTCGATGCTTCCGGCACGCGCCAAGCCGATTTCATCTGGGAAAACACCTACATGGTCAGACTGCGCGGATATGCCGGCTACGATGTCCGTTTCGAGGCAACCGCGCTCGACGGGGTCGGGGACGCCGCGTACGCCTGGGAGTTCGGCGACGGCACGCGTGGCAGCGGCCGCGTCACCAACCACCTTTACTTTGCCGAGGGCGAGGTGCCTGTCACGCTCACGGTCACGCTGCCCGATGGCGCGCGGCGCGTCTGCCGCCAAACCCTGCGCATCGCGCCCCGCTACGGCCAAAACGAAAACGACGATGCCCGCGCGCTCAGCCTGCTCAACCGCGCGGTACTGCAGGAGCGCGAGGTCGGCATCCAGCCGCAGGGCTATGCGCTGATCACGCTGGGTTATTTTTTCTTTCTGAAAGAGGCGGAAGCCGCTGCGTTCGGCGAGCGTGTACTGGCTGCGTTGGACCGCATCCCAGAGGCGGACCTCGCGCCGGTGTTGCGAGAACTCGCCTTAGGCGTACAACAGGTCGACGAGCAGTACGAACTGGCCGAGCGCTGTTTCCGCGCGATCCTCGAGCGTGTCAAGGACCCCAAGGCGCGGGCCTCGGCCGCCCTGCACTTCGGCGGCATGCTAAACCTCTGCCTCAACCGGCCACAGGAGGCACGCGAGGTTTTGAACGCCATTCGCCGCGAAGACCTGACCGACTGGGAGCCGCGTCTGCTCGATATTTATTTGGCCGACACCGCGTTGGTGCTCGACGATCTTGCGACCGCCCAGAAATTGTATGCCGCGATTCCGCGACAGACGCCGCTGCAGGTCGGTACCGCGCTCGACAAGAAGGCGCTCTTCACCTACAATAGTCGTCACTTCCGCGTGCAGAACCTGTTGAGTCAGGGTCTCTTCCGTGAGAGCCTGCCCGAGGTGGACATGCTCGAATGGGAGTTGCCCGAGGAACGGGCTTCGCCGCGGATTAACCTGATGAAAGTGCAGGCGTTGGTCGGCAACGGCCAGCCACGCAAGGCGATCGTCTGCTTGCAGCGCGCGCTGCTGGCGGAGGTCGATGAAACGTACACGCCCAAGCTCAGGCTGGAACTGGCCAAGCTCTATCTGGGGCAGCGGCAATTCCAGCAGGCGCGGCATCAGATCGCCCTGATCCGCAAAGAGAGCCCTTGGACGCATGAAGAGATTGAAGCGCGCCGCTTGTTGGATGACGTCGAGCGTGCGCTCACGGAGGTGACACCATGAATCAGCGTCTGACCTGCGGGCGGCTCGCTGCCGTCTCGCTCCTGCTGTTCGCGACAGCCGCGCATGCGGTTAGTGAAGATGACTTTCTTAAGCCGGTGGGTCTGCCGCCCAAGGCCAAGCCCCAGATGCGGCAGGGTGGCGAAGCTCTGCCCCCGCTGCCGCTGCCGGCCACACCGCTGCGGCGTTCCGAGAAAAAACGTCCTCCCAGTCCGTCCACCCTGATCGGCAAGGTGATCTGGGGCTCGTACCTGGATTACACATGGGAAAACGGGATGATTACCCGTGTTTTCGACTGGAACATGGTCCCGGCCGACTGCCAGTCGCTCCTGCGCGCCTGTTACAAGCACCTGAACATGGACTACAAGGTCGAGGCCACCCCGCTCGCCGGGTTCAATGCCACACCTGCCGAGATTCCGGTGCTCTACTTCTCAGGCGGACGCTCGCTCAATTTCACTGACGCCGAACGCGAGACCCTGCGCCGTTACCTGCTCGCTGGCGGCATGGTCTGGTTCGACTCGGTTGTTGGCTCGCCGTACTTCTACAAATCCGCGCTTACCGAACTCAGCCGCACGCTACCCGAAGCGCAAATCCGCCGCCTGCCCGAAGACCACCCGCTCCTGCACATGGTCGACAATACGGTCAAACTTTCGACCAAGACCAAGCAGGAGATGCTCCCGGTGCTCGATGCGGTCCACATCGGGTCGCGCGTCGCTGCGGTGGTCTCGCCCTACGGACTGGGCGCCGGCTGGGACAACACCGCACCCGAACTGATCAAGCAGGCCGACTATTACGACGCGCCCTCCGCGTTGCGTCTCGGCATGAATCTCGTCGCCTACGCCATGGGTTATTTCCGCGTCGGGCAGGCGCATGCCAAGGCGCAGATCTACAGCGACGAAGACGCGCAGGCCAACGCCGACCCCGTCGTCTTCGCACAAGTCCGGACCAGCGGCGTCTGGAACACCGAACCCGGCGCAGCCAACAACCTGCTCCGCTTCATGAAAAAGAATCTGAGCGTTAAGGCCACCTACCTTACGCGCACCGTCAAGCTCGATACCGATCCCATCGCCGACTACAGCTTCCTGTACCTCTCCGGCATCAGCGATTTTCATTTTGACGAGGCCGAGGTCCGTGCGCTGCGCGGTTATCTCGCGGGCGGGGGCTTTCTGATCATCGACAACTCACTGGGACTCGACGAGTTCGGGCGTGCCGTTTACCGCGAAATGAAAAAAGTCTTCCCGACGACCGACTTCAAAAAACTGCCGGCCGATCATGCGCTCTTCGCGCAAGGCCCCTTCACGCTCGACCGCGTGCGCTACACCCTGGCCACCCGCGCCAAGTTTCCATCGCTCGTCGCGCCTGTGCTGGAAGGCATCCAGATTGACGGGCAGACACGCGTGATTTACAGCCCATTCGACATGGCGGCGGGCTGGCAGGGCGACGACCATCCGCTCGCCTACGGCTATGAAAACGGCGA